>CANGUK010000014.1 GCA_947457095.1 Cyclobacteriaceae bacterium
ATCTGCAGGTGCATCTTGAGCGTTAGCGAAAGCAGGAACGAATAGGATACCTGCAAGCATGAACAAAGCGATGAACTTTCTCATAGTTTTTTTTTTAATTGACTTTGATTAAGGTTAAATGGTTTCCAGAATAAATCGAGTTTTAAAGTTATCATTTTTTAAATTCAAAAAACAAGTAGCTGTTTTAACTTTTTTTAGTGAACAGGTCATTTAAACTAAAATAGGAGCAATTTTTACACGAATGGAAGCGTTTGAAATGCGATCCAGACGAAAGAAAATTTTCCTTAGCCCTATTTTTTTGAACCTAGCTGTTAACTAAGCTATTGATTATCAATGCGTATTGCTTTTTTGGAAAAATTCTAGTTGGAAAAGTCTTCTTTCCATTAAAAAAGGTGATTCCGCTAAGAATTTTTTCCAAAATGAGTAAAGTTCTAGTGAGTACCTTCTTGGTCAAGGAGATACACAAGGGCGGCCATGCCCGCTGCTCCCAATTCCAACTCCCGCTTATCCACTGCTTCAAAGACATCCGCTTCCGTGTGGTGGTAAATAAAGTACTTCTGGGAATCAGGGAGTAAACCGATCAAGAGCGTACCCTGGTCACGTAGCGGGCCAATATCTGCCCCTCCACCTGCCTTCTGAAGGCTCCACAACTGGTATGGACGCAACAACTCCGCCCAGGAGGCTATTTTGGCCCGCTGTGCTTCTGTGCCCGTAGAAGAAAATCCGATAGGCAAAAACCCACCTGAATCGGACTCAATCGCAGCGACGTGCTTCTCTCCTCTTTCCTTAGCCACTCGAGCATATTCCTGTCCTCCACGCAAGCCATTCTCCTCGTTCATCCACATCACCGCCCGCAAAGTGCGCTTGGGTTTCCATCCCAACTGCTTGTACAAACGGAGCACTTCTATTCCCTGCATGCATCCTGCTCCATCGTCGTGTGCACCCTCCCCCACATCCCAGGAATCTAGGTGCCCGCCCACTGCGATAATTTCTTCCGGTTTTTCGGTGCCACGAAGTTCCCCAACCACATTAAAAGAGAGCTTCTCGGTTTTCATCTCCCCATGAGATTCCAAGTACACCTGCAAATCAGACTGATCTGCAAGTAGGCTACTCAACAATTCCGCATCTTGTGTACTAATTGCCAAAGCCGGAATGGCAGGCACATTGGGTGCATAGCGTTGGTTTCCGGTATGCGCATAGCCATCCACTCGATTGTTCATCGAACGAACGATGGTACCGATCGCCCCCAGTTTTGCTGCCTCAGCAGCACCAGAGCCCCGCTGCCCTACGGCACCAGAATAGGCTTCAAAAGCATCTACTTTGGTGGGATCCATAGGACCATTGAAAAAGACAATCTTCCCCTTCACTTGGTTCCCGAGGGCTTGCAATCCGGCCAGGCCCTTCACTTCTACAACTTGGCCCATCAAGCCCTTTGATCCAGTACCTTGGGTATTGCCGAGCGCCAATGAGGTTAATTCTAGGGTTCCTTGTTTTTTTGAATTTACTACCCGGACCACATCCCTGCCTCCACGCTCCCAATGGGGCACCATGACTGGCTGCAAGTACACGGTGTCAAAGCCATAGCTCTCCATCAATTGCTTGGTCCATTCCACTGCAGCGGCAGCTCCTGGAGAACCGGAAAGTCGATTACCTATTTCCTTACAGAGGTAGCGGAGATTTTCGTAAGTATGGCCGGAGGAAAGCTCCGCATCGTAAATTTTCTTTAACTGAGCTTCATGGCCTTGCCCATACGTAAGCATGGGAAGGAAGAGGAGAATCCAAAGCGTTTTTTTCATCGTGAGGTCTATTTTTTCCTTAAGGTAAAAAATGCCTCCCAAAAAGAGGTAACTTTTTTACTATTGGAAATTTCAGTTCCCCTATCGCCTTTGATTTTTATTTAAAACACTTTTTTGAGAAATTCGTTAAACGAAAAGCCTTCCTCAAGTATCTAAAGGAAGGCTAACCTATTTTCAATCCTTAAAACCAATTCTTATGAAATTAATTGCTACACTAGCTCTAGGGCTAAGCACCCTATTTGCAGCAGCAGAATTTGTTGCTCCTGCAACAGTCAACAAAGCAGAAAGCCAGGTTCGCTGGGAAGCTTCTAAAGTAACCGGTACCCACTGGGGTTACGTACCTTTGAAAAATGCCACGCTTGATTACAGCAGCGGAAAAATCAAAGGTGGATCTTTTGACATGGATATGGTCAACTTGACCGTGGAAGACTTGACAGACGCCAAATCCAAAGGCGGACTTACTGGTCACTTGAAGTCTGACGACTTTTTCTCCGTAGAAAAATTCAATACCGCTACTTTCAAAATTACCGAAGCCAAATCCAGCAATGGTGCGGACTACACCATCACAGGTAACTTGACTATCAAAGGAATTACGCAGAAAATTTCTTTCCCCGCCAAGGTAGCTTTAGCCGGCAAAAAAGTGACTGCCACAGGACAGATCACCTTTGACAGAACTAAGTTTGACATCAAATTCCGCTCTGGAAGCTACTTCGAGAACCTTGCAGACAAAATGATCTACGACGAGGTGAAGTTGGATGTGAAATTGGTTGCAGCTATCTAAATTTAGAAAGCACTAAACATGCAAATGCCCCCAATAGCAATTGGGGGCATTTTTTTTGATTTTTGAAGCTCTACTTAGAAGTGCTTAAATCAGAGATCGTATTTGAAAGTAAGCAGCGCATAGCGCGGTTGCACCAAGTACGAGAAGGTACTCACCACACTTTCGCTGAAGCTATCCCTACGGATCGCCCGGGTATCGGCGATATTCCACACCGATAGTTTGATCTCCCAGGGGCTTTCGGCTCCTTGGTAGCCCAAAAAGGCATTCAAGAAATCGAAATCACTTCGGGTGCCAATTGCCTTATTCAGGTAGGCCGAATAGGTGTAATCTGCCACCAACTTTAAGCCCTTCACCAAATCCAAGTCCACTTCGAGCTTGGGGCTATGCGTGGTAAAGGTATTGTCGATTCTCCCCGACACGTATTGGTTTGCCGTGAAGGAATACCCAATCTTGGCTTCCAAGACTTTGAAGAAGGTGCTGGTCAACTTGGTGTCGTAGGTTTGGGAGAACTGCTCATTTTGCGTCAGCTGATCGTCCAAAAACAAATTGGTCTGGAAGGCATTCCAATTTCCACCGAGCTCAAACTTCATCTTGTTGAAGGATTTGTCTACCCGAACATCTCCATTCAAGGTCTTGTTCACGGGCTCCACATTGAGCACTGAAAATAAGCGGTTGATTCCAATGAAGTCGGTGGTCGTTACTAGGTCATTTCGCTTTCGCTGGTAGTTGGCATTTCCAAAGACCATCAAGCCAGAAAACATGTCAAAATGCGTATAGGAAAGTGTATGGGTGTTGAAAAGGCCATTATCCAAGGCTCGATTCCCTCGAAAAAGGGCGTTGTAATCTTGGAGGAGCAGGCCCTGAGCCAGCTTTTGGATATCCATAAAGTTGGCCTCCGTGCCCCAGCGATAGGTCAGGGAGCGGTTAGAGGTCAGGTTCCACTTCGCATACATCGCAGGTAACACCAAGAGACGGTCCTGCTCCAATTTTTCTCCCAACTGAGTATCGCTCCATTGGTAGCGGTGAAGATTTGCAGCTGGACTGAGTATCCAATCCTTCCATTTGGTTTTCCAGCTCATTCCGAGGTAGATGTCTTGGAAATCAAATTCGTTGTCATTTACAAACGCATCAAAAATCTGTCTGGAACCCACTTGACTCAATCCACTCACAAAATCCTGATTGAGCTGCTGCATCCCTAAGGACCAATTGAGGTGATTGGTAGGATTGAGAATGTAATAGTAATTGAATACTCCTTCTAATGTCCCAGTATGGAGTTCCTGGTTTTGAAGAAGGCGGTAACTTTCTGCATTAGGAATCGCATACAGGCCTACCAGTGGCTTGACTGAAGAGGTAAGGTCCAGGAATGGATCTGTAAACTTTTTCTCCCAGTTCATCTCCATGCTGAATACCTGATCTTCATTAGGGGCATGGTACCACTCCAGCTTTTGCTGCAGGGCATAGGGATTGCGTGAGGACAGCGTGTTGATGTTTTGGGTAAAGTCCCCAAAACTAGAATTGAGCAAGTTCCCATTCTGAATCTCAGAAAGCTTCCCAAAAAAGCTGTACTTCAAATAGGTCTCTTCTTTCGGGGTATAGGTAATGGCATACTTGGCCAACCCAGACTTGCTTTCTACATCAGAGGAAGACAAGAGTTCCTCTTTGTTGTTTTGTCCGGTATTCAAGTAGGTGCGCAGGGAACTACTTCCCAAGCCATTGTTTGCCGTAGACCCGATAACAAAGCCCGTGTGCCTCCACTTGGAGGATGGGGTATAATTGAGATTGAAAGCTGCTAAGTTGGTTTCAAGGGAATTGGCATTGGAGCGGGTAGCCATAGGAATACCCAAATCCTCCCCATTAACTTGTACGCGAGATCCAGCACGAGAAGCAAGTCCTTCCATGCCTCCTGAAAATCGAAAATAATCAGACAAGGTAAAGGGCTGCTCGCCCACATTGTTCGTGCCGCCAATAAAGTTGATATTGAGTTTGGGCGCATAGTAAAAGGTATTGGCATGCGCCAAATACCGTTTCTGAGGTCCTGCACCCGCGGTCAGGTCTCCAAAGACCATGTTTTTCTTACCTTCCTTCAGTTGGATATTGAGCGCCAAGTTCTCGTTGGTATCAAGGCCGCGCATGGGGCCAACTTCGTTGAAGTTTTTCAACACCTGCACACGGTCCACTGCATTTGCGGGCAAGTTCTTGGTGGCCAATTTGGTATTGCCATCCATAAATGGTTTCCCGTCGATAAGTACCTTATCGACAGTCTTCCCCTGCACCTTGACGCCACCTTCCTCATCCACCTGGAATCCCGGGAGTTTTTCCAAGACATCTTCCAATTTCCGCTCTGTGCCCGTGGTAAATGCATCTGTCTTGTAGGTGAGCGTATCGCCTTTCATGGTAACAGGCATCTCAGACACCACTTCTACTAGTCCAAGTTGGGTATCACTTTGCCTGAGGATTACTAGCTGCGGGGTATCTGAATCCCAGTTGTTGAGCGCTTGTTCAAACTGCCGGTATCCCACAAAAGAAACTCGAATTAGGTAGGAAGGACCTTCGAGCAAGGTTACCTTAAACTTTCCCTCATTGTTGGAGATGCCAAACCCGGCAATTTTTTGCGTGCTTTGATTGATGGCTACCACATTGGCATAAGCAATGGGCCGGCTGAGGCTGTCCAACACCTGACCGACGAACGGCTTGGTTTGGGCCATTGAGAACCCAGCAAGCAAGCAGAAGCAAGCGAGCAAACTTATTCTTTTGAAAAGTAGCATCAACAAGAAGGGGAAGTAAGGTGAAGAAACCCAGAATTCCGGTTTTCTAAAAAGAGAAACTAGGCTTTGGATTTAATTTCCTATTCGTATTTCCATTCTGTTTCCGCTTCCAGGTTTACCTTGATAGCGGTTCATCATCTGCTTCATCCCTTCTTCCTCAATTACACGAAACTCGGCTTGAGTCATTTCTTTTCCTTTGGATGGACGGTCGATGACCACAGGATCGGCGGAAGGATTCAATTCAATTTTTTCACAGATGAGTGTTCTCCCTTGATTTTGAACTTCCAAAATCAATCCAGGAAGGCCAAAGTAGTATTCTGGTCCATGGGAAACAGGAATTTCAGGTGTAAACCATACGGTCACTTGTAGGGTATCCTTCACATTTTCCATTTCTGTCATTCCTGTTGAAAAACGTCTTGAATCTACAATTTTGGTGAAGCTCGCCTTTTGAGCGGTGTAATTGCCAATTTTTTTGGTTTCTTCAGAAAGTACCCATTCGAATGGTTCCGACTTATCCTTAATCAAATACTCCTTACCCATCATCTCTTGTTCTTGAAGGTAATTTCCAGCAGCATCTTTATAAAGTGTGGACCCTTCTCCACTAGTGGCTACCATAAATACGGCTCCACCGGCAGAAGCAGTGGCCGGGCCACCGCCCAAACTTTCTTCTTTCTTCCAAGTAGACTCGGTTTGGTTAAAGGAAAGCACATAATTCTGTTCCATCTGCTTTTTGAGCGAAGCCTGAATTTGGGCCATTTGCTCCGGCGCCATTTTAGTAGAATCCATTTTAATGGAGAAACTGGAGGAAGACTTGTAATAGGCTCTGCCTGTAAATCCTTGGGCAAAAGCAGTCTGAAGACCAAGACCCAAGCATAGAAAAAGGGCTAGAAGTGTGAACGTACGTTTCATAGTTGTGTTATTTTGACACTACAAAAGAAAAGAAGAGAAGCCAATATACGAGTTAAGCAGTGTTAACGTGTGTTAACGCAAACTTTAGGATAAATTCTATCCCCCTACTTTTAGGGTATGAAGAAGTTAGAATTCAAAAGGATTGGATTACTAATCGGGGTCACCCTGTTGGTCACATTGGGTATCCAAACCTGGAGAATCGGTACTCAGTGGGAAATCCTGAAGTCGGAACTGCAGCAGGATATTCAACAAGGCTTCGACCGTGCGGTTGAAAATTATTATGCAGAATTGGCCAAGTCGGACGTCTTTGCCTTGACGGATTTTAAGGAAAAAGACAGCTTGGCATCAGACACCTCTTTTATGAGGAGGGCAGTGGAAAGCCCTTTGTTTAAAAAAACGCTGAAACTGCAACGGAAAGACCCAACCGGAGAGGAGAACCTGGTCATGGAAACAAGCAGTTCTTTCGATTCCCTGAATACCCCCGCTGAACTGGCCATTTTCAGTCCGGATAGTCTGCCAGGAGCAGGTGCAAAAATCATAGAAATCAGGGCTTTGAAAACCACTGCAAAGGATTCCCTTCGCATCAAGACCATTGACATCTCTCCAGTTGCAGAAACAATAAATCGACAACAATTGGACTCCATCAATGTAGACCAAATCAATAAAATTCAGATTTTTAGAGGAAAGATAGCCGTGGATAGCTTGAATGCCATCGAACGCTTTACCAGCAAAATCATCTTTTCCATCATCCGTGATACGCTTGATCTACCCAAATTGACCAAACACGTAGACACTGAGTTTGAACGCAGTGGAATTGCACTCGACTACCGCCTACACTTTACGAAACTAAATTCGGATAGCCTTGTCCGTGATTCCATCGCCAAGGAAATTGTATTGCCCTACAAAGTAGGCTCTCGCTCTACCTTTCTCCCCGCTGGGAAAAGTTTAAACCTGTACTACGACACCAGCTACCTGACCTTGTTTAAGCGGGGCTTGGTAGAGGTGCTCTCCTCTCTGCTATTTTTAGGCATCCTCGCCTTTGCATTTTACTACCTCTACCAAACGATCAAAAACCAAAAGGAAATTGCCGAGATCAAGCAGGACCTTATTGCCAACATCACCCACGAGTTTAAAACACCCATTGCAACCACACTCACTGCCATCGAAGGAATAGAACAGTTTAACCCCGACAATGATCCCGAAAAGACAAGCCGGTACCTAGACATTTCCAAAGTTCAACTGCAGAAACTGGATCAAATGGTGGAAAAACTCCTAGAAACGGCAGCGCTTGACTCGGATCAGCTGGTCTTAAAAAAGGAGAGAATAGATCCAGCACCGGTATTAACTCAGTTGGTTCAAAAATTCCAGACCCTAGCTCCAGAAAAGGAATTTGACTTGCTTCTCCCTCCTGCTTGCAGTCCCATCGAAGCAGATCCATTCCACTTCGAGCAGGTGATTTCTAATCTTCTCGACAATGCCGTCAAATACGGAGGGGCGCGCATCCAACTGGCGCTTGAGCAGAGTGAAGGGCACCAGATTCGCGTAGAAGACAATGGAGGTTCACTCCGCCCAGAGCAGGAGAAACTTATTTTCGATCAGTTTTACCGCATCCCCAAGGGCAACCTCCACGATGTGAAAGGCTTTGGGATCGGTCTGTACTACGTCAAAAAAATCATGGAGAAGCATGGTGGCAGGGTAGTCCTTCAAAGCAATTCTCAATCCACCCGCTTCACCACCTATTGGCCATGAAGAAGATTCGAATTTTATTGGCTGAGGATGAACTAGCCTTGGGCAGCATCATCCAAGAGAGCTTGGAAAGCCGGGAGTTTAGTGTTCGCCTGTGCGGCGATGGACAGGCGGCATGGGAAAGTTACCAGCAAGAGAAGCCAGATGTACTGGTCTTGGATGTAATGCTTCCCAAAAAAGATGGCTTCACCCTCGCTTCGGAGATTCGAAAAATTGACCTCCAAACCCCCATCATCTTCTTGACTTCCAAAGGACAGTCAGAAGATGTAGTCAAGGGATTTGGTATAGGGGGCAATGACTACGTCCGGAAGCCCTTTAGCATGGAGGAACTGATCGTACGGATCAAGGCCCAACTGGACAAGCAGCGCGTTCGCCAATCCCAGAGCGACTGGATTACCTTGGGGAACTACCAATTTCACCCCAATCGACAAGTGCTGCGCCTTGGGGAAACCGAAACCTCACTCACCGCTCGAGAAAGTCAGCTCCTACAAATGCTCTTGCAAAACGCGAATGAAATCACGGACCGTACCCTGATTTTAAAGCAAATCTGGGGTGCGGATGACTTTTTTACGGCGCGGAGCATGGATGTTTTTATCACCAAGCTCCGCAAAAAACTACAAGCTGATCCAGGAATTCAAATCCTCAATGTCAGAGGATATGGGTTTAAGTTGGTATGTTAAGGAGTTTACTCAATTACCAGATTCATGGTTAGGAATTTCGAAAATCCAAATTTTTAGCACCAAGCTTGAGAGACACCAAAAACAAAGAGGACTGAAATTCATCAAACTTCAGGTCCTCAATGTTAAAAACAATTACTCTATCCCTTGCCTTTTTTCAATCCAAAAGAGTAGTACAATCCTAACCTCGTTGAACGGATACTTCGCTTGAAGTCGTATTTTTGATCGTAAAGGCGATAGTCAGAACTTATGGATTGACTCATGTTTTCTGCATTGTATACGGTCAACCCAAATCGCTTATATTCCGCCGAAAGCCCATATTGATAATTAACATAAAAAGGTTCAGGGATAGTCTCAACTGCATCCAGTACATCTACTATTTCCTGGGTCCAATCGAGTCCAAAAAGCCCCTCATAGACGGGAAAAGGGGTGAATTTCTGAATTGCAAAAACCGGAACTGCTGAGAGTTCCAAAAACACCCTTAGCTGATTCTTTTTAACAAGCAAATAGCTTAGTCCCAATGGAAATTCGAAATTGTAGGTGGTAGTAGCCCCGCCTTTGGAAATAAATGGGATATGGCGAGGAAATGATGTGGATGTATACTTTGCAGTCAAAGAAATGAACGATTGATAAAATTGAAGACCAAGGCTGGAATAAAATCGTTCAGTAAGTGGCCAAACTACTTTGACAAAAGGCATCAAATAATCATCACCTTTTTGGGTCTGTTCAAAAACAGAAACAGAATCGATTTGAACTACAGAATTGCTAAAGGAAGATTCTTTGATAGAGGCAATACCAATCTTTAGGTTTTGTCCAAAGAATTCAAAGCTCAGTCCTACAAATAGAAGTATTAACAATCTTATCCTCATGTGATTAGTTTACCTTTAGGACAAAGTCAATTTTACCTGTTGTGTGAATTCTAGCGTCAGCACCTGTAGCATTACCACAATAAATTACAGGAGTCATCATTAAATCTTCATCATTGTTTGAAGTGACTACAGTCTCAGTCTTGGTGTACTCAATACCTGTGTTGGGGTCTTTATAGGTTATTTCCCTCTCGTCTGTTTCTGAGTCACCAGGATCGTATTCGTACCACTGAATCGTGATTATTTGTGAATAATTCTGTCTATCCCAATGAAAAATTTCTAAGTTTTGAGGCAACACCCATTCTGGGCTACAATTAAAAATTCTACAATCTTTCCAGTTACTTCTATCTACTTTTGGAATAGCTTTTTTTATCTGAGCCAAATTTGATTGATTTGATCCGGTAAAAACTATAAAATAAACTTCAGGTGCGCCATCAAGCCAGCCTGTAGCTTCTTTCAACCATTTCATAGTCGTAAATTTTACTCGTTCTATCCTATCCCAGTTAGAATTTGAGTCCCGATCACACCCTGTCGATCCTCCACCAGATCCTTCACCTGGAGTACCACCGGTTCCACCCGCTCCTCCGCAAAATGCATCCGTAAAAAAGTAATAATCATTTCCACCATCACTGAAATAAGGGGTTGCTCGCTGCAGGCACGTATCTCCATTTTGGATTCGTGCACCGGCATTCTTAGGCACTTTGACCAAGCGCTCATTTTGACTGATCACCAAAACAGGTTTATCTGGGACAGTTCGCATATCCCAGGTTGATATCGCTCCGCCTTCCGTAATCATGGGAACAAAGGGGTCGGCTTCCAAATCTTGGCTTGGAGAAAGATATAAAACTGGGATGCTCTCTTCGATCTCGGAAAAATCAACCAATAGCTCTTCAGGTCCCCTCAAGGCTATTTGCATCAATGGATCAAACTCGAGCGAAGATTCAGTCATCCTAAAACTGGACTGGCTTCCAAAAAGCGCCTCTTCAAACGTGATGGATTTTGCACTGGAACCACCTAGGGATTTCCCTTTCGTCGTGTAGTACAGGAAGTTTAAATCTCCATCAAATTGGTCCTGAATGTTTTCAGAGACAAACTTTCTTACTGACTCTTCCTTCAGTCCACTTGATAGTGCTGCAGCGAAACTCAGACCTGGATCCTTGGGATCCAAACCCATTTTTACCGCTTGAGCTTCCAGGTCTAGTGGATTATCAGGCGCTGTCTCAATTTCGCTACATGAGAATAGCAGCAAACCGATCACGAGCACCCGAGGAGAAAATTTCCGGATACTTACAAAATTTATTACCGGTCGAAAAGGGAATGGGAGGAGTGTAAGCATAGATCAAAAAATATTTAGAGTTTAAATAATTACCTGAATTAAATTTTTTTATTTTTTAATAGCAAATTTTTATAAAATTATTTATAAATAATTTTCCAAAAAATTGAAGCCAATCCTACAGATGGTAAGACAGGCAAACCCCAAGAGCAGTTACCTCTAGAATCTAGAAAAGAGATTTTTTTAGTTCTTGATTACAAAAAAATAGGCTTGAACAAGCGTGAAGCCCTTTTTAGGGCTTTAGAAATGTATTTTATAAAGTCAATAAAATCAATTCATTGAAAAAATGGAACGGGAAAAAACAATTCCCGTTCCTGGTTGTAGTGATTTCATAAGATAGGTTGATTCAGTTTAGATCAGTTCAAAGGAATTCGGCAGGACCTACCCAAGGACCTGCCGATCCTCTGACTTCCAGTCGTTCTGAATCACTGCGGCTTAATAGCGCAACTTTTTCAAATAGGCGATACTCTTTGGTAAGGTCTCCAGCTCCTTCTCACTCTCGTCCTCTACAAACATGTGCTTGATTCCAATCTTATTGGCTTCACGAAGGATTCCCGGAAAGTCAAGTTCCCCCTCACCTAGCGGCACATCATTTTCAGGACCAGTCCCGCCGGTCATGTCTTTTGGTGCACCTTTTCTAAAATCCTTAAGGTGTAACGATACCCAGCGCTTGCCGTATTTCTTCAAAAGTCCAACCGGATCCCCTCCCCCAAAATGTGTCCACATCACATCCATTTGCAGCGACACATAGTTGGAATCGGTATTCTCTACCAGGTAATCAAAGAGTGTCCCCGAGCCATAAGGCTGAAATTCATAGCCGTGCACATGGTACTTGAAGGTAATTCCATTTTCCTTCAAGGCTTTTCCCCCTGCATTAAAGGCCTTAATCGCACGGTCGGCATCGGCCTTGGAAAACTGTCCTCTTGCATGAGGAATCCAGGCGCACATCACATAGGAAGCTCCCAATGCTTTGGCGCGGTCAGCAACCCCCTGTGGATCGCTCTCTAACTCCTCAAAACCTGTACCAGTAGACGGAATACTGATCCCCCGATCAGACAACATTTTCTTGAATTCTACAGCATCAACGCCCTGTGGCGCCCCTCCTTCATAGGTTTTGAATCCCATTTTTTGGATGATGTCTAGGGTCTCAGGTACCCCATTTTTCCATTGGTCACGAAAAGTATAGGACGCAATGCCAAGAGGAGCCTGGAACAAGGGATCTCCCTTTTTCTGAGCAGTTACTTTTTGTGGGGCAAAAAAGCCTACCAAAGCAAGTAGTAAAAAGATACAGGTGTTTTTCATGGTATTTTGGGTTAAAGTAAAGTGAGAGTCAAAAGTGGATTTCACCCCTCCTTGATTACAAATTTTGTTTATTCAATTCCTCCACTGCATGATTTGCAGCACGAGCAGTCAAGGTCATGAAGGTTAGCGTGGGATTCTGGGTACTGCCACTGGTCATGCAAGCCCCGTCCGATACAAATACGTTTTTGCAGGCATGCAGCTGGTTAAACCCATTGAGTAAGGAAGTCTTGGGATCCTTGCCCATGCGCACTCCACCCATTTCGTGAATATCGGATCCCGGAGGTGCTCCAGTATCCTCCACCTTGATGTTTTTGAATCCCATCCGCTCATACATTTCGGTTTGCTGCTCCAGAAAATCACGAGTCATCTTGTCGTCATTCTCTTTCCACTCCACTGAAAGGATAAGTTTAGGGATACCATACTTGTCTTTTTCGTCTTTGCTCAGCCGCAGGTGGTTGGATTCTTCAGGCACCACTTCCCCCTGCATCCATGCCGCCATTCCCCACATGCCATAACTCGGATTGAGCAACTTTTCCCGCAGGGCATCACCCACCAAGTCCCCGCTACCTTCTATCTGCCTGCTGGCAGACATCCCTATCGCATAGCCGCGAAGGAAATCCGTCTCCTGACGGTAGACATTTCGGAAGCGAGGCACGTAAGCATGCCCAGGATTCCTTCCCAGATTGACCTGGTCTAGAAAGCCCTCAAAGGTTGCATAACCCTTGCCTCGGTAATTGTGACAGGTGATGTATTTGCCCATCAGCCCATTGTCGTTGCCCAGTCCTTCGGGAAAACGGCTGGAGGTAGAATTGAGTAATATCGAATTGGAATTGATGGTAGAGGCGTTCACAAAAATGATTTTCGCATAAAACTCTATCGTCTCTTGGGTAAGTCTATCAATCACACGCACCCCAATGGCCTTCCCTTTTTGTTCGTCATACAAAATCGACTCCACCACCGAATCGGGGCGCAGGGTCAGATTTCCGGTTTTCTCCGCCCAAGGAAGGGTAGATGCATTTGCTGAAAAATAGCCTCCATAGATACATCCCCGGTTGCACATGTTCTGACTAAGGCACTTGGATCTTCCTTGGTCTAAGTGAATCTGCTGGGGGTCGGTGAGGTGTGCACAGCGTCCTTGAACGAGGTGCCGATCGGACCCGTACATTTCCTTGAGCTTCTCCTTGTAATATCGCTCTACACAACTGAGTTCAAAACCCGGCTGTACGATCTGGTCGGGAAGTACATCCAAGCCATCCCTACTTCCAGCAAACCCCACAAATGTCTCCACATAGGAGTACCAGGGCTCCATATCTTTGTACCGGATGGGCCAATCCACCGCATATCCATCTCGGGCGGGACCCTCAAAATCAAAATCAGACCAGCGCTGCGTTCCTCTAGCCCAAAGCAGGGACTTCCCACCTACATGGTAGCCTCTAAACCAGCGGAATGGCTTTTCTTCAATATACGGCTGCTCATCTTCTGCAAGTGCCCAGTGCATGGTCTCCTCTCGCTTCCAGTTGGCTGCGCCAAGTCCAGATCGTTTTTCGATGGGAACGGCTCCTCGAAATTCAAATTCCCAGGGAGCCTTGGAGGCAGTGGGGTAATCTTCGATGTGGCGAATCATCCGCCCGCGCTCCAAAACAAGTGTTTTCAGTCCTTTTTCTGTGAGCTCTTTCGCTGCCCATCCTCCGGAGGCCCCAGAGCCGATGACTATGGCATCGTAGGTTCGCTTTGCTTTTGAATCTTGCAACATTTGTCGTTAAGCCTTTTCGGCAGGCTCCTCCACACAGCCACTGTAAAATCCTGGAGCCACCTGATAGCCCAAATGATCTACCATTACCTGCTTGGCAGTAGTAAATCCAAAAATGGTATTGGCTCGGATCAGTTCGTAAAATTTCTTTTGATTCTCGTTTTCGGTCTTGGAATACTCTCCCAAAATCGCTTCTCTTTCCTCCTTCGAGAGCGCCATAAAATCCCGCTTCTCCAAGGCTTTTAACTCCTGAATTAAAATTTCTTGTTCCTCTTTTTCCAGACACTTTTCAAAAAACTTGATCAAAAACTGATCTGTTCCTGTACTCAGCGCCCCGATAGGAGCAGCAGTGGAACCATCAGTGACACCTTCTGGAATCAAGGTGTCCGCCAAGGAAGTGATGAGTTGCTCTTGGTCGTAAGTAAAAAACCCAACATGGGTCAGGCGATCCAGGATCTGCCATTTCCAGTCCACCAAGGCAAGCCCTGCGATTCCGGCCCCGGCAGCACCTAGGAGTTTTAAAGAGGTACGTCTTTGCATAATTAAAGGAAAGTCAAGAAGAAGTCCTCTCCAATATACTTGTTTTGAAAAAAAACAGCACAAAAAAAAGCTGGAATTCCACCGATGGAAATTCCAGCTTTTCAACTCAAGGCTTGGAAATTACTTTCTGTAGTCCAAAGGAGCCTCTCGATTTCCTACCAAGGCTTTGTAAGAAAATCCTTCCCCTCTACGGGTATTGAGTTCCTGCAAGGCTTGGCCAGTAACTGCTGGATTCGTAAAAATATCCATAGCCGTCAAAGTCAAAGTTTTGGCTGCTACCATCATGCCTTTTTGGCCAATACTCATGCCACCAGCGGCTACTGCCTGCCAAGTGTGGGCAGAGGTGCCAGGCACCCAAGTGGCCGTACCCAAGCCTACAGTAGGTACTAGCCAACTGATATCGCCCACGTCTGTGGATCCTCCTCCGCCTTCTTCACTCACTACAAAGGGAGCGATTTTGGTGGCATCTTCTGGACTAGCTTTTACACCTTCGGGATAAGTTTTGATAATTTCTTCAGCAAATTTTTTCTCCTCAGGGGAATAGGTCACTCCACCAATTTTCTCAAGGTTCTTGTGCATGATTCGCGCAAGGGTCTCGTTTGGCAAGAGGTTGTACACCCCATTGATTACTTCGTACTCCATGCGCGTTTGAGTTCCTAAGGCTGCACCTTCGGCTGCCTTGACCATGCGGTCAAAAATCTGTTGTACCACCAAGGCATCTGGGTGACGTACGTAGTGGTAGGATTCAGCAAATGCCGGCACCACGTTAGGCGCTTCTCCACCTCTTGTGATCACGTAGTGCATGCGCGTTTGCATCGGCACGTGCTCTCGCATCAAGTTGACCATAAAGTTCATTGCCTCTACCGCATCCAAGGCAGACTTGCCTCGCTCTGGGGCTGCTGCCGCGTGGGAAGCCTCTCCATAAAATCGAAACTTGGTTGAGATATTGGCTAGAGAGGAGGTCGCTCCAGCTGCATTTTGGGAGCTAGGGTGCCAGTGAAGCATGGCATCCACATCTTGGATCAAGCCAGCGCGCGCCATGTATACCTTGCCTCCACCCCCTTCTTCGGCTGGAGTTCCATACACCCGCACGGTACCTTTGATCTTATTTGCTTTCATCCAATCCATCACCGAAATCCCCGCCGCTACAGATGCAGCCCCAAACAGGTGGTGTCCGCAAGCATGGCCTGCACCACCCACCACTACGGGTTTACGGAAAGATACTGCCTCTTGTGACACTCCTGGGAGCGCATCAAATTCAGCCATGATTCCGATCACTGGTTTGCCCGATCCATACTCTGCCACAAAGGCCGTAGGGATATTTGCTACTCCAGCGGTAACTTTGAAACCTGCATCGGAGAGTGTTTTTTGAAGCAATTGGGAAGAGTTTTTCTCGAGGTAGCCCAGTTCTGGATTACTCCAGATTTGACGGGCCAGGTCTCCATAGAAATCAGCCTTTGCATCCAACTTGGAAAGGATTTCCTTTTCTTGCGCGAAGACGCTGAATACAGGAAAGAGGAAAATGAGTACGAGTAAATTTTTCATAAGTAGTCTCTTTAATCGCCCTGAAAATAGAAATGTTTTTCCAGCAATTGCATTTTTTGTGATTAATGGACTTTCTTTTTTCTAGATCAATACCTTCAGCCTTTGGCAAAAAACCTTGTTGTGACTCCTGTCACCAAATTAGACTTTAACCAGTCCTATATTACAATATATTTGGCAAGGTATTGCCAAGAAAAAAGGTCCTTAACCTACCCAAAATGCCCATGAAATCCTCTCGGAGAAAATTTATCGCTCAATTGGGAGCCCTTGGTGCTACCACGGGTTTGGCTAGTATCGCTACCGCTAGTTCAAAGTCAACTACTCCCAAAGTAGCACCAACCTCATTTACACTCAATATCCTGCAAACCACCGATGTGCATTGCCAAATCCATGCACATGACGAGTTGTTTTGGGAAAATGGGAAGGCTGTTTACAGAAAAACAGGAGGTTATGCTCACCTGAAAACTTTTTTGGATACCCACCGAAAGAAAATGGAGCACAGCTACTTGATCGATACGGGAGACATGTTTCAAGGGTCAGAACTATCCGTCAAAACTACCGGGGAGGCCATGATACCCATCCTTAATGCCTTGGATTACGACCTTTATCTTCCTGGCAACTGGGAAGTGATCTACTACAAAAAATCCATGCAGCATCTGCTGGGCTCGCTTACTGCACCCAAGGTATGTGCCAATATGTACCACGACCTGGGTGAAGGAAAAAAAGGAGAACTCATCTTCCCTCCCTATTCCATCTGGACCGTGAATGGCGTGAAGATTGCCTTTTTGGGCTATACCGACCATCTGGTACCTTTACGTCAATCGCCCAACTACAGTAAAGGAATCATCTACACCAAGCCAGAAGACAACTTGGCGCATTACGTGGATGTCTTGAGAAATCAAGAAAAATGTGCGTTTGTGGCAATCGTTGCCCATTTGGGCCTTTCACAACAAATTCATTTGGCAAACCATCCTGCCTGCGAAGGTGTGGATTATATTCTAGGAGGTGATACCCACGAACGCGTTCGAAAGCCAATTCAGGCTAAGTACGCAAAAGTGGTAGAGCCCGGGGCTTTTGGGTCGTTTGTGGGCAACCTAGAACTGCAAATAGAAAATGGAAAAGTCGTGAGCGACCGCTACGAACTCTTGGAGGTAGACTCAAGCAAATACCCGGCTTCCAAGGAGATGGATAAACTGATTGCAAGCCACGAAGGTCCTTATCTAAAGGACATCCAAGAAGTGGTGGGCTATTCCACCCTTCCTCTCTATCGCTATTTTGTCATTGAAAATACCATTGACACCCTGATTCTAGACGCAATCAATTGGCAGGTAACAGATGTGGATATTGTACTTTCCAATGGATTCCGCTTTTGCCCACCACGAGCCACGGCAGATCAAACCGGAAATATCCCCATTACCAATGGATTTATTTTTGATATGCTTCCGGTAGACAGCACCATCCGAACAGGCAAGGTGACTGGCAAGCAAATCAAAGACTGGCTAGAAAAGGAACTCAACAATGTCTTTGCGGCGGATGCCTCCAAGCGTTTTGGCGGCTGGGTGATCAAATTCAAAGGGATGGAGGTAAAATTCAATGCCTTTGGAGAGGAAGGAAAGCGAGTTCAATCTGCTGTAGTCCATGGCATACCTTTAGATTTTGAACGAGTTTATAAAATATGCGCTTGCGAGCGGGACGGGGATCCTGACGACATGCTGTGCAGATTTAGAGGAGTTCAAGAAACAGAAAACACACCCTATTCTTTGCATCAAGCAGTGAAAGGCTATTTGAAGGAACACTCCCCTGTTACGCCAACGCCACCTCAATCTGCGATAGCCTTGGATGTGCCTGCTACCTTGCTTACCCAAGTGAGTGGAGTAGATTATGAGTTTAGGTAGGAAATCGCGCTTCAAACTAGGAAAGCCGGCTGATAGCCGGTTTTTTTATGCCTAAAAACCTCCCAAAAATAAAAGTCTCCTCTCGCTGCTACCCTAAGTCATCACAACTGGTTCGTTAAAAGGAAGATTTTCTTCAACTGAAGTAGTAACTTTCATCCAGTTTACTTCACCCCATGAAAAACACAACCCTCCTTTTTCTGATAGGGATCTTCCTGATCTCCTGCCAGAGAGTTCACCAGCATTCCGGTTGGAATATAAAAAACGTCCAAATTGCTCGCGATGAATTTGGGGTTCCCCATATTTTTGGACAATCCGATGCGGATGCCGCCTATGGATTGGCCTGGGCCCATGCCGAGGACGATTTTGAAACGATTCAAAAAACGGTGCTGGCAGGCAAAGGGCTGGCAGGTAGGTTCTTTGGTGAAGAAGGTGCAGCCATTGATTTTTTTGTTCACCTCTTGGATACCAAAGAAATTGCCAAGTCCAAGTATGAATCGAGCTTTTCTCCCGAATTCAAAAAAGTATTGGAAGGCTATGCTTCGGGATTGAATGACTATGCTTTTCACCACCCGGAGGAACTACTCTATGCACCTGCATTTCCAATTACCCCAGAAGAAATCAGTTCCGCCTACATACTTTCTCTAGCGCAAATGGCGGGGGCGGACCGAGCAGTACAAGCCATCTTCAAGGGTACCGTGCCCAAAATCGCCGAAGATTCCCTACCCAAAGGTTCCAATGCCATTGCCATCCACCCCTCACGCACCGATTCTGGAGAAGCATTTCTAGCCATCAACTCCCACCAGCCCTTGGAGGGCCCAGTGGCTTGGTATGAGGCACATATCCATTCGGAAGAAGGCTGGAATGCGCTTGGAGGACTTTTTCCCGGAGGGGCAATGATCTTCCATGGGGTCAACGAGCACTTGGGCTGGGCCCATACGGTCAACTCCCCCGACTTGCTGGACTTGTACCAACTTGATGTAGATCCCGAGGATCCTTCACGCTATCAAGTCGACGGAAAATGGCTGACGCTGGAAGAAAAAACCATCTGGCTGAAAGTTAAACTCTGGGAATGGATCACCATTCCGGTACCGCAAACCGTCTGGAAATCAATCTATGGCCCTACGCTAGTGACTGAAAAAGGTGCATTCGCGATCCGCATGGGCGCTTTGGATCGAATTGGGGCTCCGGAGCAGTGGTGGCGCATGAACAAGGCCAGCAACTTCAAAGAATGGAAGTCTGCGATGTCCACCTTGCAGCTTCCCAACTTCAATACGGTCTATGCCGACCGCTACGACACCATCTATTATGTAAGCAATGCCCTTTTGCCCAAGCGCGTGCCCGGAATAGACCATAGCGAAACGGTACCAGGAAATCGTTCGGCAGTGGCATGGAATGACTACCATTCCTTTGAGGAGCTCCCGCAGCAGCTCAACCCTGTCACGGGATACCTTTACAATACCAACCATTCCCCATTCAAGGCAGGAGACCTTGCGGATACGGTTTCAGCAGCTGCTCACCCAGAGGAAATGGGCTTCGACCTTCGGGACAACAATCGATCCGTGCGCTTCCGGGAATTGATGCCAGCAACAGGTAAAATCTCCTGGCAGCAATTCAATCAAATCAAGTTTGACCAAACACTTCCCAAGGATTTGGCTTTCCGAACCAATTTACAGTCCCTTTTTACCCTAAATCCAGATACGTATCCAGAACTGAAGGCACAAATTAATGCGCTCGCCACTTGGAATAAGGAAGCCGATGTCAACAGTGAGGGAGCTGCCTTGTTTGCATTTATTTATTACTACTGGTGGGAGGAGTTTACCAAGACAGGGAGATCCATCGATACCGTGATTACAGAAAAGGAAGCGATTCAAAGTTTGCAGGCTGCCAAAACCCACTTCCAAACCCACTTTGGAAAAGAACTGGTTGCACTCGGAGAATACCAGAAGCTCGTTCGGGGAGATAAAGTTCTCCCACTCTGGGGCATTGACGATGTGCTGACCACCATACGCTCTACGGCTTGGGAAAAAGGAATGCGAAAGGCTGCCCAAGGTGAATCCTACATTTTGATGGCCCGCTTTGGAAAAGGACTTCCCGTATTGGAAAGCATCAATGTATATGGAGCGAGTAATCGTCCTGAGTCCCCACACTATGCCGACCAAATGGAGCGCTTTGTAGCACGTAAACTCAAACCGATGACCCTGGACAAGAAAACTGTGCTTCAAAACGCGAAGCGAGTTTATCACCCTGGGAACTAAGCGCAGTACGCTAGTTGATCCTCAACCATTCTTCCAAAATCGATTTGCAAAAGAGGGTCCTTTTCGTAAATTCATAGGTACCAAACTAACGGATACCTATTATGAATGAATTGAATCGGAGAGAATTCCTCAAAGGCTCTAGCGCCTTACTGACCCTAGCAAGTTTTGGTTTGTTGGGAATGGATTTTAATACCAAGTCAGGTCCCTTGAAAGTAGCCTTGATTGGCGCAGGCTGGTACGGAAAATCCGATCTATTTCGATTGATTCAGGTAGCCGATGTGGAAGTGGTAGCGCTTTGTGATGTAGACAAAAAAATGTTGACTGCAGCGGGCGAACTCGTGGGGAAGCGACAAAAATCGAAGAAAGTACCCGAGCTTTTTGAGGATTACCGAGAACTCCTTCAAAGCCATGCCTGCGATTTGGTGTTGATCGGTTCGCCTGACCACTGGCATGCCTTGCAAGCCATTGAAGCAATGAAGTCAGGTGCACATGTGTACCTTCAAAAGCCGATTTCAGTGGACGTCATCGAAGGAGAAGCTATCGTGGCGGCAGCTCGAAAGTACAAGCGCGTTTGCCAGATTGGCACCCAACGAAGAAGCACCCCGCATTTGATTGCAGCGAAAAAGCAAGTGATTGACAGTGGACTACTGGGAAAAATCAGTCATGCAGAAGTATGCTGCTATTACCACATGCGTGCCAATGGAAACCCTCCTGAAGAAGCTGTCCCTGACTTTTTCAATTACGACTTATGGACAGGCCCTGCCCCGCTACGCCCTTACGATGGCTTACCGCATACCCGATGGTGGAGAACATTTATGGAATATGGCAATGGCATCCCTGGGGACATGTGTGTGCACATGCTGGACACGGTACGCTGGATGCTCAAGCTAGGCTGGCCTACGCAAATCACTGCCACAGGTGGGATTTATGTACAGAAAGAAGGAAAATCCAACATTGCAGACACCCAAACTGCCATCTTTGAATTTCCCGAGCTAAATGTGGTGTGGCAGCACCGGACCTGGGGAAATACGCCCGATCCAGAGTATCCTTGGGCATTCAAAATTTATGGTGAAAAGGGGATGCTTGCTGGGAGTACCACGAAGGCTGACTTTTATCCTACGGATGCAAAAGCAGAAAAAATCCACTTCGACTGTGTCTTTGAGAAGGAGCAGTATCCAGAAGACCTTACCGAAGATCGCATTGAATTGAATGCAGCACCTGCCACTCGCCTACAAATGAAAGACTGGCTAGAGGCCATTGACAAAGACAGTTTACCGGTCGCCGATGTGGAAGAAGGGCATATTTCCACCGCAGCCTGCATTTTGGCAAATATTTCCATGGAACTTGGTGGGCGCGCGCTGACCTATGACCCGAAAACAAGAACGGTAGTTAACGATGCAGAGGCCACTGCTAAACTACGCCGTCCTTACCGAGGTACTTGGAAGCATCCAGAGCCGGATACGATTTAATGTACAGACTTAGGGTTTGAAATTTAATGCGCTTAGAAATCCTTACTTATCGAAAAAAATAATCGGTACAGTAATGATCGAAAAGTAGCGTCGAAGACGTAGTCCAGGATGTGGTTTGCCTTCGAAGTAATCTACTAGTCTATTCATTTGGTCCACGGTAGTTGCTTCAATTTTGACCTGAACCAAGCCTTCCCGAATCATGTCCACTTCTTGGGCAGCTAGGTAGGAAAGGTCAATTACACGTTTGGAGCTAGCGGGCAAACGATCGTTGACCTTTACCACAACTGTCTTCCCGTTTTTTTGGTTGGTCACCCGAAGGGTTGTACCAAAAGGCAAGAGTTTGTGAGCGGCAGTGAGGCTATCTTTGACATATACCTCCCCGCTGGCAGTTCGTCTGCCTTGAAATTTTGCTGCATAATAGCTGGCCGTACCCTCTTGAATAAAAAGCGACTCTCCCTGTGCTAGGAGTAGCAGGGGTGAAAAAAGGAGTATAAAAAGAGCGATTAACTTAAATTTCACGACCGAATCTACAATTTCAATCCAACTAACCAATAAAGATGCCAATTTCTGTCAAAGTCATTCCGCCTGCTTGTAGGGCATCTTACCTTCTTCTATCTTAGGGAGAATTAAACTGTTTTAACTTAAGAAAGCCGGCTTTCCCCACCGACTACACTCTTAAATTTTAGATTAGACCAAGCACCATTCGAATGCTAAAAATCTTACATACCGCTGACTGGCACTTGGGCAAGCGACTCCAAGAGTACACAAGAATAGCCGAACAAAAATTAGTGCTAGATGAAATTTGCCAAGTGGCAGACCAAGAAGAGGTAGACCTTGTTCTTTTGGCGGGAGATATTTTTGACGCCTTCAATCCGAGCCACGAATCGGTTGAACTCTTGTACAAAACCCTGCGCAGGTTATCCAAAAATGGCATGCGACCTGTAGTTGCCATTTCAGGCAATCACGATAGCACTCAGTTTGTGGAAGCACCAGATCCTTTGGCCAGAGAATTGGGTATTCTTTTTTACAGCCGCTACGACAGCACCATCTCTTGCGGCACCTTGGAAGGAGGGCTTGAAATCACCAAATCTGACACTGGATTTGTTGAACTCAGGCTTCCTAAGTACGATTTTCCCATTCGTATCCTCCTTGCTCCCTATGCCAACGAGGTCAGCCTTCGCACCTATTTGGGTGAAGAAAATCGGGAAGAAGCTTTTCGGGAATTGCTTGCTCAGAATTGGAAGACCCTTGCAGACCGGTATTGCGATGATAAAGGAGTCAATTTATTTATGGGACATTTCTTTTTTATGGAAGAGGGGAGTACAATTCCCCCAGATGCAGAGCCTGAATCCGAACGTCCAATATTGCATGTTGGCGGTACACAATCCTTGTTTACCCAACAACTGCCCCACCAAATTCAATATGCCGCACTGGGGCACTTACACCGCTACCAAACAGTGAGCAATACTCCCTGTCCTGTAGTGTATTCGAGTTCCCCGCTCGCCTATTCCTTCTCTGAAGCAGATCAAGAAAAAAATGTAGTGCTCATCCATGCACAACCTGGGCAGCCGGTAAAGTACCATCCCATCGCTCTGAAGCAAGGCCGACCACTTTACAGGGTAAGCTTTGACAACCTACCAGACACCCTAAACTGGCTGGAAAATCACCCCTACTGCTTCGTGGAAGTGACCTACCAAACTGATGAATCCATCGATGCCGCTACGCGAAAGGCCATCTTGAAGGCCCATGATGGGATCGTCAATTTGATTCCTCAACTCAGTCATGGAGCAGGTCTGGCAAGGGAAGAGCTGCGTGCTGAAGACCTCAGTCGAGATATGGAAACCCTCTTTCGCCTTTTCTATACCAGCGAAAAAGGACAGGAGCCCAATGCATATCTGGTAGACTTGTTTAAAGAAGTATTGAGTAAAACTACTGCCTCATGATTCCTATTCGCCTAGAAATAGAAGGGTTGTATTCCTATCGGGAAAAACAAGTCATTGAATTTGAAACCTTGACTGCTGCGGGTCTCTTTGGAATTTTTGGAGCGGTAGGAAGTGGAAAATCTGCCATCTTAGAAGGTATTTTAATTGCACTTTATGGGAACCCGGAGCGGGTATCCAACTCGGGAGAACGAGGTAGCATGATCAATTTGCAGCACCCACAGGTAGTGCTCAATTTCACTTTTAAGTCTGGTCCAAATAACAGCAACATCTACCTTGCCCGATACAGCGTCAAGCGGAACAAGAAAGACTTTGAAAAAATTGAAACTGCCTCCCACACCTTCTATGAGCAGGTCAACAACGAGTGGGAAGCAACAGAAAAAAGTGCAGCAGAACTCATCGGCATGAGCCGTGAGAACTTCAAACAAACAATCATCATCCCACAAGGTAAATTCAGGGAGTTTATCGACCAAAAACCTACCGAGCGGGCCCAGATGATGCAAGATCTTTTTGGGTTGGATCGATTTGACCTTTCGGCACAAACAGGCAGCTTAGTAAAGCAAGCGCGTGAAGAGAAGATCCGACTAGAAACCCAACTTAAGGGTCTGGAGGAAATAACCTCAGAAAGCTTGCAATCCAAGCAGGTTGAATTTGCTACGCTGAGCGAGGCACACTTGCATGCAGGGCAGCTCCTTGCCAAGCAGTTAGGGACATTGACTAAAATGGATGGCGTTCGTAAATCCTTTCTTGAACTACAAAACCTAAAACAAGTCCAAGCTGGCCTCGCTTCCAGGCTCCCAGAAATGGAAGAAAAACGGAGGCTCTACCGAAGTTTTCTAAGTGCCAAAACCTACCTAAGGCCCATCTGGGATCGAATTACCGATTTAGAAATGGACTTGGAAAAATACCAGGTAAGTCTAAAGGAATGCCTAGAAAGCAAACAATCTTTCGAGACTGAAATACAAACCTTGGTTGCAGATGAGAAGAAATTTCGAGAGCTCAATGAGCTACGTCCACAGCGTGAAGGAAAAATTCGGGATCTCCGAAAAGTCTTAGAAATTCAAGATTTAACAAGCAAAAAAGCGCTTGCCCAACAAGAATTGGACACCTTAGCTCCTGCTCTAGCGCAAAAAACTAAAGAAATTCAATCCCTTGAGAAAGAGATTGAAAGCTTGGAGGCAAAAAAAGCTGCGCTACCAATTTCAGACCCTAAGCTGCTAGTAGAACTGAAAACAAGCCAGCACCAACTTCAAGAACTCCAAAAGAGAAGAGGGGAAGTAGCACTAGCGCTGCAAGAAAGTGCAGGACAGTTGACCAATAGCATTACCCAATTGGCTTCATACACTAGCCATCTACCAGAAGGTGTCAAAAGTCTTGAGGACTGGTTGGAGCTTCAAAAATCAGAAGTCAAAAAACTCGAAGCAATTCGAGAAAACTTGATTAGAACCCAAGGCTTAGCTACGCATGCACATCTTTTGGAGAATGGGATGCCTTGTCCTATGTGCGGAGCCAGTGAACACCCGAATCCACTGCAATCGGGAGAGGCGGCAAAAGCATTGCTTCAGGCAGAAACAGACTTGAAGCAAGCGACTCATGCTTTGGAAGAAATTCGAGAACTCCTCCAGAGAAAAGGCCTGGAAGAGGCTCAGCTAAGTAATGTTCAAAAAAATCAGGAGCAAAAGCTTCGAGAAAATGAGATCCTACAAAATCAAGAACAGGAGATTTGGGGTCAACTAAAGATTTTAGAACTAGCTGATCAAGAACAATTAAGAAAGCGTATTGATGAACTTGAACATGCGTTTCAAGCCACAGAAACCATCCAACAACAGCTCAATACACTTCGGAAAACCAGTGCCGAACTTCGTGGTGGTCTGGAAGAGGCTGCCCAAAAATTACAGGAAGCTAAACTCAACCTACAAGATTTTCTTTCACGTATAAAAAGTAAAGAACAGGAAATCAAAGATCTAGATTTTTGTAATCCTTACTTTGAAAAGAGCATTTCTGCCATCTTGGGGGAAATTGCCCGAGTGGAAGAAAACATTGAAACTGCTGCTACTTCTTTGGTTGGGATACAGAAGCATCTACAAAAGCGGCAAATCGATCAATCTAAAAACTTAGCAGACCTTCAAAATTTTCAATCCTTAGTCCTTCTCACTCAAAAGAGACTTGCGAGCAGCCATGAAGAATTTGCCGAAATGATGGCTACCCATGGTTTTCAAGAGAAAGAAGAACTGATTCGCCTTTTCCAGCAGGACTTGGATGCTGAAAAGATGGACACCGAACTTCGAAGTTTTGATCAACAGGTAGCTACTACCAATGCTCGTATCGAAGCCTTACAGACCGAAGAAGGATTGGCAGACTACTCCGAAGAAAGATTCCAAGCCCTTCAGGAAGAGGTCGCTACCGCCAAGGATCGAGAGAAGGGATTGCAGACCCAGGTCACCTTGTTGAACCAAGAACTCCAGGAAATTTCTCGGAAACTCCAAGAGAAACAGGTTCTGGCAGACGCCTTTGAGAAACTGGATATCCGCGAAACCAATCTGAAGGAATTGGAACGACTTTTCTCAGGTAAGGGATTTGTTCGCTACGTGAGCTCCATTTACCTCCGGGAACTCTGCAATACTGCCAACAAGAGCTTCAGGATATTGACCAAAAATAGCCTTAGCCTGGAGATAGACGACAGCAATACCTTCTGGGTGACGGATTACCTAAATGGAGGGAAAAAGCGATTGCTCAAAACACTTTCTGGAGGACAAACTTTCCAGGCTTCCCTATGCCTTGCCTTAGCCTTGGCTGAAAAAGTAAAAGCACTCAACCAGGCAGATCAGAGTTTCTTCTTTCTGGATGAGGGATTTGGAGCGCTCGACAAAAATTCACTCCGTGTGGTTTTTGAGACACTCAAAGCTTTGCGCCATGAAAACCGGGTCGTAGGCATCATTAGCCACGTAGAAGAGTTGCAGCAAGAAGTGGGTGTCTATGTGCAAGTGGAGCTGGACGCGGAGCTAGGATCGGCCATCAGCTATTCTTTTTGATTGGGTGGAAACTTTGCGCTTTAAGGCGCAATCAGTCTTGAAACAAAAAAACCCCGGCCAAAACCAGGGATTTTTGAACTAAGAAACCTTACAAAAAATCGTTTGATTCACCATGGCCAACTCTTCTGGCCGAATGGTATGCAGTTCGTCTTCAAAAAAGGTGAGACTAACTGCTGCACCCATTCGCTGAAGAAGCTGGGCCGAATCATTCATTCGTTTCGCAGGGACGTGCATGTCTTCCGCACTTCCACTAATGTGAATGGGGGTACCTTGAAAATCCCCCGAATATTTTTCTTCCTGCAGCTTTTCCCCAATCAAGCCTCCGGTAAATGCTACTACTCCACCCAATTTTTGCGCATGAAGCGCAGCAAATTCTAAGGAAAGACAGGCACCTTGAGAAAAGCCGAGGATATAAATCTGCTCCGGTTTTATCCCTTCTTGTACTAGAAATTCAAAAAGAAGAGAAACTTGTTGTATAGACGAATTCAAGGAAGAAAGGTTGCCTTGATCACTCGCCATAAATCCAAAAGGGTACCAAGTACGTTGAGGGGCTTGAGGAGCATACAATGCAAAATCCTCTAATTTCAAATGAGGTGCTAATGCTAGAATACTTTCTGCTGTTGCTCCTCTCCCATGAAGGAGAATTAGTACTTTCCTCGCTTGAGCAAGAGGAAGTCCAGCTTGAATCCAGTTAGACATAGTTTTCAGGGATAAAAGTGACCGGTTTCAAAGCAGCTTCAATTTGTTTACGCTTTCCTTCTACCCATTCTGGCAATTTCAGCGCTTCTCCCAACTGTGCTTCGTCTTCATCGATTGCAAATCCAGGAACATCCGTCGCGATTTCAAATAATACCCCACCGGGCTCTCTAAAATAAATAGACATAAAGTAATTTCGGTCTCGAACCTCAGTTACTCCATAGCCCTGCTTCATTAGGCGCTGCTGCATTTCCAACTGGGTGTCGGTAGTGGCGGTTCGAAATGCTAAATGGTGCACGGTACCTGCACTTTGAACCCCGCGTTGTCCATTGGGATCAACTAGAATATCCACCCACTCACCAGGATTACCAGCAATTCCATACCGGAAGCGATTGCCCTCTTGGCCATGCAGGCGGTAATTCATGCTCTCAACGAGCAAGCGTTCTGTCAACTCCTTGCTTCGGAGGGCCAAAGTAGCTCCATAGAACCCCTTGATGGAATGCTCGATCGGAACTGCACCATAGGTCCAGCCTGCTCGATTGTCATCTCGATTGGCAATGAGTTCGATACCCATGCCATCCTGGTCTTCAAAGCGGATAAGGGAATGTCCAAAGCGGATCAATCGATCCGAAACAGGAATACCAAATCTTTTGAGGCGGCTTTCCCAATAATCCAAACTATCGATGCCCACCGAAAAAGCAGTGTAGGTCAATTCCCCAACGCCCTTCCGACCTCGCATCGCTCCCACAAATGGGAAGGTGGTGAAGACTGTCCCTGGTCTTCCTAAGGCATCTCCAAAATAAAAATGGTAGACATCAGGGGCATCAAAATTGATGGTTTTTTTGACCAATCGAAGCCCCAAAATTCCCGCATAGAAATTTACATTTTGTTGAGGATCTCCAGAGATGGCGGTGATGTGATGGATTCCTAAAATTAACGGTTGCATAGACGAAACGATAAAAAAGGAAGCTTCTAGAAAAGAAGCTCCCCTTGAGTTGGTTTAGTTTTCGACTGACTTATTGCTTGACCAATTGCACGCTGAATTGCAAGCGCACTTGGTCACTAACTACCACTGATCCTGCCTCGGTGATGGCAGACCAGGTCAAGCCAAAATCTTTGCGATTGATTTTGCCTTCAATCTCAAACCCAGCTTTGGTCTGTCCGTAAGGATCAGCCACTGTGCCGCCGTAGGTCACCTCTAGTGCAACTTCCTTCGTGATTCCTTTAAGGGTAAGGTTACCTACCAACTGGTATTCTCCACCTTGGTTGGCCAACTTGCCTACAAAAGAAATGCTTGGAAAATTAGCCGTATCAAAAAAGTCAGCAGACTTCAAGTGTTGATCACGGTCAGATTGGTTGGTGTCGATGCTGTCTACCGCTAGGTTGAATGCAACTGTTGCTCCTGAAAAATCATCAGAGGTGGATTCTGCAGTTCCTTCAAACTTGCGGAAATAGCCAGTTACTGTAGAAATCACCAAGTGCTTTACTTTAAATGCTACCTCGGAGTGGGTAGGGTCGATGATCCATTTTGTGGTGCTCATTGTGGTTTGTGTTTAGGTATTAGATAAAATTTAACTAGAAAGTTCGGTTGGACTCACCCTCGAAGTTTGTCCAGCAATCCATTGAGGAGATCGAGTTCGGATTCTTCGAGGTGAATTACTTTTTTATTGATGGTAGCAATTTGAGGCTCCAATAACTCCAATAGGCGTAAGCCTTTTTCGGTAATGAGCACATCTACTTTTCGGCGATTTTCGGGGCATTCATCCCGCTTTACCAACTCCTTCGCCTTCAACTTGTCCACCAGTCTGGATGCATTCGACATGGTATTGAGCATGCGTTCTTGGATTGCTGCTATAGTCGCTGGCTTTCCTTGCTGCCCCCGCAAAATCCGCAACACGTTGTATTGCTCTGGAGAGAGATCTTGGGGTTTTAGTACAGCCGTTTGAAAGCCCACCAAGTAGCTGTGCGTGTACAGCAAGTTGACTACTGCTTTGTTGTACACATCTTTAAACTGGGTTTGCTTGATCGCTTCTTCTATTTTTCCCATCGAATTCAAATTCAATTAATGTATATACAATTATTGTAGGTAAAAGGTTCGTGTCTTGCTAAAAAAAAATACCAAGAGCGCCTAAACACTTGATAAATAGCCTATTTAAATCGTGGGAATATCGCAATTATGCCAGTGCCCCATAGGAGTTAAGCATGCGGATACTTGTCAACAGCTGACGGTCGACAGACCACAGTCAATTGCAGTTTACTACTAAAAAACGTATTTAAATTTGAATGCAAAAATCCGTTGTCCCCAACTTGCTGCCAACTATGGACCGCCGACCGTTGTCAACTTTTCAGCCAATCCTTCAGCAATTGGTTGACCTCCTCAGGCTTTTCGATGCAGCTGCTGTGTCCAGCACCTGAGATGGTCTCGAGCTTGGCTCCTGCAATTCCCTGCTGAATAAATGCCGCTTTTTGCGGGGTAGTCGCCACATCCTCATCACCCACAATCACCATGGTAGGACAAGTGATTTTGGCAAGCTCCTCCTCTACACCCTTCCGGTAGATTACCCCTTCCACAGGGCCCGTGATGCTTTTTTTATTGGATGCCAATTCTTTTTTCCAACGGCGAATGGAATCCCCATTCGCAGAATTTTGAAGCCAGCTGTGGGCAAACATGATTTTCATGACCTTATTGGCGATGGGAGGAATAATCCCAATCCAACGTACAATTCCGTTGAGCAGTTTGTATTGGGGCAGGTTTTCTATAGGCTCTGCATTCGCAGAGGTTTCCAGCAGCACCAAACTTTTGATAAGCTCCGGATGCCGGGCAGCCAATCGCATGCCTACAAAACCTCCCATGGATAACCCAATAAAATGAACAGGACCATCCACTAAATGTCGAATCAAGGCCGCCGCATCTGATGCTACGGTATCCATGTCATAAGGTCCCTTCATATCACTTTTTCCTTGGCCTCGGTGGTCGTAGGCAATGACACGATAGGATTTGGAAAGCTCAGCTACTTGAGCTTCAAACATCCGGTGACTCCAGAGCAGACCATGGGAAAAAACTAGGGTCTCTGGACCAGTACCGACTTCTTCGTAATAAAGGTTAAGGGAGGGAAGGGAAAGATAAGGCATAAATTGGGGGTAATGAGTTTGTTGTTGCTATCAAAAAAAGGAGGAGAGTACCTAAATGCTACCCTCCTCCTACTTTAAATTAATTAAGCTTACCAATCCAGACCTGGCTGGGTGATGCGTGCATTTTCTCTAGCCTTATGCTGGTCTACGATAGTACGAACATCTTTTAGGAGCTGCTTCGCATCGTACACAATGCCATCTTTCACAGTATACTTCACACCACCTACACGAATAGGCTCGTTCGCCTCACTGGTACGAATCGCACCTGTACCATACAACACCTTTAGATTCTGGAGAGGGTTCTCTTCTAGAATAACAAAGTCAGCCAATTTCCCTACTTCCACAGTGCCCAAATCCTTATCTAAGCCTAATGCCTCTGCACCATGCATGGTCGCAGCACGAATAACTTCCAAAGGATGGAATCCTGCCTCCCGCAACATTTCTAGTTCACGGATGTAAGCAAAACCATAGAGCTGGTAAATAAATCCTGAATCAGAACCTGCAGTCACTCTTCCACCACGATTCTTGTATTCATTGACAAAGGTCATCCAAAGACGGTAATTGTCTTTCCACAATACTTCTTCTTCTGTAGTCCAATCAAACCAATAGGAACCGTGAGACTGACGATTGGGAGCATAAAAACGCCACAGCGAAGGCAAAGTATACACTCCATGCCACTCTTGTGTCCGTGCGCGCATCAAGTCTCTATTGGCTTCGTAAATATTGAGCGTAGGATCTAAAGTAAAATCCAATTCCAGCAATTCATTCATCACCTTGTTCCAATGTTCGGAGTAGGGTGGAGCAGCTTGCTGCCAAAGCTTTCCTGCTTCTGCAAAACGATGCTGCTCGTTCTGATAATTGTAATCCAATCGGAAATTTTGAATGGTACGATCTGTGAAAAGTGCCTCAGGAAGTCCATACCAGTGTTCCATAGTAGTAAGTCCTGCACGAGCGGAGTGGAGCACATTCCATCTGGCCACATCCAGCTGCTGGTGGTGCATTGCTGAACCCAAACCTATCCGCTTGTTCTCAGAGATAGCGGCTTCCATCACCTCTGGCTTGGCACCAAAGAATTTGATTCCATCCGCCCCTTTGGCTTTGTTTTCGTTTACCCAAGCTTTGGCCTGTTCGGCATTGGTAATGGGAGATTTTGCTCCCTGACCAAAGGCAGTATAGGCCAATAATCTTGGAGCAGTAATTTCATTAGCCGCTGACTTCTTCTTGTGTTCTAGCACCCAAGAAAGGCCATTGCCCGCAGATGGGTCGCGAACCGTAGTAATGCCATGTGCCATCCATAATTTAAACACATATTCAGCAGGAGTACCCTGTCCAGATCCACCGATATGCCCATGCATATCAATCAAACCAGGCAATAAATAATGTCCAGTAAGGTCCATCACTTTAGTCTTATCGTCTGCTTTTGGACGACGATTTTCATTGATCGGCACACCTGGGTAGCCTACAGCCTGAATCTGCGTAATGCGGTTTTTCTCAACCACAATATCCACAGGTCCCAAAGGCGGTGCCCCAGTGCCATCAATAAGTGTAACACCACGAATAATCAATTTATCGTAAGGCCCATCCCCTTCTGCTCGCGCAGGGGAAGGCATGATCTGGGCTAGCGACCAAGTGGCGGTGGCTACCAGTGCAAGACAGAGTACGGCTATTTTTTTCAACATAGAAGGTTGGGGTTCATGAAGGGTATAAGTTAGTGGAAATCTAGAAATCAA
>CANGUK010000015.1 GCA_947457095.1 Cyclobacteriaceae bacterium
AATGATGTTGGCATTCAGATTGTTGTCCGGATTCATCAAGACCTTGAAGTTCCCCTTTGTTTTTCCATTGAGGGGCGTCCACTCGTGGATCATGTGATCTTGAGACAGTTTATCTAATAGTCGGATAAACTCGCGGGCTTCAAAATTTTTGGTGTCGTTGCCTTTTTTAAATTGGTCTAGCTCCTCCAATACGGTGATCGGGATGACCACGTCGTGCTCGGCAAAATTCATGATGGAGTTGTGGGTGTACAGGATCACGGAGGTATCTAGTACAAAGATTTTCCGGTCTTTATCGGATTTGGCTTTAGGCATCAGCAGGAAAAGGATAGGAATGAACGTTTCTAAAATTTAGAAAAATATCTCCATCTCCTTGCCAATTTCTATAATAAATTATGGTTAAGAAATTCAAAAGAAGGAGTACGGTACTGACAATCAACGAACTAAAAACAACGCGGAGCAAAAAAAGCAAATTGCAAAGACTACTCTCCTCGTATCGAACAGGTAAATGCTAGTAATTAAGGTTTCACTTCTTAGTCAAGTAATGCGCGGATGTCGTCATTGTCCAAGCTCTTCATGAAGCTTTCCTCGTTGCTGATCAGCTCCCCTGCGAGCGCAAGTTTACGATCTTGAAGTGCCATGATTTTTTCTTCTACTGAACCTCGACTGATAAACTTGTAGATGATCACCTTATTCTCCTGACCAATGCGATGCGCTCGGTCGATGGCCTGGGCTTCCACCGCTGGGTTCCACCAAGGGTCGAGGAGAAATACATATTCCGCCTTGGTCAAGTTCAATCCTACTCCCCCTGCCTTGAGGGAAATCAAAAATACTTTGCAGTCGTCCTGAGTTTGAAATTTCTCTACCTCAGCCTGTCGGTCTCTAGTAGCCCCATCCAAATAGGCATAAGGTATTTTTTCTCGATCCAAAAACTCCCGTACGATAGCTAGGTGGCGTACAAATTGGCTAAAGACCAACACCTTGTGATTCTCGGAGATGGTTTCTTGCAACATGTAGGTGATGTCCTCCAACTTCCCTGACTCTCCTGTATAGTCTTCGCGGACGAGCTTGGGGTGGTTGGCAATCTGCCGTAGCTGGGTAAGTCCGCGAAGGAGTGTAAACTGCTGACTCCCTCTGCCGGCACCTGCCAGCTCTCCAATGATTTTTTCTCGGTAATAGCTCTTCACCTCTTCATATACCTTTTCTTGGGCTGCAGTCATGTCCGAGTATTTCACATTGGTGATTTTCTCGGGTAGATCTTTCGCTACTTGAGACTTTAAGCGGCGAAGGATAAAAGGCTTGATCATGGCATGCAAGCGGGAGGCCTTCTCCCGATCGTGCTGCTTTTCGATAGGCTGGAGAAATTGTTTTTTGAAGGTCAGTTGGTTGCCCAATAGCCCCGGGTTCACAAAGTTCATCTGTGACCAGAGGTCCATGGTCCCATTTTCTACCGGTGTACCAGTGAGGATGAGGCGGCGCTTGCTTTTCAGCTTATTGACAGCAGTAGCGATATTCGAACTCGGGTTTTTGATCGCCTGAGATTCATCCAAGATTACGTAGTTGAAGTAAAACTCGCTGAGTTGATCGATGTCCATACGGACGATGCCATAGGAGGTCAAGACCACATCGTATCCTCGAAACTTCCAAGGATCTTTATTTCGCTGCGTGCCTGAATACACTAAAATTTTGAGGTCAGGGGCAAACTTTTTGGCTTCCAGCTCCCAGTTGTAAATCAGGGAGGTAGGCATGACCAGCAGGGAAGCAAAGCCTGGATTTTCCTCCATTTCATAAGCCAGGAGCGCAAGGGTTTGGACTGTTTTTCCAAGACCCATGTCGTCGGCGAGGCATCCGCCAAACTGGTATTCGTTCAAAAAGCGAAGCCAGTTGTAACCTGCATTTTGATAAGGGCGAAGTGATCCTTTGAAGGTAGTGGGCAGCGCATACTCATCAATTGCATCAAAATTACGTAGGCGCTCCAACTTCAAGCTTAAGTTGAGGCGAATCAACTCCCCATTCTGCAATTCTCTCGCAAAGGCCAGGTGGTGTTTTCTCAGCACAAGCTCCTCGGCACTCCGCTCCTCGATGAAGTTGAATAGCTCGGAATAGTTGATAAACCAGGAGGCAGGGATAACGGCAATTTCCCCATTTGGGAGTTCAAACTCGTGCTTGCCTTGGATCAGAAGTTTGCGAAGTTTGGCAAAGGGTACCAGGTAGATACCGAATTTGATAAGCGCCTTGACATCAAACCAGTCAATATTTTCATTGACTTCAATCGTAATTTGCGCCCTACCGATGTGGTAGATTTTTCCATTAAGCCCTCCTTTTTGGACGACTTTGATCTTATTTTCCCTTAAGTAATCCTCGTTGTTTCCAAGCCATTCAAAAGCCTGAGTTTTGGGTAGGGCGGTTTTTCCATGAATAAATTCCAACCCCTTTTTCTTCAGCACCGTCAGGTAGCGCTCCTCCAATTTAGTGGTGCGGACGGTTTTGAAAAAGGTGAAATTGCCGTCCTTTTCCTCATAGCGGCAAGAATTGCCGCTTCCTTCTCCTGCATGGAGTAGGGTACTAAAATCAAATTCTCCGTACTTAAATCGAGGCTCTAGAACAATGATGTCCTCTGAAGGGATGGAGATTACTTCCTCTCCAAAAAGGGTTTCTGTTGCTACCCCCCCTGGCAAACCACTCACCGCCAATAGCGCCTCTGGTGTTCCTTGTTCGGTGTGAATATCAAACCCCTTGGCCACTACCTCAAATTGAGTGATCAGGGAAGTAACAAATTTGCGGTAATACTCGGGTTCAAACTTCCGCTCCACCAGAATGGCATTCTTATTCAGGAAGGGCTGTAATTTTTTGCCATCAATCCCTTTTTCAAAGTGAAAAAGTTGCTGGTTGACCACTAGCCAAGCCGGTTCTTTGCAAACCAAATAGCCGCCCTTGTGCTGCCAGTTTAGTTTTTGTCCTTGAAACTTGATTATGGGGTAATACTGGGTATTGAATTCTCCTTTGTCGAAGTGAAACTGTACCGTTGCGGGTTCTGCTTGAATGCTAATCTCCTTGCCAGTAGGGGTGCCATCTGAAGCGGTTTCAAATAAGCGCTTACCAATCAATAATGGCAAAATTTGCGCCCGTTTTTTCTCCAGGTTGTCAAATAGCAATTCTTGTGTTTTGGGTTCAGCAGTTTTTGGATCAAATATTTTGCGGAGAAATTCTTTAGGTTTTAGGTTCCCTTTTTTCATGAGGGGCTTGACTACCACATCTTGTTGCATGCTGTCCATCAAGCGGATCAATGCATAATCCTTTTCATCTAGTCCTGAATCAAATTCCTTGGCATTGGCCGAACTTATATTTTGATAGGCATAGGTAAGCCGCCCTTTATCATCTAATGGAACTACAAAAGATTCAAAAAGTAAGCCTAAGTATTCGTGGCTGTAAATTGAATATACCAGCTGAAAAGGCTGATCTGGATCAACAATCATGGCAATAAAAAAAACTAGTATATATAGTATTCACTTTTATATTCTTCTTTTCCAAACAGGTGGAGCTTCTTTATAGCGACACGAAAAGGAAATTTACGGATAAAAACAGTACAATTTGCCATTTTCCGCGATTTTTTGGAGAAAAAAAAGAGAAGCCTACAATTAGACTTCTCTTTTAAATTTTTAAAATCAGGGCTTGATTTATTGTCCTTCTTCCGGCTCTTGTGGAGGGGCTACTTTTTCAGACTTGGTTTCTGGGAAAAACCGATTTTGAAAAATTAAGATGATCGCCACACCAATAAAAATAGAGGCATCTGCCACATTGAAAATCGGCCAAAGGGCAGTGTATCCGCCACCCCAAAGTGGCACCCATTCAGGGATGTACCCTTCCCATATGTCGAAATAAAACATGTCTACCACCTGCCCATGAAACCATGGCGTGGGGGCATTGTAGGGGGCATTGTCAAGCCACACACCATAAAACACCGAATCCACCAGGTTACCGATGGCTCCTCCTAGGATCAAAGAAATGCAAAAGGTATAGCCAACATGCGTTTTTTGCTTGATCAGGTAGTAGAGGTAATAGCCTATGCCCACCATGGCCACCAAACGGAAGGAGGTAAGGATCATTTTTCCATATTCGGAACCCAGCTCCATCCCAAAAGCCATTCCTGGATTGGTGGTGTAGTGTAGCTTAAACCAGTCCCCAAAAATTTGGATTTGCCCTGGGCTGCCAAAGTCCATTTGGAAGTGCACCCACATTTTGCTGGCTTGATCTAGGGCGATCACCAGGAGTGCAATTCCGAAATACTTGAAGTAGTTGTTCATGTATGAAAAGTTAAGCCTTAATCAGGCGTACTGCCAATTCAAATTCATCCATATCCAAAACGGTGGATTCCCCTTCCAACTTGCCTACGGATAGGGAGATGGCCTGCGTTTCTTCTTGGATATATCCTCCAAACAAAGCGATCGAAGCATTGACTAAAGGATTGCTATCGGATACGAGGAGTGTAATTTTATCCTGCACCTCAAGACCAAGGTCCTTGCGTAGGTTTTGAATACGGTTGACCAAATCTCTAGCTACCCCTTCCTGCTTCAATTCATCTGTTAGGGTGACATCCAAAGCCACAGTCACTCCTTGATCCGAAGCTACAGACCAGCCTGGGATATCTTGGGAGCTAATCAATACTTCTTCAAGTAGCAGGTCAATTTCTTCTCCTTCTACCGAAAGTAGGTAATGTCCTTCACGTTCGATTTGATTGATTTCTGTAGCGCCCCAACCTTGTAAGGCAGCCACCACAAAGCGCATTTTTGGACCTAATTTCTTGCCTAGTACGGGTAAGTTGGGCTTGATCTGCTTCACCAAGATTCCGGACGCATCATCGAGGTACTCGATCTCTTTGATATTGACTTCGGTTTGGATCAGCTCCGCCACATGGGCTACCTGGGACTTGAATTTTTCAGAGAGCACAGGTACCAGGATGCGCTGCAAAGGCTGGCGAACCTTGATTTTTTCCTTCTTTCTCAAGGAGTGAACCAAGGAAGATATCGTCTGTGCCAGGTCCATGCTTGTTTCCAAGTCAGGATTGATCAGCGACTGATTTGCTGTATTCCAATCGGTCAAATGCACGGAAGCCTTTCCTGTTTCTCCTGCCTCGGTCAAGTTTTTGTACAACCAGTCCGCATAGAAAGGCGCAAAGGAAGACATCAGTTGACTGAGCGTAAAAAGGCACTCGTATAGGGTCTCGTAAGCGGCCTGCTTGTCGGCCTGCATGTCTCCTCTCCAGAATCGCTTCCGAGCGAGGCGTACGTACCAGTTGGATAGTTGATCTACCGTGAAATTTTGGATCGCACGGGTAGCCTTGGTGGCGTCGTAGCCATCCATGGCTGCTTCCACTTCCAGGATGAGCGATTGCAACTTGGATAGGATCCATTGATCGAGCTCTGCTCGCTCTTGCACTGGAATGGCCTTTTCTACACGGTAGATGAAAGCATCTAGGTTGGCATACAAGGCAAAGAAATTGTAGGTATTCTGTAGCGTGCCAAAGAAGCGTCGCTGCACTTCGGTCACTCCGTCTAAGTTGAATTTAAGGTTGTCCCAAGGGTTGGCATTGCTGAGCAAGTACCAGCGCAAGGCATCGGGGCCATACTCCTTCAAGGTTTTGAATGGGTCGATGGCATTGCCGAGGCGCTTGGACATCTTGTTCCCATTTTTGTCCAGCACCAAACCATTGGCGATGACATTTTTGAAGGAGACGCTGTCAAATAGCATCACCGACAAGGCGTGAAGCGTAAAGAACCAGCCTCGAGTCTGATCCACCCCTTCCGCGATGTAATCTGCAGGGAAGTTGGCTTCAAAGATGTCCTTGTTTTCAAATGGATAGTGCCACTGGGCATAAGGCATAGCGCCGGAGTCAAACCAAACGTCTATGAGGTCGGTCTCTCTGACCATTTTTTGACCTGTATTGGAGATCAAAATCACTTCATCCACATAAGGGCGGTGTAGATCTAGTTCCTTGCCCGCATAAGGTGAGGCAGTCATGAAGCCTGCTGCTACGGACTTGTCGATTTCTGCTTGCAGCTCTGCGATTGAACCGATGCATTTCTCTTCTGTTCCATCGGCAGTTCTCCAAATTGGTAGCGGAGTTCCCCAGAAACGGGAGCGGCTCAAGTTCCAGTCCACCAAGTTTTCCAACCAGTTTCCAAATCTTCCAGTGCCTGTAGCCTCTGGTTTCCATTGGATAGTTTTGTTGAGTTCCACCATGCGGTCCTTGTAGGCGGTGGTTTTGATAAACCAGCTTTCAAGCGGGTAGTACAAAATCGGCTTGTCCGTTCTCCAGCAATGTGGATAACTGTGCTCGTATTTTTCGACCTTGAAGGCCTTGTTTTCATTTTTGAGAAGGATCGATAAGATCACATCTGTGTTTTTGTAATCTGGAGCCGACTCGTCGTCCTGCGTGTAATTTTTGACGTAGAAATCATTCGGCCCAAAGGTCTTGTGGGCGCTGATTCCATGTTCCTGCATTTTTGCCACTAAGTATTCGCCGACGATGGGTAGGAATTTACCTTGACGGTCTACTACAGGCACCTCATTGCCGAGTTCGTCTTGAACGAAGATGCCCGGTACTTTTTGCTGAACCAAGGTTCTAAAGTCATCCGCCCCAAAGGCCTTTGCCAAGTGCACGATGCCCGTACCGTCTTCGGTAGTTACGTAATCTCCCGCCACAACTGTAAAAGCAGGATGGGGAAGGGACAAACCTGGGATTGGGAGCAGCTGCTCGTATTCCCAGCCGATCATGCTTTTTCCTTTAAACTCTTCTACTATTTGGTAGGGGATCAGTTTATCTCCAGGACGGTAGTCGTCCATTGGGATTTCGGCTGCTTTCGGAGAAAAGTAGGACGACACCCGTGCTTTCGCCAAAATCACATCTACCGCCAGGTGGGTGTAGGGATTGAAGGTGCGTACCTTCACATAGTCTAGGTTCTCACCGATGGCAAGGGCCGAGTTGGAAGGCAAGGTCCAAGGGGTAGTAGTCCAGGCTAGGATGTAGGTATTGGTTTGCCCTTTGAGTTTAAACTGACCCGTGATGGAAGTGTCTTTTACCTCGCGATAGCAGCCTGGCTGATTGAGTTCGTGCGAACTTAGACCCGTGCCCGCTGCAGGAGAGTAGGGTTGTATGGTGTAGCCTTTGTAAAGCAGGCCTTTTTCGTAAAGCTGCTTGAGGAGGTACCAGAGGGATTCGATGTAGTTGGAATCAAAGGTGATGTACGGATCTTCCAAGTCCACCCAATAGCCGATCTTCTCGGTGAGCTCGTCCCACTCATTCTTGAAGCGCATCACCGTTTCCCGGCACTTTTTATTGTACTCGGCTACGGTGATTTTCTTCCCAATGTCTTCCTTGGTGATGCCTAGTTCTTTTTCTACTTGAAGTTCCACTGGGAGGCCGTGTGTATCCCATCCTCCTTTGCGTTTGACTTGAAACCCACGCAGGGTTTTGTATCGGCAGAAGATATCCTTGAGGGTACGGGCCATGACATGGTGGATACCGGGAGTTCCATTGGCAGAAGGAGGTCCTTCAAAAAAAGTAAAGGTCTTGGCCCCTTCTCGGTTGGAGATGGATTTTTCGAAAATCTGATTTTCTTTCCAATACTGAAGGACCGACTCACCGATGTGGGGGTAGTCAACCTGCTTAAATTCCTGGTACGTTTTCACTGCGTCTATTCTAGTGTACTTGAGAAAAAGAATGTATTGTGCGTGCCCATACAACTAGGAGTTGGGTCGAGCTTAGCACGCATGGCTAGGCATCTTGCTCAAAACAAGCCACAAAGATAGAAGAATTGGCCGTTCCTAGAAAGAAAATGAACGGAGGATTCTAGTGGTAAAGTCTGTTAGGCACCCTGTTCAAATTGGATATCTAATTGGCTTTGGATTGATTCTTGCCGGGAGTTTGGAGGCAACTCAAATTTTATTCCTCTAATTCATTGGAAATATTCCTCAATTGGCCTCATTTTTGAGTTGATCCCATAACGGAAAGGACATTTGTTCTGAACCTCTTTTTTCACCCCAAAAAAACCACTGCGATGACCGAACAACAACTACTTGCCTTGGAAGAAGCCATTTCGGCTTTGAGAGAAAAGCTAACCGGCGACATGTTTGCCGACATGGAAGTCCGTGACGAGATTCACAACTTAGAAATGCAACTCAAGGGAGTAAAGCCCCTAGACTCCCATTTTGATTGTGTAGGCTGCGGCAGCTAAGCCTTCTGCTTTGGCCAGTTATTTTATTACCTACAAGCCCTTTGGGGTGCTCACGCAGTTTAGTGGAGAAGGGCCCACCCTGGCTACTTTAGGAGAATTTCCAAAGGAAGTCTATCCAGTGGGTCGCCTGGATAAGGATAGCGAGGGGTTGCTCCTACTTACAGATGACAAGAGCCTGAACCACCAGTTGCTCAATCCCCGATTTGCGCATCAGCGCACCTACTATGTCCAAGTGGAGGGAATTCCTACCCCTGAGGCCTTGGCGCAATTGCAAGCAGGAGTGACCATTCAAGTGGACGGAAAAGCGTATCGTACCAAGCCTGCGGTAGCCAAACTCTTGGAAGATGCCCCAACACTTCCCGATCGAGATCCTCCCATCCGCTACCGAGCGTCTATCCCAGATCGCTGGTTGGCACTTACCTTGATTGAAGGCAAAAATCGCCAAGTGCGAAAGATGACTGCTGCGGTAGGCTTTCCTACCCTCAGGCTGGTGCGCTATTCCATGGAAAAAATTACCCTAGATGGAATGGGAATTGGGGAAGTTCGAGAGCTCAGCCAGGAGGTAGTGTACCGTGCACTAGGACTGACGGGATTTGCTAAGCCAAGGGCTGGAGCAAGTACAAATCGTAGGTCTTAAAAATTCCTAAAAATCAGGCAGACACTCGGGATTGCGCTCGGGAAACTGTAAGATTGGGGATTGGTACAATTTCTTCTAATTTAGCCATCCCAAACAAGTATACTTAAAGACGAGTCACATGCATCAGGAAAAAATTGCGGAAGTCATCCAGGAAGTAAAGAAAGTAGTGGTAGGTCAAGACAAGATGATCAATCGCTTGTTGATTGGCTTGTTTACCAATGGACACATTCTCCTTGAAGGTGTGCCAGGACTTGCCAAAACCTTGACCGTAAATACGCTTGCCAAGGTGCTTCATTTGAATTTCAACCGCATTCAGTTTACCCCGGATTTGCTACCTTCTGACTTGATTGGAACGATGATTTACAATCAGCAGAAATCCAACTTTGAGGTGAAGAAAGGGCCTATTTTTTCGAATGTGATTCTGGCGGATGAGGTCAACCGTTCTCCTGCCAAGGTGCAGTCGGCCCTCCTAGAGGCCATGCAAGAAAAGCAGGTGACCATTGGCGAAACTACCTATCCACTAGATCGTCCTTTCTTGGTCTTGGCTACCCAAAATCCCGTGGATCAGGAAGGAACCTATCCACTGCCGGAAGCCCAAGTCGATCGATTCATGATGAAGGTGCATATCGATTATCCGAGCAAATCGGATGAGATGGAAGTGATGCGCAGAATGTCCAACATGCAGTATTCTGCTGATGTGAAGCCTATCCTTTCCAAACAGGATATTTTTGACATTCGAGACCAGATCAATGCAGTTACCTTGGCCGAGCCTTTGGAGCATTACATCATTGAATTGGTCTTTGCTACGCGTTTCCCTGCAGACTATGGATTGAAGGAGGAGGCAAAATACATTCTCTTTGGCGTATCGCCTCGTGCGAGTATCAACTTGAATTTGGCAGCCAAGGCGATAGCCTTCATGGATGGACGCGATTATGTGTTGCCTGAGGACATCAAAGAAATTGCCGAAGACGTGCTCAATCACCGAATTTTGCTCAATTATGAAGCAGAGGCGGATCAAGTGAGTACCCGTGATCTGGTAAAAACATTGCTTGAAAAAGTGCCGATTAATAAGTCCGTAACATTAAAGTAACACGAATCCGCTGTTAGAAAGGGCTTCTCGAAGGAGGAGCCCTTTTTTTTGTGTCTGCTGTTAATTCAAGGTTAATTGCGCCCCATTTTTTTAAAAAAAGGATAATTCGATTTTTTCTTGGAAGCATAAAATCCGCTACACATTTGTATCCGTAATCGCTTCGCAAACCCTTATATAATTTTTATAACCATGAAAAAAATTACGCATTTGATCGCCTTGCTTTGTCTGAGCGGCATCTTTTTAACAGGATGTATCCAAGGCAACGAAAAACCAGTTGTAGATGCTGGAGGAAGTACCGGTTCCAATGTTTTTGTAAACGGTAACATTACCACTAGTACAACTTGGACCACAGGTAAAGTGTATGTTCTTTCTGGAAGAATCACGGTAACTGCTGGTGCAACTTTGACTATTCAACCAGGTGTGATTGTTAAAGGAGAAGTTGGTACTGGAGCGAATGCCTCCGCTTTAGTAATTGCCAGAGGAGCAAAAATTAACGCTGCCGGCACAGCTACTCAGCCGATTATTTTTACTTCCGTAGCTGACGAAATCAAGCCAGGACAAATTGCATCTCCAAACATGGACCCAACTCTTGAAGGTCTATGGGGAGGAATTTTGATTTTAGGTAATGCCAAAGGATCCTTTGCTGGTGGTGTAACTGAGATTCAAATTGAGGGTATCCCTGCTTCGGATACGAACGGTCTTTATGGCGGAACAAACGACGCTGACAATTCCGGTGTATTGAAATACATCTCTATCCGTCACGGAGGAGCAAACATTGGAGAAGGAAACGAAATCAATGGGTTGACCTTGGGAGGTGTTGGTTCTGGTACAGTAATCGAAAACGTAGAAGTAGTAGCCAACCAAGACGATGGGATCGAGTGGTTTGGTGGAACAGTTTCTGTAAAGAATGCCTTGGTTTGGAATTCAGGTGACGATGCGGTGGATACGGATCAAGCCTGGGCTGGTACTTTGGATAACTTTATCGTCATCTGTGGCACAAACACCGACCACGCACTAGAAATCGATGGGCCAGAAGGAACTTACAATGCTGCCCATACCGTAAAGAACGGCTCAGTAAAGGGTCACCCTAAATCTGAATTTGGAGACTACAGAGCCGGAGCCAGAGGTTCTTTTGAGAATATCTACTTCTTTAACTTTCCTGCCCCCACAGATGACAACAATGCTGGACGAGGTGACCTTTCTCTTAGTGGTGATCCTACTATCGCAAACTTTGCTGGAGGTATCCTGAAGTTTTCCAAGTTGGAAGCTACGCTGAAAGATGGGGTGACCTTGACTACTGCTTTCCGAAATGGAACTAGCGCACATGCTTCTACAGTAGCTTTGAAGGCCAATACGGTAGGCGCTACCAAGTCTTCCTTTGCAGGATGGACTTGGGCCGACGCTGCAAATGCTTTAACTGATTTCAAATAAAAAATAATTGGGAAAGAGAAGGTCTTGCAAGGATCCTTCTCTTTCTCTTTCAAGTACTAATTGACGAATAATAAACGCTGTATGAACAAGAAAAAACAAGAATTGCCTTTGAAGCCTTTGGCTATTCTGATCCTTATCATTGCATTTCAATTGATTACGGGCTTTGTATTTGCCCAGAATGGCACCATCCGTGGCGCCATTTTTGATGAATCCACCGGAGAACCGCTTTACGGGGTTTCAGTGTTGGTCAAAGAAACCTCCACCGGAGCTGTCACCGATTTTGATGGAAAATTTGAAATTCAACTTGCTCCGGGGTCTTACACCCTTCAAATTTCGTACATCTCCTTTGCCACGGTCAACTTGACTGAGGTAGTGGTAGAATCTGGAAAAGTGAATGTGCTTTCCGATGTGCTTCTCAAATCAGAAGAGTCAGAATTGGAGACGGTCACTGTATCTGCTGCGGCTATCCGTACCACAGAATCTGCCTTGATGTCTGTGAAGCGAAATGCACCCAACTTGCTAGACGGAATCTCTTCGGCAACTTTTCGTCAGATTGGAGATGGAGATGCTGCCTCTGCTGTGAAGCGTGTAACGGGCGTTTCCATTGAAGGGGGTAAATACGTGTATGTCCGTGGCCTAGGTGATCGCTACACCAAAACCGTATTGAATGGAGTGGATATTCCTGGTTTGGATCCAGACCGAAATACAATCCAGATGGATATTTTCCCTACGAATGTGATTGACAACATCGTGGTATCCAAGTCCTTTACTGCTGAGCTTCCAGCTGATTTTACAGGTGGGGTAGTAGATATTGAAACCAAGGACTTCCCTGAAGAAAAAACTTTCCGAGTAAGTATTTCTGGAGGGGTGAATCCTTCCATGCACTTCAACAAAAATTATTTGACCTACCAGGGAGGTAAGACCGACTGGTTGGGCTATGACGACGGTACCCGCGCCAATCCAACTGGAGGAAGCACTGCAATCCCTCAATACGGAGAAGTAGTTGGCAATCCAGGCGGCGCAAAAGGGCAGGAGTTTCAGCAATTTTTGAAAGGCTTTAACAAAACCTTAGGAGCGTCTACCCAAACTTCTATGATGGATTTTGGTTTGGGACTTTCCTTCGGAAATCAAATTGCTAGACCAAAAGCCACTTGGGGTTACAATGCCGCTTTGACTTACAAAAACGAAACTGAATTTTACCAAGGAGCACAATTTAACCTATTTGCAAAGCCGATTGATTCCAATGAAACAGAATTGGAAACCTTGGAAAGACAAGTGGGCGATTATGGTGTTAACAATGTCCTTTTAGGAGGTTTGGCGGGAATTGCCTTAAAAACCAATACTTCCAAGTATAAACTCAATTTACTCCACCTTCAAAACGGAGAATCTAAAGCCGGTATTTTCTCCTTTGAAAACACCAACCTAGGAGCAAATTTTGAGGCTACTCAATACAACCTAGAATACAGCCAGCGTGGACTTTCTAGCATTTTGCTTTCAGGAAGCCATTTTATTAAAGGAGGATCTTGGGAAGTGAATTGGAAACTAGCCCCAACCCGTTCCACCATTGAGGATCCAGATATCCGCTTTACCCGATTTAGACTTCCTACCAATACCATTTCTTCGGAAGTAGGTTTGCCAGCACGAATCTGGAGAAGTTTGGAAGAGTACAACGTGGCAGGGAAAATCGATTTGACCAAAAACCTATCTGCATTTTCTCGTGAGGCAAAAATCAAAATGGGTGGAGCCTACACCTTTAAATACCGAGATTTCGAAATTCAATCTTTCCAGTTCCCAACAGGAACCACAGCCTTGGATGGCAATCCCAATACCATCTTGAGTGATAAGAATTTGTTTTCTTCAACCAATAGAAATGGGGTTCGATACAATCCCGATTTCATTCCAAACAATCCCAACAAATACGAAGGGTATGTAACTAATTTTGCAGGATATGGATCGTTTGAGTCGAGCCCAGCACAAAACTTGAAAGCAATTTTGGGGCTACGAGTAGAGCAGTTTAACCAGTTTTATACAGGTACCAACCAAACAGGCACGCTAAACTATGATTTGGTGGAAATGCTTGATGACTTGGATTTCTTTCCCACACTTAACTTGGTGTGGAATCTTAAAGAGTCTCAAAACCTTCGTTTTTCTGCCGCAAGAACAATTGCTAGACCATCATTTAAGGAACTCTCCTTTGCAGAGATTCTTGATCCCATTACAGGTAGAACCTTTATTGGAGGCTTGTTCCAAGAAACAGCCAATGGAGGTACTGAAATTCTTTGGGATGGGAATTTGAGATCTACCCGCATCAACAACTTTGACGTACGTTGGGAAATGTTCCAACCCAAGGGGGAAATGTGGTCTGCAGGGGTGTTCTACAAAACCTTTGATAATCCTATTGAAATCGTACAGTTCCTTTCTGACCCAGGATCTTTTCAGCCAAGAAACGTAGGAAATGGTACTGTGCTTGGTCTTGAATTGGAATTCAGAAAGTCCTTGAAGATGATCAGCCCTAGCCTAGAAAAATTCCTTTGGACCAGTAACATCACCTTGACAGAGTCTCAAATTTCCATGTCAGCTACCGAAAAAAGATCTCGTCAGTTGACTGCAAGAGAAGGACAAAAAATCGGTGACACGCGTGATATGGCAGGCCAGGCACCATATATTGTGAATACTGGAATTGCCTATTCCGATTACAGTACAGGTTGGGAAGCGGGTATTTACTACAATGTGCAGGGGCCTACCTTGAACATGGTTGGTTTTGGTAACCGTACCGATACCTATGCAGTGCCTTTCAATTCCCTGAACTTGAATGTCAACAAGACCTTCGGTGCAGACGAGCGCATCCGTACCAGCTTGGGTGTTCAAAACCTATTGAATGACAAGCGTGAATTTATCTTCAGTTCTTACGGTGCTCAGGATCAGTTCTTCACCCAGCTTGCTCCAGGTATGCGTGTTAACTTTAGCGTAGGATTTTCTTTCTAAGCTAGTTTCATAAAGTATTTAAAGCCACCCTTCGGGGTGGCTTTTTTTATGTCTAGTGGAAAGTGTAGGAATGAATTCCCCAAAAATTCGGTACTTTCCCAACTATGAAAAAATTGACCCTATTCTTTGTTGTGCTCCTGTACCTAGGAAGCCTTTCTCAAGTTTTCGCTCAAGAAAAAGCTCCTTCCAAGCAGTTTTGGGACTTGCTCTCTACCCACTGCGGAAAAGCCTTCGAAGGCAAGTTGGTTTCACCCGAATCAGATCCCCGTTTTGCTGGAAAGTTGGTCATGCATGTGCGCAGCTGTGAAGATGGGCGCCTACGCATTCCTTTTTTTGTAGGAGAAGATTTATCTCGTACTTGGGTGTTGACAATGGATGAGCAGCAGTTGATCCAACTCAAGCACGATCACCGCCACGCCGATGGATCTGAGGATGCGGTGACGCAGTACGGCGGTAAGGCTACGAATACGGGTTCGGCTAGCATGCAATTTTTCCCAGCAGACGCCTTTACTGCGGGTCTACTTCCTGCAGCGGTAGGCAATGTATGGTGGATTACAGTGGATGAAACTTCCTTTACTTACAACCTTAGAAGGCTAGGTGCTGCTACGCTATTCTCAGTAAAGTTTGACCTGACCAAGCCCATTGATACTCCTCCTGCTCCCTGGGGCTGGGTAGATTGATGGAGAGGCTTCTCATCTCTTAAGAGTATAAAAAAAATAATTTCACGCAAAGGAGCAAAGCCGCCAAGGGCATAACCTATCTCTTTGCGCCTTCGCGTCTTTGCGCGCTAATTTTCCCTAACAGTACTGCTCGAGGAGCACATCCACAATGCGTTCAGCAGTGTGGCCATCCCAAAGCGGGATCCCCTGGTACTGTTTCCACTCCCCTCGGAGAATTTGATCCAAATAAGGCTTTAGATTTTTAGGATCGGTGCCCACCAGCACGTTCGTACCAAGGTGAATGGTCTCGGCGCGCTCCGTACTATCGCGTAGCGTCAGGCAAGGCACATTCATCACCGAGGCTTCTTCAGTCACTCCGCCCGAATCCGTGATGATGCCCTTTGCGTGCTGCACGAGGTAGTTAAATTCCAAGTAGCCCAGCGGGCTGATCAAGTGGAGGTTTGGCGCTGCGATTCCCAAGCGCTCCAGGTTTTTGGCGGTGCGGGGGTGAACCGGGAAAATTAATGGTAGTCCGGCTGTTCCATCCAAAATGGCCTCCATCAACTCTCTTAAGGAGTTTTCATTGTCCACATTGGCAGGGCGATGCAGGGTCACTACAAAGTATTCCTTAGGGATCAGTTGGTCAAAAGGGGCTCCTTGAGGCTTAGTAAAGCGAGGTTGTTGTGCGAGCAGCGTATCAATCATCGTATTGCCCACAAAGTGAATTTTGTCTTCCGGCACGCCTGCAGCACGCAAGTTGGTGTTGGCGATTTCGGAGGTGGTAAAAAAGTGATCCGTGATTGAGTCCGTTACCATGCGATTGATTTCTTCGGGCATAGTAAGGTCACCGGATCGAATTCCCGCTTCCACGTGCGCCACATCGATTTGTAATTTTTTTGCCGCAATGGAGCAGGCAAGGGTGCTTGTCACATCTCCTACGACCAGCACCAAGTCTGGTCGATGGGCCATCAATTCCTGTTCAAAGGCCACCAGTATCGAAGCAGTTTGCTCGGCCTGCGTGCCCCCACCACCTCCCAAGTTGGCATCGGGTGCGGGGATATTCAACTGCTCAAAAAAGGCCCCAGACATGTTTTTGTCGTAATGCTGTCCCGTATGCACCAGTCGAAATTCCACAGCCACTCCCTGGGCCTGCTTTTTTTGCAAAGCATGAATCAGCGGGGCGATTTTCATGAAATTGGGCCGGGCACCGGCTACTAGCGTAAAAAGAGGCATAGCGGAATGGATTGGAATAGTAAAAGTAACCGATTCTCCCTTATTTTTTGACTAATACCAGCAGGAGACAGGTTTGATAACTGGTTACTGGCAACTTCTAGTCTCCATGGAAGGAATTGAATTGGGAGAATGTCCTTCATAAATTGGAAGAAATGCCTTGTTTTTTGTTTCTTTGTTTGATCAAATTTTTAAACACCCCCTTCTTCATGGGAAAGTTGCTGCGTAGTCTTTATCTTTTTGCATTCCTAATGTTCCTCGGACTGACCTCCTGCGTAGAATCCGTTGAAAATCAAGTACAAATCTACAACAACAACTTTTCAAAACTGGATCTTGCTAATTTTGAAAATGGTCGCTTATTAATCTGGAGAAATGATACCATTGCGGGATTTTACCACAATGAGGAAGTGGCGGTTACGCTTTACGACTTGCCTGCGCACAATTATTTAAAGTTAACTGCGGAAATCTTTATTCATGACAGCTGGGACGGCAACTGGGATGATGGGTATTCTGGACCGGATTACTGGTTTATGGGAATCGATAGCGTGGATGTCGTTCGTACTACCTTTTCAAACAGTCCTTGCGAATCTTCTTATTGCTTGTACCAGTCATATCCTAATGAATTTTTCCGGCAGAATATCCCTAAAACAGGAGCTATAGAAGCCAACTTGCCAAGCTTGTGCCTTGGAGGACAAACCACCACCAGCCGCTACCGAATAGAGAAGCTCATTGAACATTCTAAGGTGGACTCCGTACGGTTTTTTATGCGGGATGAATTGAAGCAAACCAATAGCTATTCACCCAACTGTGATGAGTCTTGGTCGATTGCCAAAATTTCCATTTTAGCCATTCAAACTAACTCCTAATGCAACTACGACTACTACTAGCGGCGATTGGACTGTTTGGACTGCTTGCATTCAGTCAGGGAGCTAGGGCTCAGACTATTGCTGTGGGCGCCCCTTCTTTGGAAGACTACTTGCGTAGATTGCAGTTGACTGGCAAGGTGGATTCTGCTTCATCATTTATGATTCGCCCCTTGGTTCCTACGGCGGCTTTTGGTCTGGCACATGGGTTTGACTTGGATGGGGGTTTGGTGGATCTGGATTCTTCCTATTACCACCAACGCCTCGGAAAGCGCGGCAAATTCTTACTCCTCCCCGCCCTGTACAAAAGTCAATTCACATCTAACTATCCCTTTGCTACTAATGATGGCGCCATGATTCCAAATCGTGGGTTGCAACAGGTATTTAGCATGGGGGCTTTTGTAGAATGGTGGAAATTCAGTTTGCAGCTGCAGCCTGAACTGGTGATGGCCCAAAACAAAGAATTTATAGGCTTTCCCATCGAGCAGCAGTCGACCATCCTGTTTTACTACGAATACCTGAACCGCATCGACCTGCCGGAGCGCTTTGGTGAAAGTTCCTATCAAAAGCTTTTTCCCGGACAATCCAGCTTCCGTCTCAATTTGGATGCCGTTTCCTTGGGAGTATCCACCGAAAATCTCTGGTGGGGGCCCGGAAGACGAAATTCCTTACTGATGGGAAATTCTGCCCCTGGGTTTTTGCACTACACGATGAATACACGTCGACCGATTAAGTCTCCTATTGGTTCGTTTGAAGGGCAAGTCATGACTGGAAGGCTGGAAGCGTCCAATTTTTTACCTCCACATTCGGATTACGTATTTCAGCAAATCGCAGTTCATTATCCCAAAAAGGAGGACGGGGATCGTCAGCTTTCAGGGTTAGTATTGACCTACCAGCCCAAGTGGGTACCGGGTTTATTTTTTGGTTATGGCTCCACCAACAATATGTACCGCTCCGAAGTATCCGATTTAGAGGATGTGCTTCCGGTATTTAATGGAAGAAAAAAGAACCAACAGGTGCTGGATACCATCCAATCCAAGCGGCAGCAGTTTAGCACAGGATTTTTTAGGTGGATGGATCCAAAGGGACGCTTTGAGTTTTATGGGGAATTTGGCACCCGTAACAATGACCGTCCGTTCATCGACTTCATTACCACACCTGAATCAGGCAGGGCGTTTACCTTCGGATTTTCGCACTTGATGGATTTGAAAAAGGAAAATCGATTTTTGGAGCTGAGCTCCGAGATGACCTTTTCTGGGCAGACCATCCGGGAAGATATCCGGCAACTCCGAACTTGGTATATCCATGACCATGTGCGGCATGGCTACACACACAGAGGACAGATGCTTGGATTAGGGAATGGGCCTGCCAGCAACCAAATTTTTGCCGGCATAGCCTGGATTGAGGGAATGAAAAAAATTGGGATTGAGCTGGAGCGTATTGAGTACAACAATGACTTTTACTACTACCGCTTCGAGGAAGTGAAGGATTTTCGAAATAAGTACGTGGATCTGGTCTTCTCGCTCGTCCCCGAATGGAAGTTTGGAAATGTGCTCGTCGCTGGCAAATTCCAATATGTCAATACCCTGAATTACAAGTGGTATTTGGAAAATAAACCAGAAAAATGGTTTGTCCCCGGCTATGACCGCACCAATTTTGTAGGGCAACTGTCAGTTACCTACTTGTTTCGCTAATACTTATCCCTTCTAGTCATGATTGCTACAAATAACATGGTCGTTGCTGTTTCTTATACGCTGATGGTGGACGATGGGGAAACAGGGTTCCGTTGGTACGAAACTGTGACGGATGCCGATCCTTTTTACTTCCTTTTTGGGCACCACAACTTGCTTCCTGCTTTGGAACAGGTATTGGAGGGGAAGTCTGTAGGAGATACTTTTTCGGTACTTATTGGCTTTGAAGAGGGCTATGGAGATTACGATGATTCAAAAAGAGTCATCATCCCCAAAGCCAACTTTAAAGAAGATGGTAAGAAAAATAGAGACCTGCTCCGTGTGGGAAATGTCATCCCTATGCAGGACGATAAGGGCAACCATCTCCGAGGAGAGGTGCTCAAGGTAGATTACATGGGCGTGCACTTGGATTTTAACTCCCCCTTGGCAGGCCTAGATCTTCAGTTTGAAGGAAAAATCGTGAGCATCCGTGAAGCAGTCCCTGTGGAAATCGAGCATGGACATGTGCATGGCCCGGACGGGCACCACCACCATTAATTTCACTTCTCTAATTTTTTGAAAGATTACTTTCGGATATCTAGGCCGTAAGTATGGTAGGCAAGGTCTATGCTTAGGTCTTTCAGTCCCTCGATGCGTTCGGAAGGATAAAGTGCCAAGGCTTTGGATAGCAAGTCGATTGCTTGACGATATTCCTGCTGGTTGAAATGAACGATGGCTTCGTTGTAATGCTGCAAGCCTGCCAATTCGGACAAATTCACTTTTCGAAAGATGGTGTTATCTGAGGTGTCCACTTTGGTACCTGCAAGACCTTCATTGATATTTCGTGCCACAGACTTTCCCTCGTTGAGGTAAGCTGCCAGGTAATCACTAACGGCAGAAGGCGCAGTAATCATCCCGCCTACAGGGAGGGTGCTTTCAAGGATAAGGGTTTTTCCATCCAGGTATACCTGAATAAATACATGGTAATCCGTTTCTACCACCTCGTAGGAATACCCATAGCGATCCAATAGGAGTCCAAGTGCAGCTGAGCCACTTACACAGTCATAAGTACCGTTTTCCAAAAGGTCAGTAAAGGAGGAATGCTGGGTGTAATTTTTCAATAAGCGCTGGTGTGTTTTTTGAAAAATTACACGGAGCAGGGAAAGAGAATCGAGCTTTTTGGAAGCTTTGGCATCCAATTCCAGTTGAAGAGCTTCCCAATTTGTGGGAGCAGGGCTCTTTTCAGTTTCATCCAAAAAGAGAAAAAATGATGCCGGTTGAGCCGGTTGATTTTGGTCAGAAATGCTAGTAATAGCAGTCTGAGCCGCATTTTCCTGGCTAAAGCCAAGGGATACGACTCCTAGGGAAAAGAGCAAGAAAGGGAGCATTTTTTTCATAGTCCATCAAGCCAATGTTAACTGAATGGATGAAAGTTAACAATTTGGTAACATTGAACAAAAAAAACACTAAAAAATTAACATTGGGGTAATTTGAGTTTTACTCGTGGTGGTAGGGCTCGTTGCGCAGGATGGTCATGGCCCGGTACACTTGTTCGATGAGGAAGGGGCGAATCATCTGATGGGAAAGGGTCATCTTGGAAAGGGAAATCTTTCCATTGGCACGCGCATATACTGCCTCGGAAAACCCATATGGGCCTCCCACGACGAATACCAATTGCTTGAGCCCGCTATTCATCTTCTTCTGTAAAAATTCAGCAAACTCCAGAGAAGAATAGGATTTGCCTCGCTCGTCCAATAAAATCAATTCATCAGCCGGAAGGAGTTTTTTGAGGATGAGCTCTCCTTCCTTTTCTTTTTGAAGCGCTTCGGAGAGCGACTTGCTCTGCTTCAGATCTGGGATCACCTCCAATTCAAACCGAATGTAGTGCCCAAGCCGCGCACTGTAGTCTTGGATAAGTTCTTGGATGGCTTTGTTATCAGTCTTGCCTAAGACCAGAAGTTTGATTTGCATGAGCAGGCTTGAAAAAAGGGTGAAAAAAAGGCCGGCTCAATTGGGCCAGCCTGGGTGCTTTAGATCAACTCTTTTCTTTTTAGAATGGCTTCCAAGAATTTCTTATCGTTATCGGAATTGAAAATTCGGAATGGAAGGTGGATAAATTGTGCCTTGGAAAGGTAGAGAACAAAGGCGTCTTTGGTGATAACTACCCGCTTGATCATGTTCCACTGCACGGGCATGCCTTCCTTGGCATTTACTTTCATCAGAATTTGCCGGCTATCGATTTCATAGGCCATCTTTTGAAAAATGGGTTTATTTTGTTCCAATTGGGTGACCCCTGTGAATTGGACGGCCCAGAATAAGACATACAAACTATAGGCGATCAATGCTCCGAAAAACCACCAGAGGGAAGCGATCCAGAAATAGCCACAGCAGATTGCCAAGGCAATCAAAATTACCCACCACTGTTCTTTGAGGATGGAAACGAGTCCCATTTTGATGTAGGTGGTGGTGGGGAGTTGGTATTTTTTGGTTTTGATAATCATGGCTTCGAAGGTTTCACGAGCAAATATCCACCTATCCCATTGATTAAGCAAATGCATTGCTCCCAAACTCTAGGTTTCCCCGCCTTCACCCCTTGAATTTTTGGATGAATCCCGTACCTTTTCTAAAAAATTTGCCATGAATTCCACGCTGATCGATTTTCTTCTTTGTGGCCTAGCCTATGTTCTGCTCAGTTACTTTTTAGGGGCTTGGACCAAAAGTCGGCGCAAGCAATCCTCAGGATCAGATGATGGGTTTGGGGGAAAATCCGAAACGGAACCTCCTGTTTTAGATTTACCTCCAGGGGTTACTTGGCCTAAACAAGAATTGGTAGAATCAGAATAAGTGGGTACCCACTCGTTTCAATGACATTTTTCGCAGATCCCCTGTACGAGCAGGTTCATCTCTTTTTTCTCAAAACCCTTTGGAAGTGGAATTGCGGGTAAGGAGATGTCTTCGAGGCAAATAGTCTCCTCACATTTTTCACATTTGAAGTGCACATGCTCGTGGTTGTGTCCATGCGCTTCTTCTCCATGGCTGCAAAAGGCATACTTGGTGGCTCCGCTGTCATCAAGGACCTTGTGGATGAGGTCTTTCTCTAAAAATGTTTTGAGTGTGCGGTAGATGGTTACTCGGTCAAACTTATTGTTGAGCGTGTCTTCCAGATCGGCATGAGAGAGGGCAACATTCTTGTCCAGAAACTCCTGAATAATCACCAATCGGCAATCCGTGATGCGCAAGCGATGCGATTGTAAGATTTGGAGAGGAGTGGCCATGGAGGAAGTATTGATTTTCAAAGTAACAAAAAATCAGGAAGAGAAAAAAAGGGCGCCAACTTGGCGCCCTTTCTAGATTACTCTCCTGAAGATTCCTTCAAGATTTTGTTGATGCGTTCGTTGGCATCTTCGAGGTGAAGTTTGCTCATGCGGTCAGCTGTTCTGCCGATGGCACCTCTGATTTGGCTTTGTAGCGTTTTCAATTCTCCTCGTGCCATCGGACGGATGTCGGATTGTGCCGCATTGATTTGGGCGCCTGCAAAGGCTCTAAACTGAGCAGGTAATGCAGCCACACTTCCAGTTAGGAGAAGCTCCAATCGCTCGATGTGCGCACGTTGCAAAGCTCTGCGGTGTACATCGATGGTTTTTCCAGCGCCAAGCTCAGTCCAAATGCCTTTTCTCAAATCATCGAACAATTCGGTCATTTTGTAAGCTTGTGCACCATTCAAGGCTTCGTTTTCGATCATTCTACCGAGTCTACCCCACTCCAAGATTCCGTTCAAGGTACTTACTTGGATGCCTCGGATACGCTCAAGCGCACCGAAGTCTTCGATTCTGGCGATGATCGTTTCGTCCATCAACCAGGTTGGGGTGCTGAATAGCTGCTGGTTTACAAAAGCAATCGCTGCCTTCTGCATTTCTTTGGTTTGGTGCGTGTACACTGCTTCACCTTGACCAGAAGACTTGTAGATTTCAGTCACACCACCTACGTGGGTTCTTACGTGGCCCATGTAGCGGTTAAATTGACCAATTACCTGACCATACATTTCTTCCAGGTCTTCGTAATTTTTGTATGGCTTCTCTTTCTCTGCGGTCCATTCCATCAAATTAGGAAGGATACGCTTCAAGTTTTTGATTCCATACTCAGAAGCAGTTACGGAATTGTCACCCAAATCTTCCGATTGGGTAGTTGGGTCGTAGCTATTGCCTTGACGACCATAACGGTATACAGGATCACCTTTCTTGTCCAGGATCCACTGGTTCAAGGTAGCAAGTTCTTCTTCTGGGCTGTTGGCGCTTAGAATAGGCTTGTATCCCCACATGATCGCATACTTGTCATAAGGTCCTACATCAGGCATCAAACTTACGCCCTTGTCTTCCGGCTGAGCTACATAGTTGAATCGAGCATAGTCCATGATGGATGGAGCTGTACCAAATTCCTTGGTGAAGGCCGCATCACGTAATTTCTCTACTGGGTAGGCTACTGAAGAAGCAAAGTTGTGCGGCAATCCAAGCGTGTGTCCTACCTCGTGTGCAGATACAAAACGGATCAATCTACCCATCACCTCGTCGTCAAACTTGACGGATCTTGCATCTGGGTTGATTGCAGCAGTTTGTATGAAGAACCAGTTTCTCAAAAGATTCATTACATTATGGTACCATCCGATATCGGATTCCAAGATTTCTCCGGAACGTGGATCGGATACGTGAGGGCCATATGCATTTTGAATATCTGAGGCAAAGTATCGGATCACCGAGTATCTAGCATCCTCAGGGCTCCAAGTTGGATCCTCTGCTGGGGTAGGCGCTTCTTTAGCAAGAATCGCATTTTTAAAGCCGGCAGCTTCGAAGGCTTTTTGCCAATCTTCAACACCTTGCTTCAAGAAAGGAACCCACTTGGTAGGGGTAGCTGGGTCGATGTAGTACACGATAGGCTTTACAGGCTCTACCAATTCGCCACGGGCAAATTTCTCGCGATCTTCTGGCTTCACTTCCAATCTCCAACGGTCTAGGTATCTTCTTGAAGTGGCTCTTTGCTCATCTGCACCGTAGTCTACATAGGATCTAGCAAACCAGCCTACACGCTGATCGGCAAGACGCTGCTGCATCGGCACCTTAGGAAGTAGGATCATGGAGGTATTCATCTCCAAGGTGATCAAACCCGTAACACTGTTTGAAGGGGGCTCCGCAGCAGCATAGGTAAGCACATAACGCGCCTCCACGTTGATAGGGTAGCTATGAATGTGTTGGATGTAAGAACGCTCGTTGTCCAAACGCGTTACCCTATACTGGGTTCTTCTGTTTCGTTCCATTCCCAAAGCCTGGTTGTCTTTGGTAAACAAGTCTGTAGCATCAATTACAGTGCCTGTAGAATCTGTTTTTCTGGATTTGATGGCAAACTTCTGGAGGATAGGCTCCAAGTTAGAAGCCTCTACCGCCTTTGAAATCGGCAAGGAATCGGCAGCATAGTTGTTTAAAGACACTACCTTAAGCAAGATGTCGTCTTGGTTTTTTTCCCAACGAACCATCATGTTGGTGGTATTTTCTCCACCATAGCCAATGCCTTCTGCTGTTTTTGCAATACGCACCACCATCAGCATGTCTCTGCCGAGCAATGAATCAGGGATTTCATAGAAGTACTTGTCTTCTACTTGGTGTACTTTAAAAAGTCCAGCCTTGGTTTTTGCCTTGGCAGTAATGACTTCTTTATAGGGCTTGGGTCCATTGGCAGGAGCACCAGGAGCACCCGGTCTTGCCGGTGCTGGTGCCGCAGGAGCGGGTGTCTCTGCACCTTTTTTCTTTTTTTTCTGTGCAAAAGAATCCTCCGCTTGAAGCATAGCGCCCATAAGGCCTAGCACAAATGCGGTTCTCCTCAGCAACTTAGGGAAGGGTGTATTCATAGTTTGTTTCTAATTTTTTCGAAAATATACTAACTTCCAAAGGATGATGATAGGCTTGTGAAAAAACTAATTATTTGACAGGCGGTTCCATACTAAATTTAAAGGCATTGGTGCAAAGTAAACAAGAGGTGTTGATCGTGGGTGGAGGGCTTGCAGGCTTGGTTGCCTCCTTGCTATTAGTCAAAGAGGGGCATCCAGTCACGCTTGTGGAGAAGAAAGTGTATCCTTTTCACCGGGTTTGTGGTGAATATGTCTCCAATGAAGTCCTCGACTTTTTAAAGCGAAATGGCCTCTATCCAGATTTTTTGGACCTTCCCAGTATCGATACCTTCGAGTTTTCAGACACCCGAGGCAAATCCGTTTTCTTACCTCTCGACCTAGGTGGATTTGGAATCAGCCGGTACCAGTTGGATCTCTGGCTGTACCAACTTGCTTCAAAGCAAGGGGTAAAGTTTCTGACGGGGACTTCCGTTACTGATCTCGAGTTTCTGGAAAAGGAAGATCTCTTCCAAGTCAAACTTTCTGACTTCCAAGTGCTGCAAGTACCTGTGGTTTTAGGGGCTTTTGGCAAGCGGAGCAAACTGGATCAGGTCTTGGAGCGACCCTTTTTTACCAAACGAAGCCCCTACATCGGAGTCAAATACCATGTACTGGCGGAAGGCTCCACCAATACAGTAGCCTTGCATAATTTTCAGGGAGGTTATTGCGGGTTTAATGCCATCGAAGAAGGAAAGTTTAACCTTTGCTACCTCGGCAATCGAGACCAACTCAGGCAGTATGGCTCTATCGAAGAAATGGAGCAAGCCGTGTTGTGGAAAAACCCGTTGCTCAAACGAATTTTTGAGGAAAGCACCTTCCTCTGGGAGAAGCCCGAAGTGATCACGGAAATCAATTTTGAGCGGAAAATGCCGGTAGAAAATCACCTGTTGCTACTAGGAGATGCGGCCGGATTGATCACCCCGCTCTGCGGAAATGGGATGGCCATGGCCATGCACTCGGCGTTTTTGGTGACTCAAGCGCTCCGAGAAGGGAGGACGAGGCAGGAAGTGGAGCAGCGCTACAGCCAAGGTTGGAATGCCCAGTTTTACCAGCGCCTAGGAGTAGGAAGAGCCATTCAAGGGCTTTTTGGTTCTGGCAAGGGATCTGTGGTGGCAAGAAACCTCATCCAGCGCCTACCATTTGTGGCCCGTACCTTACTCAAAAATACGCACGGACAGCCTTTCTAAACCTCAATTAAACACCTGCAGAATCTGGGTATTTTCCAGAAAGTAGTAAATGAAAAAGGCATTGAGGGCAATCGCAGAGAGGAAGTTCATGCCCATGGCCCAACTGTAGGTTGCATATTTTTCAGATTCCCGAAAGATGAGCCCCATCCAAAGGAGAAAAAATAGTCCGATAGGTGCCATCGCGGCCAGATAGTATTCTACGATGTGGGATTGTCCTTTGTCTAGAAAATACCAGATAAATGCAGCGGTCGTCCCTGCAAATAGCAGGGCCGAAAAGATAAAGGTGCCCTTGATACCCAACAACAAACTCAACGTACGGTCGCCTCTACGGGCATCTTCTCCATGCTGGTACACTTGGGTCAGTGGATAATTGCCCCAGAGCATCAGGCTGGTGAGGAATCCTGGAATAAGTACATGTGGCTTGAGCAAAACCTCCCAACCCAAGTTGCTCAGCCCAGCATATGCCATGGCAAAGGTAAAGTAGCCTTGGAATAGACCAGCAATTGCCCAACTGATCCAGGGATATTTTTTAAGTCGGATGGAAGGATGACTGTAGGCCATGCTGACTAATCCATAAAGGCCAAGCATGCTCGCAAACTCCCAGTTGATCCATGCGCCCAGGGCTAAAGCAATGCCAAAAAACATCAGTGACCAGCCGAGTAAGTCTTTGGTCACTGTAGGTGGACGCTTTAGGCCTCCAATACTTTCTTCGTCCTTGTCATAGTAACTGTTGTATCCATTGCTACTTGGGTAGAGAAACAGGTGCAAACTCAAAAAGACAAGCAGCATGCGCTCCCCGTTGTGATTGGGTGTCAAGGCCAAGGCAAATAAGAAAACGGGCAACAAAAAAAATGAAAAGGGGATGCGTAGGTGCAGGAGTGTGGAGCGAGTGATCATGGAAAGTGGTTCTAGTGAGCCAAGTTACAGCTATTTCGAAAAGCCGTCTTCAGCAGACTAAATTAGAACTATTTTGGTAACTTGGATCTATGAATTCCAGTATCGTCAGTATCGGCCTTTCCAATCCAGGAGCGCCTATACCTCAAGCGGAAATCGCTCGCTTCATGCAGTTGGCACACCAGCTGGATGGGCAAGAGCGAAGAAAGCTTGATTTTTTGTACCGAAAGTCGGGGATAGATTCACGCCATAGTGTCTTGGATGATTTTCAAAAGGAGGAGGTGAGTGACTTCACCTTTTTCCCGAAGAATAAAGAACTGAATCCTTTTCCAGGTACGGCTGCACGCATGCAGGTATTTGAAGAAAAGGGTCCCGAACTCGCCGAACAGGCTGTTCGATCCGCCTTGCAGCAGGCGAATGTGGAAGCAAAATCACTCACACATTTGATTTTAATTTCCTGTACGGGCATGGTCGCCCCGGGGCTTGAACTGGACCTCATGCGTCGGCTGGACATCCCAAGTTCGGTGGAGCGCTACTGCATTCATTTCATGGGTTGCTACGCGGCATTTACGGGTTTGAGGCTTGCCGACCAACTGGTAAAAGCCAATCCACAATCCCGAGTGTTGGTGGTATCCGTAGAACTCTGTACGCTGCATTTTCAAAAAGAATATACCGAAGACAATCTCCTAGCCAACTCCCTCTTTGGGGATGGGGCGGCTGCCGCACTCGTGATGCAGTCCGAAAAAGGACTGCAGATCAAAAATTACTTCAGCGAAGTGCTTTGGGAAGGGGAAAAAGACATGGCCTGGAAAATCGGAGATTTTGGTTTTGAGATGCGACTTAGTCAGTACATTCCTTCCCTGCTCAACCAAGGCATTCGGCGCCTGCGCGACTTGTTTGAAGCCAAGTTCAACTTTTCGAAAGTACGCCATGTGGCGATACATCCTGGGGGCAAACAAATATTGATTCAAGTGCAGGAGGCTTTTGGATTGTCGCCTGAAGTCAATCGACATGCGCTTGAAGTGCTGCGTACCTGTGGCAACATGTCCTCAGCCAGTATCTTATTTGTCTTGGAGCGCATGCTGCAGGATTCCAGCATTCAAGGAGATATTCTTGCCTTGGGCTTTGGTCCGGGTTTGACTTTGGAAACCACCCACTACGAGAAGCGATGAGTATTTTTGCACAACGCTCCCGCGAAAAGGAAATCATGGACGACCTGGACTGCTCAGGTCCTGTTTTGGAGCAAACGCTTCGTGAGCTGAAAACCATTAACCGCTGGTTGGGAGGAAATAAAGTAACCACGCAGGGATTGAGCGAGGTGGTGCAGCGTTTTCCCCAAGAACAATACAGTGTGGTAGATCTGGGCTGCGGAGGTGGAGATATGCTCGCTGTGATGCAGGATTGGGCACGGCGGCAGCAGCTTTCGATTCAGTTGATCGGGGCAGATGCCAATGCGCATACCATCGCACTTGCCCAGCAGCGACAGCAGCAACTCCAGGGGATACGTTGGCAAGTCGCCAATGTCTTTGACCCGACATTTTTTGAGGAGCAGGTGGACATCGCCACTTGTACGCTCTTTACCCATCATTTTACGGACGAGGAACTTGTGACACTCTTTCAAGGCTTGAAGCAAAAGGTGCGGCTAGCCATTGTCATCAACGACCTGCACCGCCACCCATTGGCCTACTACTCCATCAAATGGCTGACGCGCTGGTTTAGCAAGTCCCCCATGGTGCAAAACGATGCAGCCTTGTCGGTACTTCGAAGTTTTAGGAGAAACGATTGGGAGTCAATTTTCAAACAGGCTGGCCTGATCCAGGTACACATTCGCTGGCGCTGGGCCTTCCGCTGGCAGATTTGTGTGTATGTTTGAAACTTACTTTTTTGAATTCGGAGTACCCGAATCGTTTGGTTTGGGCTCTTTTTTAGTAGAAGGAGCCCGTACGCAGCCCAAGTTATGGGTGAGGGAAATGTCCTGAGGAAGCACTCCAAACGATTCGCTGAGATCCCATTCGACGGGTTCGGGAGGAAGTGGTTTGGTAGGCTTGGATTTCATCAGATCTGTTCAAGAGTTTAGCAAAGCCCCGATTTAAAGGCTTGACCTGACTAAAGGTAGAAAAACTAAGGCAAAAAGAAGGCCGTAGTATCAACCACTTCTGGGAATGCCTATCTTTGGGAAGTATGAATCCATTTGATTTTTCTCCAGAGCAACTGGAACTCAAGCAAAAGACCAATAAGCGAAGCGTTGCTCAACTGAGTGTCCTTCGTATTTTTTCCTTTTTTGCATTGGGTGCTACGGTGATTTTGACCATCTCCGAGCACTGGGGATGGGCCCTTCCCAGCATCATTTGTTTTTTTCTGTTTGTTCGCCTTATCAATCGCTTTAACCATCTCAAAGATCAGGAACGCATATACCTTGCTTTGCAGCAACTCCAAACTCAAAAACAGGCACGCCAGGAACGCAAACTGGGCGACTTGGATGCGGGAATTGAATTTGCAGACAAGGAACACCCCTTCGCCGGCGACTTGGATTTGTTTGGTACGCACTCCCTTTTTCAACTTCTCAATCACTGCACCTCAGCAGGGGGAAAGCATCAACTTGCCACTTTGCTGAAGAGTCCCGTCAATCCGAAGGCAGCTCAGCAACGCAGGGAAGCAGCGGCTGAACTCCAACAAAAGCCTGATTTTTTACGCGCCATGGAGGCAATTGGAATCGCCTTCCCGCAAGGAAAGGTGGGCCCTTGGAAGCAATGGCTGGAGCAGCAAGAAACTCAACCCAATCTCCTGCATTGGCTCCTCGCCATTTTAGGTCCTTTAGGAGGCCTATTTGTTTTAATTTTAACTAGCCAAGGGATCCTCCCACAAGCCATTTTGGGCCTTTGGTTTCTGTTTGGAATTCTGCTGCTCGCGATGGTTTTTGTGCCGCTCAAGCGTGCTGCTGAAGCCATTCCTGTAGCATCCCACCTCAATTCTTTGCGCTTGCGAGCAGAACAAATTGAGGGCAATTCCTTTCAATCGGATCTTTTAACAGCGGAGCAGTCTCGTCTTCAAGCAGGCAGCAGCCCTGCCTCCAAGCAATTGCGAGAATTGGATCGTCTAGGCCTTTGGACCCAAAACCGGCTCAACCTGCTCTACTTTCCCATCAACCTGCTCTTTTGGACTGATTTCATTCTTTTTCTTTGGCTTGCAGCTTGGAAAAAGCGGGTGAGCAACTCCCTCGTCCAACTTCCAGAAACCCTCGAAAACTGGGAGGTATGGGTATCCCTTGGAAGCTTTGAAGTTGAGGTGGGTCATAATGGAATCCCCGCCTGGAGTCAAGAACCAATCTTGGAAGCCGACAATGTCTCCCACCCCCTTCTGCTTCCCGCCAAGGCGGTGGGAAATTCCCTGATCTTGAATACGAACCGGAAACTGGTGCTGCTTACTGGATCCAACATGAGTGGCAAAACCACCTTCATGCGTACCCTAGGCATCAATGCCGTCCTACTCAACCTAGGTCTTCGTCCTTTTGCGGATCGCATGATCCTAGGACCCTTGCAACTTTTTACGAGCATGCGCAATACCGACAACCTCGGGGAAAGTGTGAGTTCCTTCTATGCCGAACTTTCGCGCATCCGTACACTCCTGCAGCGCTTGGAACAGGGTGAGCCCATCTTTTTTCTCCTTGACGAGATCTTGAAAGGGACCAATACGCAAGATCGAATTTCCGGATCCGAGGCCTTGGTGGCCCAACTTTTGCCTTCCCAAGGAATTGGAATGATCAGTACGCACGACATTGAATTGGCTGCCCTAGGGGAAAAAGAAGCGCGAGTTCAGAATTATTCCTTCCACTCCGAAATCCAGGATCAAGAGATACTCTTTGACTACCGCTTGAAGGAAGGGGCCTGCCCGAGTTTCAATGCGCACAAACTGATGGAGTTGATGGGGATTAAGTTTGTACCTAAGTAGGATTTTGGGGTTGCTCAGCCCCTATTTTCAGAACTCCGCTGCTTTCTAGAATGGGATTGCTCCGAATTCAGGTTTAATCTGTTAATTTTGACCCATCTATGGGTTCCATGCATCCACATCCAATCTTAGGCGTACTCGGAGGAGGCCAACTTGGCCGCATGCTGATTCAGTTTGCCATCAACTACAATCAGGACATTCACATCCTGGATCCCGATCCCAATGCGCCCTGCAAGGACATTGCCCAGCAGTTTACCGTCGGATCATTAAAGGATTTTGATGCCGTCTATGCCTTTGGAAAAGACTGCGACCTGATCACCGTAGAGATTGAGGCGGTCAATACCGATGCCCTTCAAAAATTGGCCGATGAAGGCAAAAAAGTATATCCCCAGCCCCATTTGCTCGCCTTGATTCAAGACAAGCGCAAGCAAAAGCAGTTTTACTTGGATCATGGCATTCCTACTGCCGAATTTATCCTGACGGAAAATAAGGCAGAGGTCTTCGCGAATGCCACCTTTTTGCCAGCGGTCAACAAACTTGGAAAGGAAGGATACGATGGAAGAGGCGTACAAGTGTTGCGTACGGCTACCGATTTAGACCTGGCTTTTGATGCTCCGGGGCTACTCGAAAAGTTGATTGACTTTGACAAAGAGATTGCCGTCACCGTAGCCCGCAACGAGCGAGGGGAAGTCGTAGCCTATCCCGCCGTGGAATGTGCCTTCCACCCTACCGCCAACCTGGTAGAATTTCTTTTTGCGCCAGCAGGCATTTCCCCAGAAATCGAAAAGAAAGCCCAAGCCATCGCCAAAGACCTGATCTTGAAGTTGGACTTGGTCGGCATCCTAGCTGTCGAACTTTTTGTAACCCGTACTGGCGAGGTGCTCGTCAATGAAATTGCTCCCCGACCGCACAATAGCGGACACCATACCATCGAGGCCAACTTTACCTCCCAGTTTGAGCAGCACCTCCGTGCCGTGATGAACTGGCCCCTAGGCAATACCGCGCTGCG
>CANGUK010000016.1 GCA_947457095.1 Cyclobacteriaceae bacterium
CCGCGATTTCGCGGTTTTTTTTGTTTTTTTGTGCACCTATTTCAATTCTATACAAAGCGAAGAATCTTCGTTGTTTCCCTAAATTTTTATGACCTGGCAACTGATTAAAGATGCGCTCTTGGGTAAGGAGCAAGATTTTACCCGTCTTCCATTGAAGACTGCAATTTTTATTCTTGCCTTGCCCATGATTTTGGAAATGATGATGGAATCCTCATTTGCGATTGTGGATCTATTTTTTGTGGCCCAACTGGGAGAATATGCCATTGCTACTGTTGGATTGACAGAATCGGTGATTGTGTTGACCTATGCGCTTGGCTTCGGCTTGAGCATGGCTGCGACAGCATTGGTTTCTCGACGTTTTGGAGAAAAAAATTACGAAGACGCAGGTTCAGTTACCTTTCAACTGCTGTTGGTGGGCGCCTTGATTTCCATTTTGCTGGGGATATTGGGTTGGACCTTTGCTGGCGACCTGCTACGCCTGATGGGGGCTGAGGAACAATTAATTGAATCAGGGTCAAATTACGCCAAGATTGTATTTGCGGGCAATACAGCGATTCTTTTGCTTTTTTTATGCAATGGAGCATTTCGCGGAGCGGGTCAAGCCCACCATGCGATGCGTTCCTTGATGATAGCAAATGGACTGAATATAGTACTGGACCCCTTGCTGATCTTCGGGATAGGGTCTTGGGAAGGATATGGGCTAGATGGAGCGGCCATAGCCACTACTTTCGGAAGGAGTATGGGGGTACTCTACCAGTTGTACCATCTGTTCAATGGAAAGCACAAACTTAGAATCCTCCGAGAAAACATTGCCCTTAGCTGGGAGACCATCAAAAAGATCATTGAGTTATCGGTAGGAGGCATGGGTCAATCCCTCATTGATTCCATGTCCTGGGTTGCTTTGACCCGAATGAACGCTGAATTTGGATCTGCCGCTTTGGCGGGCTATACCATTGCCTTTCGGATATTGATCTTTACGATTTTACCAGCATGGGGATTATCGGGTGCAGCGGCCACTTTGGTTGGGCAAAATCTAGGAGCACTCAAAGCCAAAAGGGCCGAATTGGCTGTGTGGCTGACTGTTCGCTACAATGTAATCTTCATGGCATCGGTCACAGGCATTTATTTGCTCTTTAGTAAGCAATTAGTGGGTTTATTTACCAATATTCCGGATGTAGGAGATGTAGCTGCTCAAGGGTTATGGGTGATTGCTTTGGGCTATGTTTTTTTTGCAGTTGGGATGGTGCTAACCCAAGCCTTCAATGGGACAGGAGACACGAAGACCCCGGCCTGGATTAATGCCGCAGTGCTTTTGGGATTGGAAGTTCCATTGGCTTACCTACTCGCTTTTCCTCTAGAATTGGGTTACTTGGGGATATTTATCGCCATTGCTGCATGCCATTCCTTGCATGCGCTAGTTTCCCTCTACTTTTTTAGAAAGGGCAAGTGGAAATTAAACAAGGTGTAATTCCTTGGTGATTTGAAAAAAGCTTTAGACGAAGTTGAAGCTAAGATCAGTTAACCTGCGCCTTCAGCATGGTCTATTTTTTGACCATTCAAACTCAGGTAACTTCCCATGGCATCTGCTGTCATACAGGAATGTACAGGCAAGATACCCAGCAAATCACCGACCTTTACTGAATGTAAGAGCTCCTCGGAAGCCTGAATAATCCCATGTTCCTGGGAAATGCTTTTCACGAAGGAGTAGTGGCTAGGAATGGACCATCCCTTTTCCGTTAACAGGACTACCTCCCCAAAATTCTTAGTTCCATCTTGCTGAATAAGCACATCCTTGGCTAAGTGGACACCGCCGCCATGGATCAAAATCTCTTTCCGATCTTTTCGGATATCTACTACAGGTACAGCCAAGCAAACGGCAATTTCTTCCTTGCCGCAGCTGCCCAATTGAACCTGCATCAAATCAAAAAACACAAAATTTCCTGGACCGAGCTCGTCCACGGTACCAAAATCCTCCATCACGGCACATCCTGGTGTGTCACCCAAGCGCGTCACCAAAGTGGGATAGCGATCCAGGTACTTGGCTTTCATTCGAGCGAGGGCATCCTGACTTTCTTCATGGATTTTCTGGGTGTCCTTGCCGTAGTAGGTATGTCCAGGGTGTATGTAAAATCCTTTGAATTTGAGGTGCTTCGAACGGCTAGCATGGGTCAAAATCTCTTCTAGCTCCGCTTCTTGGGAAGCTTGAATCCCCGTACGTCCATAGCCGGCATCCAACTCCACAAAAAAAGACACCTCCTCCGTAAGACCTTCCGCCAGTGCTTTTGCAGTAGCCGCATTCACCACTTGTACCGAAATGTTCTGCTTCGCTGCCAGTCGGTTGAGACGGGAGATTTCGCGAATATTGAAAGGAAAAGCAATGTGAATACTGTCCCAGCCTTGACCACAGAGGTATTCCGCAAGAGAGATTGATGAGGCAGTAACTTCACGAATTCCATAGTCTTTTGCCCAGTCCCCAACCGTCCGGGATTGGGCAGTTTTCCAATGAGGCACCAACTTTTTTCCCCCTTGCTGTGCTTTTAGAGCCATTTTTTCGAGATTGGCTCGAGTGATTTTTTCGTCAATAAGGAGAGTTGGTGAGGCAATTTGATTTAGGTAGGACATTGGAATTCGGTTAAGGAAACGAATATAAACAGAATCTTTTGTTTTCATTCCCCTCCTAATTTCCCTTGGAGTAGAAGAAAAATAAAGGAATTAAGACCATGAACCTTTTTGTCAAAATCTCAAATACCTGTGCATAAGCCAGTCAATTCTATTAAATTTGTGGCTTGCATTCGCCTCCATGCTGCTGAATGCACTCAACCTAGTTTTAGCCACTGTACCGACTATCTTCCATGGAAGCCAAAAAAATCAGAAGTACGTTTATTGAATTTTTTCAATCCAAGCAACATCAATACGTTCCTTCTTCACCCATTGTAGTAAAGAATGACCCAACCCTGATGTTTACCAACGCAGGGATGAATCAATTTAAGGATGCGTTCTTGGGCAATGAAGTTGCCAAATTCCCACGTGTGGCCAATTCTCAAAAATGTCTTCGTGTAAGTGGTAAGCATAATGATTTGGAAGAAGTAGGGGTAGATACTTACCACCATACCATGTTTGAGATGCTGGGCAACTGGTCTTTTGGGGATTATTTCAAGAAGGAAGCGATCGAATGGGCTTGGGAGTTATTGACTGAAGTATATAAACTCCCAAAGGACCTATTGTATGTATCTGTTTTCCAAGGAGATAAAGGCGATAACTTGGCCATGGACCAAGAGGCCTACGATCTATGGAAAAGCATCGTGGCAGAGGATCGCATTATCATGGGTTCTAAGAAGGATAACTTCTGGGAAATGGGTGATACTGGGCCTTGCGGACCTTGCTCGGAAATCCACGTTGACTTGCGTACTGCTGCCGAGCGTGCTGCTGTACCGGGACGTGAACTTGTTAACAATGACCATCCTCAAGTAATCGAGATCTGGAACCTGGTTTTTATGCAGTTCAACAGATTGTCTGATGGAAGCTTGAAGCCTCTTCCAGCCACTCACGTGGATACAGGAATGGGTTTTGAGCGTTTGGTACGAGCTATCCAACACAAATCCTCCAATTACGATACCGATTTGTTTTTGCCGTTTATTCAAGCTTTAGAACTTAAGTCTGGAAAAACATATGGCAAAGACGAGCCTACAGATATTGCCTTCCGTGTTATCGTGGATCATATCCGTGCGATATCCTTCACCATTGCGGATGGACAGATTCCTTCCAATAACAAGGCAGGGTACGTGATTCGCAGAATTCTGCGTAGAGCGGTTCGCTATGGCTACACCTTCCTAGGATTTCAAAAGCCATTCTTGCACGAGTTGACCCCATTGATTGCTTCAAATTTTGGAGATATTTTTCCAGAGGTACGTGCTCAGCAGGAGTTTATTGCAAAAGTGATTCAAGAGGAGGAAGCCTCTTTCTTGCGTACGCTTGACAATGGACTTCGCATGCTAGATGGCATCAAAGCAGAGTTGATAGCCAAAAAAGAGGCAGTTATTTCTGGAAAAACAGCATTTGAACTGTACGATACCTTTGGATTTCCATTAGACCTCACTTCATTGATCGCTCGTGAAAATGGGTTTTCAGTTGATGAAAAAGGCTTTGCAGAAGAAATGGAGAAGCAAAAGACCCGATCTAGAGCTGCTTCCGAGCAGGACACAGGAGATTGGGTCTTGGTCCATGAGGATGCAGGAGTGGAGTTTGTGGGCTACGATACACTCGAGGCCTATGCACAAATCGTCAAATACCGAACCATCTCGGATAAGAAAGGTGATCGCTTCCAGCTCGTGTTGGACAAAACTCCTTTTTATGCGGAGAGTGGAGGCCAGGTTGGGGATACGGGTTGGTTGAAGACCGAGTCCGAGCAAATTCGTGTTTTGGATACCAAAAAAGAGAATGACCTGATTGTTCATTTTGTAGAAAAGCTTCCTCAGCATCCCGAGGCACAATTTTTTGCCGCAGTGGATACCAAAAAGCGTCAGCTGACCATGAATAACCACACGGCTACGCACTTGCTTCAATCTGCCTTGAAGGCTGTATTGGGAGATCACATTCAGCAGCGGGGTTCCTTGGTGAATGAGCAATTGCTTCGTTTTGATTTTTCCCACTTTGGAAAAATGACGGAAGAAGAATTGGCGCAGGTAGAGGCCATTGTTAATGCCAAAGTACGTGAGAATATCGCCTTGGTTGAGCAGCGGAATGTACCGATTGCTGAAGCCAAAAAACAAGGAGCAACCGCTTTGTTTGGCGAGAAATACGGGGATTTTGTTCGTGTGATCACTTTTGGACAAGATTACTCGGTGGAACTTTGTGGAGGAACGCACGTTTCTCAAACTAGCCAAATCGGCTTATTCAAAATCAGCAGTGAGGGTTCTATTTCCTCAGGAGTACGCCGTATTGAAGCGATTACATCTTTCGCTGCTGAGCAGTACTTGCGTGAGCAGGAAGGGCTGGTGAAGGAATTGCAGGAACTCTTGAAAAATCCACGAGACCTGGTTAAGGCAGTAGAAGCTTTGGTGCAAGAGCGGAATGAGTTGCGAAAGGAAATTGAACACTTGCACTTGGAAAAGTCCGCAGGCGTAAAGGAGCAGTTGAAGGGACATTTTATTGAAAAAGAAGGCAAACAGGTGCTCATTGCTTCAGTAGAATTACCGAATGCCGATTCTTTGAAAAAGTTGGTGTATGAGTTAAAAAATGAAGTATCCAAGGCTTGCATTGTTTTGGCGGCTTCCATCAGCAATACCCCTCAAGTGGCAGTATTTATTGACGAATCGTTATTGGAATCTACTGGGCTGCATGCGGGCAACCTAGTTCGTGAATTGGCCAAAGAAATTCAAGGAGGTGGAGGGGGGCAACCTTTCTTCGCTACGGCTGGTGGTAAAGACCTTGCAGGATTACCCAAGGTGGTTGCCAAAGCACAGTCTCTCTTGTTGTAATTGATTTTTACGACTGCATGTTAACTCAGGAACTTACGGAAAAGTACCAATTGGTAGTAGGCCTGGAAGTGCATGCACAATTGGCTACCTCCAGTAAATTATTTGCAGCTGACGCCAGCAGCTTTGGGGCTGAAGCCAATACCCAGGTTTCTGTGATTACCTTGGGACATCCTGGTACCTTACCCAAATTAAACCTACGTGCACTCGAATATGCGGTGCGAATGGGTTTGGCTTGTGGATCCCAAATAAGCAGAAAAAGCAGTTTTGATCGCAAGAATTACTTTTATCCAGATCTACCCAAGGGATACCAAATCACCCAGGATAAGGAGCCTATCTGTATTGGTGGCAAAGTAACCCTTACTTTGGAGGATGGAACGGAGCGAGAGATTCAATTGAATCGAATTCATTTGGAAGAAGATGCGGGGAAATTGATTCATTCCTCAGATCGAGAAGAAAGCTGGGTGGATTACAACCGTGCAGGTACCGCATTGATTGAATTGGTGACCGAACCCTGTCTCTGTTCTGCTGAGGAATCGCTAGTGTTTTTGGCTGAGATTCGAAAGATGGTCATGTATTTGGGGATTTGTGATGGAAACATGGAAGAAGGATCCCTGCGCTGTGATGCCAATGTGTCTGTGAAGCTTCGAGGTTCAGAAACTTTAGGAAAAAAGGTTGAAGTAAAAAACATGAATTCCTTCCGTAACCTGGGTCGTGCCATTGATTTTGAATACGAGCGCCAAGTAGGTTTGCTTGAAGTAGGGCAGGATATTGTATCGGAAACGCGAACTTTCGATGCAGACGGGGGCTTTACTGCAAGCATGCGCACCAAGGAGGAATTGAATGATTACCGGTATTTTCCTGAGCCGGACTTACCTCCGGTTATCCTTACTGAAGAATGGATTGAAAAAGTAAGCGCTGAATTACCTGCCTTGCCTCGAGACTTGTATCGCAAGTTTATTGAAGTATATGGATTACCAAGGTATGATGCTGCTTTATTGACGGAGACGAAGGAAGTATCCAGCTGGTTTGAAGCACTATGTACCCATACGATTCACTACAAAGCTGCTTCCAATTGGATGATGGGACCCATCAAGTCCTATCTAAATGAGACGGGAACCACCTATTTAAATTTTCCAATTGGGGTAGCGGCAATTGCTCAGTTGATTGCACTAGTAGAAGATGGTCAAGTGTCCTTTTCTGTTGCGTCTCAGAAGATTTTTCCTGAACTTTTGTTGCATCCGGAGGTTACACCATTAGCCATTGCACAAAGTCTCAACTTGATTCAAGAAAGTGATGCAGCGTTTTTACTGCCTTTGGCAAAAGAAGTATTGCTTGAAAATGCTGGGAAGGTGGCAGAATACAGATCTGGTAAAAAAGGGCTTCTTGGCTTTTTTATGGGGGAATTGATGAAAAAATCAAAGGGAAAGGCGGATCCAAAAGTAGCCACCCAACTTATAACGGAATTATTAGCGAATTAAACGATGAGAAAATTTATGTTAGGAATTTTAGTGAGTGCCACTTTGACCCTATTCTCCTGTGGAGGATCGGATTCAGCAGCTGGCAAAGTGATCATCACAGGAAATCTACAAAATGCTCCAGAAGGAGTGGTGGTGCTTTCTCAATATACAGATAGTAGACCAAAGGTGTTGGATACCTTGGAAATTGAGCCTAACGGTGACTTTACCTATGCCTTCGATTCCATTAATACGCCCACTTTTTACGAATTGAACCTGTACGGTCAACGCGTAGTTAAATTGGCACTTTACAAAGAAAATGTGGATGTGAAGTTCAATTTTTCCGACCCCAAAAGCCTCCAAATTGAAGGTTCGCAGGATAGTAAAGAAATGCTGAAGTTGGAAACCTTGATGGAATCTTATCAAGGCCAAGTCAATCAGCTCAATGAAAAATACTACGAGGCCATGAGCAAAAACGAAGCAGATGCGATTCGTCAAATTCAGGTGGATGCGATGAATCTAGAAACTCAGCAAGTCGTCAAGGTGAAAGAGATGATTGAAAGTATGGGAGATTCTTTTGCTTCGTTGGCGGCTATTGGGCTGTTAAATCCACAAAATGATTTTCCATTTATCGACGCTTTGATTACTAGACTCAATGACAATTATCCTGGAACCATCGCCATTTTGCAGATGAAGCAGCAGCTTGACGAAATGAGAGCTCTGGCTGTAGGACAAGTGGCCCCAGATATCGTACTTCCCGATGCAAATGGAAAGACAACTAAGCTTTCTGACTTGAGAGGAAAATATGTGTTGATTGATTTTTGGGCGGCTTGGTGCAAGCCTTGCAGACAAGAGAATCCAAATGTGGTTCGCCTTTATAACCAATACAACTCCAAGGGCTTTGAAGTTTTTGGAGTTTCTTTAGATCGAAGCAGGGAAGATTGGGTCAAAGCGATTGCAGATGATCGTTTGAATTGGACGCAGGTTTCCGATTTGCAGTACTTCAATTCTGCTGCTGCAGTGTTGTATCAAATCCAGGCAATTCCCGCTACCTACCTGGTCGATCCAGATGGAAAAATTATCGCAAAGGATTTAAGAGGTCCAAGCCTTGAATCTAAATTGGCAGAACTATTTGACTAAACGAGAAACCTTACCAAATAAAAAGGCCTTCCATCTGGAAGGCCTTTTTTGTTTTATAATCACACAAAAAAACTAAAGAAGGAAAAAATAACTGAGTAGTCCTTCTTCAAAAAATAGCTTCATCTAAAAAAGAAATGCTAAAAGTTTTATCACCCTTTATAAAAGTAATAAAAAAATTAAAAAATAAAAATTAAAATAAATTAAATAATATATAAAAAATTGTATTAAAATAAGATTGTAAATCATAGGCGATACAATTTTTCAACCAGGATTACACATACTTTCAATAGCATGTGTTTTTTGGATCTATTTTAATCCACGATATCTTGGAAGAATTCAATTAAAAAATCTTCTTTTTCCTCACTCACCTACTTTTTTTTTTGAAAACCAGCTTGTCTACTTTCCTAGATGTCCAAACTTCTGTTTCTGAGCTTTAATTTTGCCCAAGTTCTCCACAGAAAATTTTACCTTTGTATTTCTTACTTTTCCTTAAATGCCCAAGCTTCTACTTCTTTCAACCGAACCAATTACTTTCAAGCTTTTACTTTCTGGTCAGCCCAAGTTGATGAAGGAGCAGGGATGGGAGGTACTTTTGGTGAGTGCGGATGGCAGAGAGGTGCAGCAGATTTGTCGAACAGAAGGGGTACAGCATGAGGTCATTCCCTTCGTAAAGGGAATCAATTATGTAGAGGATTTTATTTCCTTTTGGCTGTTGTACCAAATGCTTCGGAAGGAAAAGCCAGATGTGATCCATAGCTATGATGCTAAAGTTGGATTTTTAGGAATGCTAGCCGCTAGCTTAGCAGGTATTCCCCATCGAATTCATAGCATCACCGAAATGCCGGTGCATGCGAAGGACCCTCAGAAAGGGTTTACTCTTCTAGAAAAGTGGACCTATTCGAATGCCACAGCCTTGTGGGTGAATTCCACTGGGATGCTTTCTTTTTTTACTTCTAATTCCAAACTGGATTCTTCAAAATTTAGCCTGATTGGGCATGGATCCACTTTAGGAATTGATTTGGATAAGTTTAATCGACAGGTTTTGAAGGAAAATCATTTGGTAGCTGCTACCATGCGCATCTTGCCAGGTGAAAATGATTTTATCATTTTGGCTGTGGGCAAACTGATTAAGCGGAAAGGAATAGAAGATTTAGTAGCTGCATTTTTGAGTTCCAAAATTGTGTCCTCCTCCAAGTTGGTTCTTATCGGAACCTTCGATAAGGAAGAATCTCCCCTTGATCAAGAAATTCTCCAATCCATTAGAGAACATCCCCGTGTGGTACAAATCGATTGGACAGACCATGTGGAGCATCATTTGGCTTTAGCAGATGTCTTTGTGCAGCCATCCCATGAGGAAGGATTTTCCAATCTGCTTCTTGAGGCTGCTGCCATGCAGGTACCTATTATTTGTTCCAACTGCGTTGGAAATACTTCCTTGATCAAACAGCAAAAAACAGGTTTGGTATTTCCCGTAGGGGAGGTCTCTGTGTTGAAAGAAGCACTAGAGTTTGCTTATGTGAAGCGTGATGTGCTTGCAAGCTATGCAGATGCCTTGTACCAAGAAGTACAAGAAAAATATGATCGTAAGTTGATGAGACAGTTGCAGTTGGAAAAGTATCAGCGTTTGTTGTCTAATCAAAATTGAGGATTTTTATGGTGTGTGTTTGTAAACTATTCTTGATTGCCTACCCATGAAATACCTTGTTACAGGATCTGCTGGGTTTATTGGATTTCATGTAGTCCAGCACTTGCTTGCTAATAAGCACGAAGTGCTGGGTTTGGATAACATCAATTTATATTACAGCCGGGAATTAAAATTGGCTCGCCTAGCGGAATCTGGAATTGCGTCGGAAAAGATAGCTCCAAGACTGTTGGTGACTTCTGAAACTCAGCCCAATTACCGCTTTATTCAGCTTGATTTAGTTGATAAACCGGATCTACTTCAACTTTTTGAGGCGGAAAAATTCGATGTGGTTATTCATTTGGCAGCGCAAGCAGGGGTTCGGAATTCGATCTCACACCCTGAAGATTACCTGCATAGCAACTTTGCTGGTTTTTTAAATCTCTTGGAGTGCTGTCGATTTTTTCCTGTCAAGCACTTGGTATTTGCTTCCTCCAGTTCAGTGTACGGAAGTAATACCAAAATGCCCTTTTCCACTTCAGATGGGGTAGATCACCCAATTTCTCTGTATGCGGCCTCAAAGAAGGCAAACGAACTGATGGCCCACAGTTACAGCCATCTCTTTGGTATTCCCAGTACGGGATTACGCTTCTTTACGGTATATGGCCCATGGGGAAGACCCGACATGTCCTACTTCCTTTTTGCTGATGCGATCCGCAAAGGAGAACCTATTCAGGTGTTTAATGAAGGAAAGATGAAACGTGATTTCACCTACATTGACGATATTGTGGATGGAATCATCCGTGTGGCAGAAAAGCCAGCTACCCCCAACCCAAATTACGATCCTCAGCATCCAGACCCTTCGAGTTCGACGGCACCTTACAAGATTTACAATATTGGCAACTCATCTCCAGTGTCCTTGATGGAGTTTATTGCAGCCATAGAGCAGGGGCTAGGGCAAAAGGCAAAGATGGAATTGCTGCCGATGCAACCTGGTGACGTGGTCGAGACCCATGCCGATATCAGTGAACTGGAACGAGATTTGGGGTATCAACCGCATACGACGGTGGCAGTAGGAGTAGAAAAATTTACAAAATGGTACAGTAACTTTTACAGATAAATCAATGTCTAAATCAATTTTAATTACCGGTGGAGCCGGATTTATTGGATCCCATGTGGTCAAACTTTTTGTGACCACCTACCCGCAGTATCGAATCGTCAACCTAGATGCCTTGACATATGCGGGCAACCTGGAGAACCTGACTGAGGTGGAGCATGCTCCCAACTATTTTTTTGAAAAAGCAGATATCCAAGAGGAACAGGTCTTGGAAGCAATTTTTGCAAAGCATGGAATTACTGATGTCATTCACTTGGCCGCTGAATCTCATGTGGATCGTTCCATTTCTGATCCCCTCGCTTTTGTTAAAACCAATGTTTTTGGCACGGTTAACTTACTTAATGTGGCCAAAAAAGCATGGGCAGGGGCATTTGATCAGCATTTGTTCTACCATGTATCTACAGATGAGGTCTATGGATCTCTGCATGATGGTGGATTTTTTGTAGAAACTACTGCCTACGATCCGCAATCACCTTATTCCGCATCAAAGGCATCTTCTGATCATTTTGTGCGTGCTTACGCAAATACCTACAAGATGAAAACAGTGGTATCCAATTGCTCCAATAATTATGGTCCCAACCATTTTCCAGAGAAGTTGATTCCACTTTGTATCCATAACATAAAGAACAACAAGCCTTTGCCTGTTTATGGAAAAGGGGAAAATGTGCGGGATTGGCTATTTGTCAAAGATCATGCACGTGCCATTGATGTGGTGTTCCACAAAGGAAAGCCAGGTGAGACGTACAATATCGGGGGCTTCAACGAGTGGAAAAATATTGACATCGTCCGTCTCTTGTGTCAAAAGATGGATGAGAAGCTAGGGCGTGAACCAGGTGCTTCTGAGAAACTGATCACTTTTGTGCAGGATCGAGCAGGCCATGATTTGCGCTATGCAATAGATGCTACCAAAATTCAGAAAGAACTGGGTTGGGAGCCAAGCCTACAGTTTGAGGAGGGAATAGAATTGACCATCTCCTGGTACCTTGAAAATGAGGGCTGGTTGAACCGGGTAACTTCTGGAGCATACCAAACCTACTACGAAGAACTTTACGGAAAGAACTAAAAAAAAAGCCCTCAAGGGCTTTTTTTATGGGCTTTCAAATCAATACAAGGTTCTAAATCGGATGGTGCCTGGAATATTTTTCAGGGCTTCAATTGCTTCTGGATCATAAACCTTGTCAATATCTGTGATCACATAACCGATTTTTTCGTTGGTTTTTAGGTATTGCCCTACAATATTAATTTGGTAGTTGGCAAGGATCAGGTTGATTTTGGCCAGTACACCAGGTTCATTTTGGTGCAAGTGGATCAGGCGATGCGCATCTTTCAGGAAGGGGAGTTGGATATTCGGGAAGTTGACCGAATTGTAGGTATTGCCTGTGTTGATGTACTCCATGATTTTTCCTGGCACAAATCGGGCGATGTTTTCTTGCGCTTCCAAGGTACTTCCTCCAATGTGAGGGGTGAGGATGGTGTTTGGCAATCCTTTGAGTTCTGACTCGAAGGATTCCTTGTTGTTTTTCGGTTCCTCTGGAAAAACGTCCACAGCGCAGCCTCCAATATGTCCAGAAAGAATGGCTTCACGAAGGGCTGGAATATCTACTACATGGCCTCTACTCAGGTTGAGCAGTAGGGAACCGGGTTTCATTAGTGCAATTTTCTCCTTATCCAATAGGCATTTATTGTCCTTTCTTCCATCAACGTGCAGGGTAATCACATCGCAGGTCGACAACAATTCCTCCAAAGAGTTCATTTTTGTTGCATTTCCTAAGGCTAGTTTTTCGATGACATCGTAGTAGAATACATTCATGCCTAGGTTTTCTGCCAAGACAGAAAGTTGTGCTCCAATGTTGCCATAGCCCACAATTCCCAATTTTTTCCCCCGAATTTCGAAGGAGCCTGTTGCTGATTTATCCCAGATTCCTTGGTGCATTCCTAGGGATTTGTCTTGGAATCTGCGCATCAAGAAAATGATTTCTGCAATGGCCATTTCCACCACTGAGCGGGTGTTGGAGAAAGGGGCATTGAACACGGCAACGCCTCTTTTCTGACATTCTTCTAGATCAATCTGGTTGGTTCCAATGCAAAAAGCTCCAATCGCTAGAAGGCGGTTGGCATGTTCCAGCACTTTTTTGGTGACCGTTGTTTTGGAGCGAATACCTAGGATAGATATGGATTGAATCTTTTCACACAACTCCTCCTCGCTAAGTGCACCAGAGGCCACTTCCACCTGGTAGCCTTCCTCTTTTAGGAGTTCTAGGGCGATGGGATGCACGTTTTCAAGAAGCAGTACCTTGATTCTGCTTTTGGGATAGGAAAACTTCGTGTTGAGTTTATTGATGTACAAAATCTCATCAAAACTCGGCGCAATGTGATCTGCCTGACTGGTAACCTTTGGTCGGTTGACATTTTCTGTAAAGGCATAAAACTTATTGGCCAAGCCCGAGGCTTTGATTTCATAATCCGTGTAGCCATCACCTATCACATAGATATCCCCTTCGAGGTTGATGGATCGGATAGTTTCTGATTTCCCGTTATTTTTTGAAAGCGGATTTTCTCGGTTGAAATCGATAATTTTTCCGCTCTCATCATAAATCAAGTCATTCGCAAATACATTTTCTTGCTTGATTCCGTATTCAGTTACGATAGGGATAATAAAGTCCTTGAAGCCATTGGAGATGATAAATACATCTTCGGCATTGTCCTTGAGCCAATCTCGGTTGCGCTCAAAGGACTTGGATACCTTTTGCTTCAGTATTACGATCAATTCGGCTATTTGAGCTTTATTGGCTTGAAGAATTTCTAGGCGCTGCTCAAGGCTCTCTCGAAAGGTCAGGCTACCGTCCATGCCCTTGTCTGTGATGTCCTTGATGGCCTGTAGTTTTTCCTTTTGTTTGGGATCCCCGGCAAGGCTGATTTCTCCCAAAATATCTAAAGCTTCTACACGAGTGAAGGTACTGTCAAAATCAATGATGAATTTTTTGGTAACTGGCATGGAGCAGGTGAAATTTTAAACAGTAAAATTAAGGGATTGTCAAAAAATCTGACCATCTATTTGTGAATTTGTTAAAAATCTTTTTCCGCATTGAATTCTTAAAAATTCCGCCTTTTCTCTAATTGGATACGTAAAATGGTTTTTTTTGAATTTTTCACTTCCAAATTCAGCATGCCAGGGAAGTCCGAATACAAAATACTTTTGAGACAAGGACTTTTCACCTATTTTTGAAGTGCAGGTGGATGGAAAAAAGTTTTTTTGGTGAAGCCTGAATTCTAGATTTTGCAAAAATTTATCCGAACCATGAAAACGAACGCTACTATTTTTATTCTAGCCCTAGTTGTGGCTATTTCATCTTGCCAAAAAACGGGTGTTGTGGCTAAGAAAACCACCTACGAACTGGTAGGTGAAGCGAAGGTGGTTCCTGGAAATTATGGAGATGTGGTGAAGGAATCCGCGGTGGTGACTACGGCCACTTTAGTTCAAAAAGTGGAAGCATCCGGAACCTTTACGGGAAAGGTTTCAGGAAAAATCAAGGAGGTATGTACCAATAAAGGCTGCTGGTTTGCGATGGAGTTGCCCAACGGATCTAGCATGCGTGTTACGTTCAAGGATTATGGTTTTTTTATCCCCACCAACTCTCAAGGATTTCCCATTACGATCGAAGGCGTAGCTACTTTGTCTGAAACAGATGTAGAAACGTTACGGCACTATGCAGAAGATCAAGGCAAATCCAAGGAAGAAGTAGCAGCAATTACATCTCCTAAAAAGGAAATTACCTTTGAAGCTTCTGGTGCGCTAATTAAAGCCAAATCCTGATGCCACTTGCTTTAGATAACTTGCGTGTTGGGCGAATTTACCGCTTGGTGAACCAAGGTGAAGTCCGAAAGATTGAAGTGATGGCTTGGATATCTGGAGAGAATTTTCGGATTAAAGATTTAGATACCCTTGAATTTTACACCTTGCATGAATTGTTGCAATGGGGCAAGGGCAAAGACTACGATCTGGAAGAATTGCGGTAAGAGGCCATTTTTTTACCTTTCTTTAGTTTTCAATACCTAAGAACTAGATCCTAGTGGGCTTTAGTGTAACAAAGGTCACCCAAAAGTTCTTCTTGAACGGCTAGATTTACGCATTCGATTTTTCGATTATGTCAAAAAGTTTATCTGCCGCAATTGCTCAGGCCAAGTGCCCCAAATGTCGAGAAGGAAATATGTTTCCGGTCTCTACATTTAGTTACCGCAAACTTACGGTTATCCATTCTCGCTGTGCTGTTTGTGGTGCCGATTTGATTCCTGAGCCAGGCTTTTACGATGGAGCCATGTACATCAGTTATGCCTTTTCGGTAGCGCTGATGGTCACTTCTTTGGTAGCGATAAATGTCTTGGTTGAGAACCCTGAACTTTGGATGTACATGAGTAGCATAATAGGATTGACCGCTGTATTGATGCCAGCCATGCTTCGGTATTCCAAGACCCTCTACCAATATGGGGTAGGGAAATTGAAATACCGAGGATTTTAAAGCCTTGTCCTGTCCTTGATTTTTTGTATCTTTTTAAATCTCTAAATGAAAAAGATGAAAAAATTTGCTCAGAAGTTCCTCATATACAGCATGGGTTATTTTTACCTAGTAGCGGGTGTGAATCATTTTAATAACCCCAATTTTTACCTACCGCTCATTCCTCCGTTTTTCTCCAATCCAGAATTCATCAATATTCTTTCTGGAGTTGCGGAGATTTTATTGGGATTAGGGATCTTGTATTTGCCCACTCGCAAGCGTGCTGCTTGGGGTATTTTTGTGATGCTCATTTGTTTTATACCTTCTCATGTATATTTCATTCAAATCGGCTCCTGTATTGAAGGAGGTCTCTGCGCTCCAGAATGGCTAGGTTGGGTTCGACTGTTGGTTATTCATCCCATCCTTCTTTTTTGGGCTTTCTGGGTGAGCAGAAACAATGTGCTAATTGAAAAATCCTAATGATAGGAGAGTAGAGATAGAAGTTCGATTTTTTTTAGAAGCTGTTTAGGGTTTACTATTCTCATTTTCTTACTCAAAAAAAATCAATTGTATATATTTAATTACTTTTTGTTATTATTACTAACAAAAGTGATTGATTAGCAAACTTTTCGAGCTAGTCTCTCGTTACAGAATTAGTTTCGACAGGTAAGCAATGGAATCTATTTTAAAAAAATTACGGGTTGAGGTAAACAGTAAACTGTTTCTAAAAGATCCATTTAGTTCTGAATTGGGTGTGCTCATCGTTCGGGAAGGAGCTTTCCTTATTCAGGAAATGGGAATGGAGCACTTCACTTTTAAGAAATTAGGGGTGAAGATTGGAAGCACGGAAGCGGCGATTTATCGGTACTTCGAAAACAAGCACAAATTGCTCTTATACCTTAGTGCTTGGTATTGGGCTTGGCTAGAGCACAATTTAGTGTTTGTAAATGCAAATCAGTTAGATGCAGAGCAGCGTTTAGCGGCTGCTATTCGACTTTTGGTGGAAGGACCCATCTATAAAGAGAACGATTTTTTAGATCCTGTGGTGTTGAGGAGACTTGTAATCAATGAATCGATCAAAGGGTTTTTGACCAAGGAAGTGGATTTGGAACATGAATCAGGAATTTTCTCCCAAGTCTATAAGTTCGGAGACCGTATTTCATCCATTATCACAGAAATCAATCCGGATTACCTGTATCCAAAAACGCTTGTTTCCACCATTCTTGAATCCAGCCTATTGCAAAGCTTTAATTCCCAGCATTTGCCAGGTATGCTTGATGCTGGACCTGATAGTAAAGACCGTTTTCAATTCTTTTATCAACTCGTGACCAAAGCCATTCACTGATGCAGCCTGAAATTGAAACCACACCAATCAATCGATTTTTCAATATTCTCAAAGAAGAGAAAAATCAAGTATATGCCATTTACTTCTATGCGGTTTTAAATGGATTGATTACGCTTTCCCTGCCTCTTGGTATCCAAGCTATTCTCAACTTTATTCTTGGGGGTAGAATCACTACCTCTTGGGTAATTTTGGTCGTGATTGTTGCTGCTGGGGTGATTTTTGGAGGATTTCTACAAATCTCCCAGTTGCAGATTATGGAAAAATTCCAGCAGCGCATCTTTTCTAAATCAGGGCTATCTATAGCCTATAGACTTCCCAGAATCAAAACAGAGATTCTCCATGGAAAGTATGCTCCTGAGATTGTCAATCGCTTTTTTGATACGGTAAGCCTTCAAAAAGGAATGGCCAAAATCTTAATTGACTTTTCTTCAGCCCTGCTTCAGGTGGTATTTGGACTCTTATTGCTGTCCTTCTACCACTCCACCTTCATCCTCTTTGGATTAGGTCTTTTTGGGATTTTGGGCTTGATCTTTTACTACACTGCTCCTCGTGGTATGGAAACAGCAGTAAAAGAATCCTCCTACAAATACAAGACTGCCTATTGGTTGGAAGAAGTAGGAAGGACACTCAACTCCTTTAAGCTGGTTGGAACTACCAACTTGCCTGTACTTCGTGCAGACAAATTGATTCAAAAATACATCGAGTTTCGATCTCAGCACTTTAACGTACTGATTTTTCAATACAAGGTGATGATTGCATTTAAGGTTTTGATTGTGACCAGTTTATTGCTTGCAGGTAGCTTTCTCCTAATCAACGATCAAATTTCAATTGGACAATTTGTTGCTGCCGAAGTAATCATTGTTTTGGTGGTCAATTCCGTCGAGAAACTTATTCTTTCCTTGGAAACCGTATACGATACCTTGGTTTCTGTAGATAAGTTGGGACAAATCATGGATTTGGATTTGGAGCACCATGAGCCTCATGAAAAAGTGGTGGACCCTTCTTCAGAAGGCTTAAAGTTTAGCATGGAGCATGTGGTATTTCAGCCTGCAGATGCTCTTGTACCCCTACTTTCTGGCGTGTCACTTACAATAGATCCCGGCAAAAAAGTAGTGGTAACTGGAAAAAGTGGTAGTGGAAAAAGTGCAATGATGGCCTTGTTTTCTGGACTTTACGAAGAATACCAAGGTAAAGTCCTCGTCAATGATTTGTCCCTAGAATACATTAACCTGGAAAAATTTCGCGGAATGGTTGGTGATTTCCTTGAGCTGCAACAGATTTTTCATGGCACCATCTATGAAAACATTTGCTTGGGACGGGAGTGTACCCAAGAGCAATTGGATTACCTCATTGAGCTTGTTGGGCTGAAAGAATTTATTTACCAGGCTCCTTTGGGACTGGATACCCAGCTTCAACCAGAAGGCAAGGGCTTATCCAAAACCATCGCAAACCAGATTTTGCTTGCAAGAGGGTTTGTAGGTCATCCTAAAGCATTGATCATGGAAAACATCCTCAACTATGTAGACCCCAAGGTAAAGGCAAAAGTGGTAGACTATGTAATGAAAGGACCTTGGACTTTGATAATGATCTCTGATGAATCAAAAGTGCAGCAACTTGCCGATGAAGTCATTGTGATGGATCAAGGAAAACTAGCATTTAAAGGAAAATTTGAGGACTACCTTACTTTCAAAAACTAATTGGCTATGTTGAATATTTCAAAAAACACCATTAAAGACTCAACCCCTTTCAGCGGTGCCAAAAGCTTGGAAATCACCCTCCCAAAAAAGGAGAGCAAGAAAAGATTGAAGATTTTGGTATGGGTGATTGTTGTCTTTTTTCTAATGTTGTTTCTGCCTTGGACACAAAATATTCGTTCTAAAGGATTGGTAACAGCACTTCGGCCAGACCAGCGTCCACAAACCATTCATTCCATCATCTCAGGTAGAATTGAGAAATGGTATGTTGCAGAAGGAGATTATGTAGCTGCAGGAGATACTATTTTAAGAATTTCAGAGATCAAGGATGAGTTTTTTGATTCTTTGTTGCTTCCACGAACTCAACAGCAGGTAGAGGCCAAAACACTTGCAGCTGAATCCTATGGAGATAAAGTAGGTGCCTTGGAAAACCAAATTTCCGCGCTTGAGCAAAACAACATATTGAAACTGCAGCAAGCTCGAAACAATTTGAAGATTGCTGAATTAAAAGTGCAATCAGATAGTATGGAATTGGTACAGGCCAAAGTCAACTTTGACATTGGAAAGTATCAGTTGGATCGTGCAGAGCAACTTTTGAAAGAAGGATTGATCTCAGTTACAACTTTGGAAGGAAGAAGGCTCAAGTTTCAGGAGGTTCAAGCGAAGTTAATAGGTACTGAAAATAAATTTCTGACCAGTAAGAACGAGTTTATCACTTCTAGAATTGATTTAAGTGCCATTGACAACGAGTTTAAAGACAAGGTGTCTAAGGCAAAATCCGACATGTTCACGGCAATGTCTTCCCAATTTGATGCCGAAGCGACGGTAACCAAGCTTGAAAATCAGTATTCCAACTATGCCCAGCGCTCTCAGTACCGATACATTTTAGCTCCGCAAAATGGATACATAGCCAAAGCCATTCAGGTTGGAATTGGTGAGACCATCAAGGAAGGGTCTGAAATCGTGAATATCGTGCCTGCAAATGCAGAATTGGCTGTAGAAATGTATGTGGAACCAGTGGACTTGCCTTTAATCCAACCAGGAAATAAGGTGCGATTTATCTTTGATGGTTGGCCTGCCATTGTCTTCTCGGGATGGCCGCAACTCTCAAACGGCACCTTTGGTGGGGTAGTGATTGCGATTGACCAGTTTGCAGGTCCGACAAACCAGTACCGTGTCTTGGTAACTGAGGATCCAGAGGAAGAAAAATGGCCCGATCTATTGCGTATGGGTTCGGGTGCTGAGGGGATTGCCTTGTTTAACGATGTACCAGTATGGTATGAAATCTGGCGACAGCTCAATGGCTTCCCAGCTGATTACTATTCTCAAGAGGAAAAAGATAAAACCGCTTCCGCGAATAAATGAAAAAGGTAGGACTACTTCTCTTCTGGCTTTTGGCTTCCAGTTCGCTTATGGCGCAGGAAAGCCAAAGACTGAGCTTTGAAGATTACATACAATGGGTGCAAGACTACCATCCTGTAGCTATACAGGCAGACCTTAATCTGCGTTTAGGGCAAATGGAGGTTCGCAAAGCTCGTGGTGGCTTTGATCCGATGCTGTATGGTAATTTGGATAAAAAGGAGTTTAAGCAATCCACCTACTTTGAAAAAAGAGAGGCTGGACTGGTGGTGCCTACCTGGATGGGGGTGGAGTTGCTGGGTAGTTTTGAACAGAACAATGGGGCATACCTCAACTCGGAAAATGCTGGACCTAGCACCGGCATGCTTTCTGCTGGCGCTGCCGTCAACCTAGGTCAAGGATTGATACTCGACGATAGACGAGCAACCCTTCAAAAAGCGTTACTGTACGAGCAAGCCACTGAGGTGGAGCGCCTTAATTTTAGAAACGAGCTCAACTTGCAGGCAACGAGTGCTTATTGGAAATGGGCTGCGGCCTATGAAAATAAATTGGTACTGGAAGAAGGGGTGAAACTTGCGAAAATTCGATTTGATGGTATCAAGCGGAGCTATGAACTCGGAGAGCAGGCGGCCATTGATACTGTTGAAGCCTTGTCTCAGTTACTCAATCGGCAATACCGCTTGCAACTTGCTGAAAATACCTTTTTTGAGAATACGCAGGTACTCAACACCTATTTATGGAATGACTCGGGTGAACCCATGCTATTGGATTCGGCTGTGATTCCTCAAGCGCTTTCTCAATTTCTGAATGCAGCACCAGAAGCAGAGGAGTTACGAAGCTTAGTGGGAAGGCATCCAGAGTTGCTTCTCACTGATTTTGATTTGGCTAGTCTGAACGTAGAAAGGCGGTTAAAGACTCAAGAATTGCTACCTGTAGTCAAGCTGAAGTACAACTTCCTAACAGAGACTTTGGCTGATGCTCAGCCATCGCCCTTGTTTGAGAATAATTACAAATGGGGAGTTTCTGTTTACACCCCTTTGCTTTTGCGGAAAACTCGTGGAGACTTGGGCAGCGCCAAAGCCAAAATTGAGATCAAACAAACAGGAAGAAACTTAAAAGAGTTGCAGCTCAGAACGAAATTGGAGACAGAACTCAACTCTTGGAATGTCTTGAACCAGCAAGTACGCACGCTCACAGAAAATGTTAAAAGCTTGGAAGCCCTGCTTACGGGTGAGACGCGACGTTTTGAAATCGGAGAAAGCAGTTTGTTCTTGGTGAATGCACGAGAAGTGGCCGTCTTTGATTCAAGAGTTACCTTAAATGAGCTGTCTGCCAAACTCCAAATCGCTTTTGCCAAGGCTAGATTTGCAGCTGGAATTGGCTTCGCCGAAAACTAAGCAGTAAGGGAAGTCATTAGGCTGGCATAGGCAAGTTCCAAACTTGATCTATCTTGGAAGCCAAACAACTCTTCACTAGCTCGGATAACTTTTTCTAATTCAGATGCATCCCCGTCTTGAATTTGCTTGAAGTACTGTTTGTTTTCTTCCGAGTCTCGTATCAAATCTGGGAATCGCAAATAACCTACGAGTAGCGCAACCAAGCCAACAGTGATTCGAGGCGGAAAGGTCTCCTGTTTTTCTAAAAAATAGGTACAAATAGGTGCCAATCGACTTTTGAATTTGGAAATCGACTGAAAGGAAATATCCTGCAGCAAATGGGCCATGTAGGGATTTTTAAATCGATCAATGATGGCTGATTCATAGTCTCTAAGCGTATCCAAGGGCTGATCCAAAAACGGAAATATTTCCTCTTCTGCGACTAGTTTGAGCTCCTGAAGTCGATCGGGGTCTTGTACATACTGTTGAACGGTTTGGATTTGTTGCAACCTGCCTAAGGCTGCCATTACCGTATGTAACCCATTCAGGATGCTTATTTTTCGCTTCGTATAGGGGAGAAGTGAGTCGGTTAGCACCACCCCTTTGCACTTACGGAAAGGTAATTTTTCTAGATCTTGGACCGTACCCTCAATTCCCCAAAAAAGATAGGGTTCGACCTGCACAGTGTAAGGAGCGGCTTTTCCCTCGAGATGCTTTGGGAAGCCGGGGACAATTCGATCCACCAAGGTGTTGTGAAAGTGACAGTTGAGATCAATCCAATGCAGAAATTGAGCATCCAACTTCCAGGCTAAAGCATGCTGTTGGATTAAACTTTTCAAGTATTCCCCATTGTTGGGAATGAGCTCGCATGGAAGTAGGATTGTTTCTAATTCAGGAGCTTGTTCAAATCGAGTGTAAAGCCATTGGGTAAGCCTTCCAGGAAAAGAGCTGGCGATTTGATCTCTGGAACCTTCCTCTTTCCAAACTAAACCTGCCTCAGTGACATTGGAAATAATGTATTTCAGTTCTTGAGAAAGAGCAAAAGAGAGGAACTTTTCATAGTCATTGTGTAAGCTAAGACCATCTTTAATGCAGGTAACCGACTTAAATTCCTCGATGGATTGGCCTTGATCCCTACCCGCTACATATACTTCATAGGCATAATCTTGTGCACGTAATCCTTGAAGGGTGCTGCCATCGGTGCTTTGAACTAGGCATACCTGCAACGATTCGCCTTGTTCGTTTAGTTCTTCGATTAGGGGCTCAATAAATCCACGGAGGAAATTTCCTGTTCCAAATTGGAGAACCTGTATCGATTGACTATTCATTTTTTGTTAGTTTAACTTTTCAATTTAAACGCTAAAATTTATGGCAGCCTACATACTTGTTGAAGTAGCTATTCATTCCCCCTTGTTGTATGAAAAATACAAAGAAAAGACCCCAGCTAGTCTGCAAGCTTTTGAAGGAAAGTTTGTGCTTAGAGGTATGCCAGTAGAGGCTTTGGAAGGCACCTGGGATCACGATCGACTAGTTTTATTAGAGTTTCCAAACCGGGAGAAGGCCTTGGCCTGGTATCATTCTGAGGCCTATCAAGAAGCCAAACAAATCCGTGATAAGGCTTCTACAGCTAGATTTCTGTTGATTGGAGAATAATTGAATGGCTAATCGACTTAGGATCGAGCTTACAGGCCTGGTCATCACAGTGAAACTCCTCTTTTCCAGGGGATAAAGTCAAAGTTTCGTTTTTCCTCTGCCTTAGTTTGAATTTTTCCACTTGCTACCTCAATCAACAATTCCAATAGCTTTTCTCCAGCAGTCTCTGGCGTATCCTCCCCAGAAATGATGGTTCCCGCATTGAAATCGATTATATCCGGCATTTTTTCAGCCAACTTGTTATTCGAGGAAACCTTGATTACAGGACTGATAGGATTGCCTGTTGGCGTACCCAACCCAGTAGTAAAAAGAATCAAGTTAGCTCCGCTACCAGCTAGGGCAGTGGTACTTTCTACGTCATTGCCTGGGGTGCACAAGAGATTGAGTCCTGTAGTTTTTAGGTATTCTGGATAATCCAAGACATCGGAAATAGTGGAAGTTCCACCTTTTTTAGCAGCGCCACAAGATTTGATGGCATCGGTCAGCAATCCATCCTTGATATTTCCGGGGCTAGGATTTTTGTCAAAACCACTTCCCACTCGCTTGGCGGAAGCATTGTAGGTTTCCATGAGTTGGATGAATTTTTCAGCCAATTCTCGACTTTGGCATCGGTTAATCAACTCCTGCTCGGCGCCGCATAACTCGGGAAACTCAGATAAAATGGCTGTGCCTCCCAGTGCTACGATCAAATCTGATACATGTCCAAGTGTTGGATTGGCTGAAATTCCAGAAAATCCATCTGAACCACCACATTCAAGCCCTATTACTAGTTTGCTTAGCGGTGCCGGTTCCCGGAAGCAGCGATTAGCAATGCGCAATCCTTCTACTGTTTTTTGAACTGCCTTTGATAGCAAATTATGGGTGGTTCCTTCTTGTTGTTGCTCACAAATAAATACAGGCTTTTGACAATCAAGCAGGGCAAGCTTCTCCTGTAGAATGGAAACTTGGGCATTTTGACAGCCTAGGCTGAGTACGGTGGCTCCTGCGACATTGGGATGATGGATGTATCCTGCCAGTAAGCCACAAAGGGCGTCTGCATCGTCTCGAGTACCGCCACAGCCAAGGGTATGGGTCAAAAATCGAATGCCATCTACTTGTGGAAAAATTCGTTCATTTTCCCAAGGGGAAGAAGATTTATGTAGTGGAGTCATGCTGTCTTCTATCCCTGCAAGGAGCTGCTTAATTTGACGTTCGTAGGGATTGACCTGTGCAAATCCAAGTGCATTCTCAAAAGCTTCTTGAAGGAGTTTGATGTTTGTGTTTTCGCAAAAAACCATGGGGAGTACCAACCAGTAATTGGCAGTACCTACTTGTCCATCTTCTCTTTTAAACCCTAAAAATGTTTGGGAACTCCATTGCGTTACATCAGGCACCTTTCTTGGTCTCGTCGCTTCTCCTAACTGGTATTTTTGTGTTTTGTGTCGGATGTTTCCTACAGTGAGAGCGGCACCTGTTGCAATTTTTTCTGTTACCTCGGCTACAACAGTGCCATACATATATATTTCATCACCGGGCTGAAAGTTTTGAAGTGCAAATTTATGTTTCGCTGGAATGTGTTCACGGATTTGAAGTTGGTACTGTCCTAGTTCAACTAGCTCACCAGGAGCAAGATCACAGAGGGCTACTCCCACATTGTCCAAAGAATCTAATAAAAGAGAGGTGTTATTCATCGCAATTATTTCTTATTTTGGTCAAATTAGATAAAAATTTAATTCTTCTATGAAGAAAATTGTGACCATCGGTGAAGTTATGCTTCGCCTTAGTCCTCCTGGGAATCAACGTTTTTTCCAAACGAATCAATTTGACCTTGAATTTGGAGGTTCGGAATCAAATGTAGCCGCTGCATTGGCCTACTGGGGTTTGGATGTGAGTCATTTAACGGCCTTTCCAGATCATGAAATCGGTTGGGCAGCTGCAGGCAAGCTTCGCAAATACGGCATTGATACCCGATTTATTAAGTTCATGCCAGGCCGAATGGGAGTTTATTTCCTAGAGCACGGTGCCATGCAACGAAGTTCACAAATAATTTATGACCGTGCCAACTCCGCATTTTCCCAGTTTACTGGGGATGGATTAGATTGGGATTCCCTTCTAGATAATGTATCCTGTGTGCATTGGTCAGGAATCACCCCGGCACTATCTCAGGGCTGTGCAGACTTGACCCTTCAACTCTTGCTTCAAGCAAATAACAGGGGAATACTTGTCTGTGGTGATTTAAATTACCGAAGCAATTTGTGGCAGTATGGGAAAGCACCGCATGAGATCATGCCAAAGTTGATGGAGCTAAGTCAAGTGATGATTGGCGGAACACGTGATTTCAACAATTGCTTGAAGGAAGATTTTGGATCTTTTCAGGAGGCAAAACGAAAGGCATTTGATCGATTTTCAAACCTTGAATACCTGGTCAAAACAGACCGTGTTTCGCATAGTTCTTCTGCCAATGGCTTTTCTGGGTGCATCTACAGCAAGAAAAAAACCTATTCATCCAAATCCTATGAGTTGACACATATTGTGGATCGCGTGGGGTCTGGTGATGCCTTTGCCGCTGGATTGATTTATGGATTACTCCACTTGAAGCCCAAGGAAGCGATCGAATTTGCCGTAGCTGCTGGGGTATTAAAGCACAGTGTCCCCGGAGATGTATTGACCTGTACGCTTCAAGAAATCAAGGAGCTTGTGGCCGGTGAAGGAGCAGGAAAAATTAAACGATGATGCGAAATAATAGTCCTTTTATCCAACGAATGCATGCTGCTGGGATGATGCCTATAGTTTTTCATCCCGAAGAAAAAGTTTGTATTGAATTGCTTCATGCGGCCTATGCCGGCGGTGTGCGCGTGATTGAATTGGTCAATCGGGGAAAAGAAGCGAAGACCATCTTTCCTAAACTAAAACAAGAGGTGAGTCAACTCCCTGGGATGTACCTGGGCGTGGGCACTATCTATCATCCGGTAGAGGCTGAACTATTTTTAGATATGGGTGCAGAATTTATCGTTGCACCAGTGATGAACCCTGCCTTAGGCGAGTATTGTACTGGGGTAGGCGTTCCCTGGATACCCGGTTGCGGAACAGTTTCCGAAGTGTTTTTTGCGAAGGAGCTTGGAGCGGAGCTCGTCAAGATGTATCCTGCCAACTTGTTGACTCCTGCATTTATTTCCGCTGTACATGCCGTAATGCCCACAATAGAGCTAATTCCAACTGGAGGGGTGGAACCCACCCTGGCCAGTATCAAAAGTTGGTTTGATGCAGGTGCCCTATGTGTCGGAATGGGTTCCCAGTTATTTCGAAAAGAAGACATAGCTGCTGGCAACTATTCCAAAATCCAGGAGACTATTTCCCAGGTGATGACTCAAATTGCTTCTCTTCGAAATCTTTCCTGATGCAACTAGTTCAAAGAATTGTTTTTGTATTCTTCGCCTCAGTACTAGCTCTTGGGGGCTGCCAATTGAATACTGGTGTAAAAGTCATTAAGATGGGTCATGCCCAGGTGGTATCGCATCCAGTACATCAGGCGATGGTATTCCTTGGAGAGCGGCTCGAAGAAAAATCTGGGGGCAAACTAAAGGTTAAGGTATATCCCAATCAGCAGTTAGGCACCGAAAGGGAGCTTATCGAATTGTTGCAAATTGGAAGTGTGGGGATGACAAAAGTGTCAGCTGCCTCTTTGGAAGCCTTTTCACCTGAAATTAGTGTCTTGGGTCTTCCTTATTTATTTCGAGACGATGCCCACATTTCTCAGGTGCTCCAAGGGGAAATTGGTAAAGAGTTGTTGTTGAGTACAGAAAAGTTTTGGTTGAGAGGCTTGTGTTTTTACGATGCAGGGAAGCGAAGTTTTTACAGTAAAACCAAGCCTATTGAAACTCCAGCAGATTTGGAAGGATTGAAAATTCGAGTTCAGGAATCCAAAATGGCGATCAACATGATACGCGGTATGGGAGGATCACCCACCCCTGTGTCGTATGGAGAACTTTATACGGCGCTGCAACAAGGGATAGTCGATGCTGCCGAGAATAATCCACCTAGTTTTTACAATTCAAGGCATTACGAGGTATGTGGTTATTATGCTATTGACGAACATACGGCCATTCCAGACGTGGTATTGGTTAGTTCGGAGGTGTGGAATGACTTGAATAAAGAGGAGCAGCGCTGGTTGCAGGAGGCTGCCGATGAATCCGCAGTCTACCAGACCAAACTTTGGAAGGAGGCGGTAGAAGAAGCACTTCGTGAAGTACAAAAAGCAGGTGTAAAGATCAGTTATCCCTCCAAAGAACCTTTTTTAGAAAAAGTGGCTGGGGTATATGCACAAGTATTTCAAGAACAGAAACAGTTGGAAGCATTGGTTCAACGAATTCAACAGACTACAAAATGAAATTAAAGGCTGCATTAGATCAGTTTATTCAGTTTACCATCGCCCTATTGATGGGGCTGATGGTCCTCAATGTGACTTGGCAGGTTTTTTCAAGGTATGTATTGGGAGACCCGAGTTCATTTACCGATGAATTGGCTCGGTACAGCATGATTTGGTTGGGACTTTTGGGAGCTGCCTATGTATCGGGTAAGCAGGGTCATTTAGCAATTGATGTGTTGGTAGAAAAGATCAAGGGTAAGAAACTCTTTTACCTACAGCTTTTCATCCATGGCATGGTTATTTTTTTTGGAGCTGTAATTATGGTCGGCGGGGGGTCTAATCTGGTTTATATTTCCCAGCTTTTGCAACAGAAATCAGCAACCCTTCAAGTACCCCTTTCCTGGGTGTATGCCATGGTACCTATATCTGGAATTTTAGTGGTGTATTACCATAGCTTTCATGTGGTGCAACTAATTAAAAGCCAAGATTAACTATGGAATGGATCGCTATTTTAATCTTGGTTTTAAGCTTTGTATCGCTTTTAATTCTTGGTGTTCCAGTTGCCTGGAGCTTGGGTCTTGCTAGCTTTTTTACACTTCTGGTTTCGGTGTCCGCCATGCCTGCTGCTACCACGATTGCACAGCGAATGGCTACGGGCTTGGATAGTTTCTCTTTGTTAGCCATTCCATTCTTTGTATTGGCAGGAGAGATCATGAACAAAGGTGGCATAGCCAATCGGCTTATTGATTTTGCAAAAGGGCTTACGGGTAAACTTCCGGGTGGACTTTTGTATGTAAATATCATAGCGGCTATGCTTTTTGGAGCGATTGCTGGTTCGGCCGCCGCTGCTGCTTCCGCATTGGGTAGTATTTTGGGTAAGCGTATGGACGAAGAGGGGTATCCCAAAACCCTAGGTGTGGCAGTTAATATTACCTCCTCTACGACTGGATTGATCATTCCACCATCCAATGTGCTGATCATTTATTCCTTGGCTAGCGGTGGGGTTTCCATAGCGGCGCTGTTTGTGGCGGGATATCTACCAGGAATTCTTTTGGGTCTTTCCTTGATGATTTGTGCAGCCATTTTTATCAAAAAGAATAAACTTCCCTATGCGGAAGCTGTAAGTTTTGGCTATTTGGCCAATGCTTTCTGGAGAGCAGCGCCAAGCCTTTTCCTACTTTTCCTGGTGATAGGAGGGATAGTGGCAGGAGTTTTTACAGCCACTGAAGCCTCAGCAATCGCTGTCGTGTATACCTTGCTGCTTTCGCTGTTTTACAGGGAACTCAAGATGTCTGAGCTTCCAGGTATCCTTGTTCGTTCTTCTGAAACTACAGCAGTTGTTTTGTTGTTGATAGGTACTTCGATGAGTATGTCTTGGGTAATGTCTGCAGAGGATATTCCACAGCTTATCAGTGAGTTTATGCTCACCTTAAGTGATAATAAGTGGGTGATACTGATTGTGATTAACATCATTTTACTCTTTGTAGGAACCTTCATGGATATCACACCTGCCGTGTTAATTTTTACTCCCATATTTTTACCGGTAGTCACCAAGGTAGGCGTAGATCCAGTCCATTTTGGTATGATCATGGTGGTGAACCTTTGTATAGGTTTGTGTACCCCTCCGGTAGGGTCATTGCTATTTGTAGGGGTAAGTATTGCTAAAATTTCCTTGACTCAAGTTCTACGTCCTTTATTGCCCTTCTTTTTGGCTATGGTGATTGCATTGGCACTGATTACGTTGTTTCCAGAGATCACCCTGCTTTTGCCACGAATTTTTGATCTGATTTAAACAAAGCATTTATTTAATCAGTATCAGATTCCAAATATGAAAAAAGAAGTGGTACTCGTATTTCAAAGGAATGAGGTCTTGGGAAAGGTAAAAACTCGACTTGCTGCTGGAGTAGGTGAAGAACAGGCAATGGAAATCTACAGGTACTTACTGAACAAAACCTACCTCGCTTTAAAAGAAATTACTGTACCTGTCACTACTTATTTTTCAGAATTCATTCCAGAAAATCCAATCCATTCAGCGGAGAACAAACAAGTGCAAGTGGGGGGAGATTTGGGTGAGCGAATGAGGAATGCATTTGTAGCACATTTGGAATCAGGCATCGAAAAAGTAGTGCTGATTGGCACCGATTGTCCAAGTCTGGAGGGAATCCATCTAATACAGGCCTTTGAAGCCTTGGAGCATTCTGATTTGGTTTTAGGTCCTGCAAGGGATGGGGGATATTATTTAATTGGGATGAAGCGCCGAGCTGACTTTTTGTTTGAGGGGATTACCTGGAGCAGTGAATTGGTCTTGTCGCAAACTTTAACCTTGGCTGCTGAGCAGGGCTTGCACAGCAGTCTCTTACCAATTTTGGAGGATATTGATAGCCCAGAAGATTGGGAGCGCTATTGTTCCCAAAATGGAGATATGCCTTATCTTAGTTCCTCCCACCAACAGAATAACTAATTTACCTTCTCTTCAATCAAGCACTTAGACTTTACACTTAGTTTCATGCACCGTTCACCTAGTTTGCTTTTCAAGACGATTTTCTTTTTGGTATTTATCGGGATGATGATTTCCTCTGCCAAGGCTCAAACCCAAAAGGAAACAGCAACATATGAAATCGTGGTACTCGGATTAAAAATTGGAAATCTAACGGCTCAAAAATTGGCAGGGGCAGATTCGGTGCGCTATACGGTAGATAGTCGCGTAAAATTCTGGTTTTTTGGCGATGTGGATCTACAGTTTCTCACCCGTTCGCATTTCAGGGCTGGGAAAATCATTAAAACCTTTTCTGAATCAAAAACCAACCGAGGAAACTTTGACTCAAAAGTCAATTGGAATGGAACGCAATACCAAGTAGATGCCAAGTCTTATAAATATGCGAACAGAACTGCATTGAAAGGACCAATTACCTGGTGCAGTTCTAAGTTGTTTTTCCAAGAACCTAGCGGTCAAGAATTATTTTTATCTGAAGTATATGGAGTGTCAGCTCCCATCAAAAAAATCAAGTCTGGAGTCTATGAAATTGAGGTAGAAGGGAATACCAATCAGTACCACTACCAAGGGGGAAAATTGGTCAAAATAGTTGTTGAAAGTCCGATAAAGGACTATCAAGTCAGACGAGTGAAGTAGTTAACTACCAGTTAGTTGTAACTGATTTTTTTTGCCAAATCCACAAGTCGGTTCGCATAGCCAGATTCATTGTCGTACCAGGCGACTACTTTGACTAGATTGCCTTTGGTAGACGTCAGGGCTTCATCCAAAATCGCTGAATGGCTATTGCCCAAAATATCCATAGACACGATTGGATCAGATTCAATTTGCAAATACCCTTTTAAATCTGAAGCAGCAGCTTTTTTGAAAGCATCATTGACTTCTCTTGTAGTTACTTCTTTTGCAACCGTTACAATCAAGTCAGTCAGCGAGCCATCTGGGACAGGTACGCGCATGGCTGATGCCTCAATTTTCCCAGCGAGTGTGGGCAAGATGCGGTCCAAAGCTTTGCCCGCATTGGTGGTAGTAGGAATGATGGAATAGGCTGCGGCTCTAGCCCTTCTCAAGTCCTTGTGCGGGGCATCGTGTAGGTTTTGATCGTTTGTATAGGAGTGTACCGTGGATGCAAATCCATGAAGGATTCCAAAGTTTTCATCCAATACCTTCACCAGTGGTGCAAGGCAGTTTGTAGTGCAGGAAGCATTGGATACAATGGTTTCTTTGCTTGAAAGGATTTGCTCATTCACTCCCAAGACTACCATTGGAATGGAATCCTCCTGGGATGGAGCGGAAACAATTACTTTTTTTGCTCCGGCCTTTAGGTGTTTTTCTGCTTCTTTTTTCGAGGTAAATCTTCCCGTACATTCAAATACAAGATCGATGTTGAGTTTTTCCCAGGGAAGATTTTCAGGATTTGATTCGGAGAAAAGCGCTACTCTATGCGCATTGACTTGTAAAAAATCATCGGAATGGCTGATGTTGGCATCAAATTTCCCGTGTACTGAATCGTATTTGAGCAGGTGTGCAATTGCTGCAGGATCAGCCAAATCATTGATGGCCACTAAATTGAAATCAGATCGGTTGAGGAGAAGCTTGGCCGTGTACCGACCAATTCTTCCAAACCCGTTGATGGCTACGCGAAGGGTAGGAGCAGCTGTGGACATGTGATTAATTTGGAGTGAATTTACAGAAAATCTCGTTCTACAGGTAAAGTAAATTTTTACTGCTTTGGTTCAACTGATTACCCAGGTTTGAAAAGAAATTTTCTGGCCACTTTGGGAATATAAGTTGAAGCGGCTATATTTGCACAACCTTTGAAAAAGCCACCTTTTTGTGGGTCAAATGGTCCGTTCGTCTAGGGGTTAGGACGTATCCCTTTCACGGATAAAACACGGGTTCGATTCCCGTACGGACTACTGAAAA
>CANGUK010000017.1 GCA_947457095.1 Cyclobacteriaceae bacterium
CGACGAAGGATTCTCCTCCTTTTTTTCGGGCACCTCTTCGGAAGAAGATTCTTGGGTGGGTTCCGACGCCGCTTGAATTTCCTCCTGCTGATTTTCTTGAACTACCTCTTCTTCGTGCACTAATTCTTCCTCCTCAAAATACTCCTCTTCTTGCGCAAGGTCTTCTTCCTCTTCAAATGCTGTTTCTTCTTCTAGCGAATCCTCCATCACCTCGTCCTCCACTTCATCACTAGTTTTGGAAATTTCTTCCTCATGGAAACCGGTATTTTCCGCCTCTGAAACAAACTCTTCCTCGTTTACTTCTAGAGAAGAATTGCTAACCTCTTCTTCTTCAAAAATCTCAGATTGCGATTCTTCCTGAACCATTTCTTCGGTTACTACCTCCTGCTGCAAAGGAATTGCCTGACTTACTGGAGCGAGATTTGCCGCATTGGCTGCAGAAAAATGATTGGTACGACCCAGTTCCTCCACCGCGCGCTGATAGGCTTTGGCATCAATTCGAGAAAAATGAGTTTCTGAAAGATCGATTTGATTCAATGCATCTTGAGACAATCGACGTAAACTCTTGACTAAGGCTTCGCGTTGCTCAACCAATCCCTCGTAACTCTTAATCAATCCTTTGATATTTTCAGTCAGGGAACGCATCATTTCTTTTGCACTTTCTTCAGCTGCAGAGGTGATGATTCGCGCCTGCTCAGCAGCATACGCACCCAATTCCTCCGCATAGCGCTGCGCTTCTTTGGTCGTCTCTTCAGCAATTTGATTGGCCTCAGCGATGATCTGATCTGCTGCCTCCGTGGCCTCTGTAATGATGGCTGCCCCCGTATCTTCTGCTGTTTTTAAGGTTCGAAACAAAGAATCTTCCACATCCTTGAGTCGCTTGGCTTCAGCCTCCACCTGCTGCAAACGGCTTCGGAGGTCCAAGTTTTCTTGGTTGATTTGTTCCATGGTCACACTCATTTCTTCCAAGAAATCGGTAACCTGCTTTTTTTCAAACCCTCTAAAGGAGGTTTCAAATGACTTTTGCCGAATGGCGGTAGGGGAAATTTTCATAAGGTTTGCGCTTCAATTTGCCAAATAGCGATCGTTCGGTCGTCTGAAACCGATACAATAACACCAGAATAGGTACTCCAAAAGACTTTATTGATAGAGGTTCCATGACCTGCATTTCTTGCCTTGTCAATAACTTTGACTAGGTTTCGGCTGCTCATGTCCCATAGTTTGAGTGATTTATCCATGGAACAAGTCACTAGGTACTGACCGTCTTCACGGAAAGATAAATAATTAATGGCATACAAATGCGCCACTACATTTTCTTCAAGTAAATAGCTGTTGGTATTCCAAAATTTGAGGCATGCATCCCTTCCTCCTGAAACCAGCACTGCTTCATCTGGACTAAATCCTAAGGCAAAAACCGAGTTGGTATGGCCCTCCAGCCGAGCGATGGGTGCAGCACCTTGAGCAAGATCCAAAATCTGTATGCTATAGTCACTAAAACCCAACGCAAGCTGCTTTTTAAATGGCGCAATCGCCAATACCCGAATGGACTTGGATGATAGTTTGATGTGCCGTTTTATGGCTCGAGCCTCAAGGTCCACCACAAAAAGAATCCCATCTCCAGTGGCAACAAATAACTCATCGCCGAAGACTTTCAAATCAAAAATGGCAGCAGCACTCAGTTTTAAGCTCCAGCTCTCCTTCTTTTCGACCAAGTCAATCACATGAATTCCCTCGTAATTGTGACCAACGATCAATGTGTTTCGTTTGGAATCTACTTCAAGGGCATAGACCGAATGTGGAAGTCGAGCTAGCAAGGTGCCGTCTTTGGGATTGTCTAAATCCCACTCCACCACCATCCCATCACCAGCACCTGTATAAAAATACCGAGGATCAGCCCCTTCCTTTAAGGCATAAATACAGTCATTGTGTCCAGTAAGGGTGTGTAATTTATTTACTTGGATTTTTGACATATATTCGACCATCACTTTTGGCAGCGCCTTTGGGCCCTATGCAAACAAAAATAGAAAAAATTGATTCTTCCTCAGCCTTGGCCGTGAAGATAATCGACTCCTTTTCTGAAAAGGATTTAGATTTTTTGAGCTTTCGGGAGAAATTATCCTTTGCCAATATTTCCCATCCGGAGAAAAAAAAGGAATGGGGTACTGCTAGACTTGCAATCCAGGAGGCTCTTGCACATTTGCAAGTCCCCTACCCTGGGTTTTTCAAAGACGAACACGGCAAATCACACTCCATGAATGGCCAAGGGTTTGTTTCCCTCACCCACACCCGAGGCTATGCTGCTGCCATTTACCACCGAGAACTTCCAGTAGGAATAGATATAGAAGTAATTCGGGAAAAGGTACTTCAGATAGGCACTCGGTTTTTGGCAGAAGAAGAATTGAACTTCCTTCTTCCTCAGCCAGCACATTACACCATGGCTTGGTCTGCAAAGGAATCCATTTTCAAATGCCATGGAAAACAAGGGGTTTCCCTCCGTGACAATATTTTTTTGGAACCTTTTGCACCTGATGCCACGCTAATAAAGGGAAAGATCCATGGAACAAATTTTGAAGACCACCACTACCAAGTGCAGGTAGAACAAAGCGAAAACCTTATCTTGACCTACACCATTTGGTAAATCCAAATTTGACCCTGCTCATGAAGTCCGCTCTCTTCTTCTTTCTGCTCTTTTTGGGATTAAGTTTTCCCTCAATTAGCCAAAACTATAGCAAACTTTCCGCTACGGATGCGGTCAGCAATAGCCCCAGAACCCTACCTAGCCTCGTGAAGGAAAAAGGATTGGTATTGATTTTTCATGACCCCTCCTGCCCATTTGCTAAGCTCTACGAAAGCAGAATCAAAGCGCTTCGAACCAAGTTTGAAGCCCAAGGAATCGGCTTTGCATTGATCAATCCGCAAGTACAAAATACCGAGTCTGAACTAACTCGATTACGGGCCTACATCGATGAAAGTGGATTGAATATGCCCTACTTGATCGATGCAAACCAGCAGTGGACCCAAGAATTTCAAGCAAGTAAAATTCCAGAAGTGTTTGTACTCATACCGGGGAAAACAGACTTGGAGCTTGTATTCAAAGGGGCTTTGGACAACAATGCGCAAGTAGAAAGTGTAGTGACAGAAAAATACCTAGAAACCGCGCTCACGCAAATAACTAGGGGAGGTAAACCAGCAATTTCACAGGCTAGAGCAGTAGGCTGTACGATCCGGACTTTCTAATCTTCCAAGATTCGCAACAACTCTAGTACCTCCTCCACTTTGTCTGTTTCGCCTAATTTTTCGAAGGCTGAAGTCAAGTTTTTCAAAAAACGCATCACAATGGCCAAATGACTGCAGGGGTCAAAAAAAGCAGGCTGAGGCTCAATTTGCAGTTGCTCCAAGTAGTTTGAAAGGTCTCCCCTGGAAAAAATCACTCCCTTATTGAAGGCATTGATGTAAAAACTAGTTTCTCCTTGGCTGTAAATCAGCACAAATAAGTTCGGGAGGTTGACTCCATAAATCGGCAATTTCAACTTCTTTGCCACCAAGAGGTAGAGACTACACAGGCTGATGGGATTCCCTTTCTTGGACTCCAGCACCATGGAAAGCATGCTATTGCTCGGGGAATGAAAATTTTTGGTGTTGCCCGAAAATTGAAGCTGCTTGAAAAAGACATGATTCAGGATTTTCACCTGATCGAGAGGCTGCAGATCCGTAGCAAAATAGGTCCAAGCCTCCACATAGAGCTGATGGATGGATGCCTTCAAACTCTCCAACTCCAGATCTGGGTACTGGTAGGTATTGAGTATCCAAAGGCCTTCGAGTAGGTCTTGCTCCTGGGAATCCTTCCAAGCTTTCAACCTTTTTTTGACTAGGTCAAATTGAAGCTCGTGCACGAGCTCCTCCAATTCCTTTTGAAGAACTGGGTTGAAACTTTCCTCCCATTTTTGCTCCAATACAGGAATCACAGCAGGTCCTAGATCAATCAGTTTCTCGCGTACGTGCTGCTTCACTTCCCAGTCTGAGTCGTCCAGGAGAGATATCAACGCATCAAGTTGAGCAGGGGAAAGCATAGATTGCAATTGGAATAGCGTTGGGATAGGCAAAAGGGGTTTTTCTACCTAAAACTTCGATTCAATTTATAAAAAAAACCTTCCTGAATCCAAGAAGGTTTTCATTCTGATTTAAGAAAAATTAGTTGATCTCAATTTCGTTTTTGTATTCTTTAATGGAACGGTAAATCGCAGAAGCCATGTATTCCTGACCTTCTTTGGTCATCAAAAACCGTTCTTCTTCCGTATTGGATAAGAATCCAAGTTCCACCAACACACTTGGCATGGATGGTGTCCACAACACATAAAATGGCCCTTGCTTCACCCCACGACTTTTACGACCCACATTATCCCTAAACTGCGTTTCGATGCGGTCAGCTAATGTAATGCTATTTCCTACGTAGGCCTTTTGCATCAGGTTAAACATCATGTAGGATTCTGGAGAGGTAGGATCAAAACCTTCGTATTCTTCCTTGTAGTTTTCTTCTAAGAGGATTACGGAGTTTTCTTTTTTTACGATATCAAAATTGGCTTCAAAATGCTTCGTTCCCATCACAAAGGTTTCGGTACCAAAGGCTGTTTTATTTGCTGCCGCATTGGAGTGAATGGAAACAAATAAATCCGCCTTATTTACATTGGCAATATTAGGTCTCTGTTTGAGTGTGGGAAAGCTATCGTCTGAGCGCGTGTAAATCACCTCTACATCAGGCATGTTTTCTTTAATGTACTTTCCTACTAGAAGAGTGACTGCCAAATTGATGTCTTTTTCTCTGGCTTTGGAACCAATATTTCCGGGGTCGCTGCCTCCATGACCTGCATCCAAAACGATTTTTCGCATTCGAAAAGCAGGCATCATCGTTTCATTCGGAATAAATCCACCGAATAAAAAAGGAACTAAAATTAGAAACCTTAACAGATTTTTTTTGGTGTTAAACCTTTCCATGAGGGCAATCGAGTTAACTTTACACGAAATTAAATTCAAAATTACAAAAAGCGAAAGCAAGGGTGGCGAGAATTCGGGTTCTTTTTTTAGTTCTTCTAACTAGCTGTTTAGTGCACCTAAGCGCATCTGCACAGCAAACCACTCGGCCACAACGAGATAGAAGACCTACCACAACTGCTCCTATCCAAGGGGTAAGAGGGGATACTACCTTGGTCAAGCAAGATACGCTCGCTCTTCTTGACTCGGCAAATAATGTGCCTAAAAGTGCTATCGAAACAGAAATTCTTTACTTCGCTGAGGATAGCATCATCACTGACTTTTCTGAAAACAAAGTTTACCTCTACAAAAAGGCCTGGTTTGAATATGGAAAGATGCGACTCGATGCCGATCGAATCGTAATTGACTGGAAAAATTCAGAACTATACGCCTACGGTGTATCAGATAGTTTGGGAGTAGTATCCGGAAATCCTTTCTTCAAAGACGGCAACTCGGTCTACGAGATCCGAAAGGAAATGCGCTACAATTTCAAAACTCAAAAAGCCATCATCAAAGATGTCGTAACCGAGCAGCAGGACGGGGTACTCCGAGGTACTACCATCAAAAAAACAGAAGATGGCAGCGTATACCTAGATCATGGCTACTATACAACCTGCAAACTGACCAAGCCGCACTGGCACATTTCTTCCTCTAAAATCAAGTCCATTTCTGGCAAGCAGGTAGTTACAGGCCCCTTCAATCTGTATTTTAATGGTATTCCTACTCCACTTGGATTACCTTTTGGGATGATTCCAGATACCCCTGAAGAGAAGGCTTCGGGTATTATTTTTCCTTCTTATGGACGAGAGCAGGTTCGGGGATTGAGTTTGAGAGACCTCGGCTACTACTTTGCATTCAACGATTACATCCACCTCCGTGTCACGGGAGATGTGTATTCCAAAGGAGGCTGGGGACTCAAATCCCAGGCGGTGTATACCAAAAAATACCGGTACAATGGTGGGTTCAATTTAGATTTTCAAAAATTCGTAAGCCCAGAAACTGAATTAATTCCCCTCGATTACAACACCTTTCGGGTGCAGTGGAACCATAGCCCAATCACACGAGGAACGGGCAGATTCTCTGCTTCGGTGAATGCGGGTTCGACGAGTTATTTCAATAACGTAGTCAACCCAAACAACTTTGCAAATAACGTCACGGGGGATTTGAGTTCGAATATTTCCTATTCCAAAACTTTTGCAGGTACTCCCTTCTCCATGTCGGCCAACCTTCGACACTCCCAAAGTGTGCAAACAGGCGAAGTTAGATTGGACCTTCCGACGATAGGGATCAACATGAATCGGCAGAGCCCTTTTCAGAACGTGAAGTTTGAACCCCTCAAAACGCTAAACATCGCTTGGAACTTCAATCTCCAAAACTCAATTACCAACCGCATCAATACCTTTGGGCAAGCCTCACAAACGGATGGACCCCAAACTATTCCTTTCAACCGAGATAATCTCGGTTTATTGCTTAGAAATGGAAATAATGGAGCAAGAAACAACATCCCGCTAAGTTCTAATTTCTCTTTATTTAAGTATTTCACAGGTACTGCCTCGGCCAACTATACCGAACTCTGGTACATGCAGCGATTCAATTACAGCTACAACTCCACCACAAACCAAGTAGACCGAGTTAAGGAAGATGGCTTCAATAGAGTAGGATTCTACAACACTTCCTTTGCCATGAACACCAACTTCTACGGGTTCTATAACTTTAGTGGAAAAGGAAAACTTCAAACGATACGCCACCACATGGCACCCACCTTTGGATTCAACTTTAATCCCGACTTTTCGGATCCCGCCTATGGCTATTACCAGGAGGTTCAATCCGATAAATCAGGACAATTACGACGCTATTCCAGACACCAAGGACTTATTTTCGGAGATGCTCCACTGGGAGAGTCCAGAGCCTTGAGCTTGGGTCTTCGAAATGTGGTAGAAGCCAAACTCAAAACCCAAACGGACAGCACAGAAGGCGAATTCAAAAAAATCCCCTTGTTGGAATCCTTCAACATCAATACCGCCTACAATTTTGCGGCAGATTCCTTTCAGCTATCCCCCATTCAACTCTCTGCAAGAACCACTTTATTTGAGCAAAAGCTATCCGTCAACGTAAATAGTACCATAGATCCCTATGCTACCCTCTCTACCCTTGGGTCCGATGGTAAAATGATTTATCGCAGTAGCCAAGAATTTGCTTGGAAAAAGGGACAAGGGATAGGGACCATCCGAAATGCCTCCTTAAACTTAAATGCTTCGCTAAATCCACAGAAAGGTCAAAATCCAGGTCAGGTACGCGACGAGCTAACTCAGGATTTTATTCAGCAAGGCGGGGTGATGAATGCCTTTGTGGAGAATGAAATCAACCGAATCGTGGCAGATCCAAGCCAGTACATCGATTGGGATATTCCTTGGAACTTGACGATGGGCTATAACCTTGCCTATGCGAAGCAGGTCACCAATACCACCAGCATTACACAAGCTCTGAATGTGAGTGGAGACCTTTCCATCTCTGAAAAATGGAAGGTTAACTTCAATACAGGATATAATTTTGACTCGAAGGAAATCACACAAACCATGATCGGCATTGCAAGGGACCTCCACTGCTGGCAAATGAATGTGAACTGGGTTCCGTTTGGAAGGTTCACCTCCTACAACATTGATATCCGTGTCAAGTCAAGCATCCTGCAAGACCTGAAAGTTTCCAGAAGAAGAACCTTCTTTGACTTTTAAGTTCGGAAATAAACCATCCGTATCGTAATTCAATCAAAAAGGTCCCGTATGTGCGGGACCTTTTTGATTCTATGGAAAGGAAGATCTTATTGATCCAGGAGATCTACGAGAAGATTTTCTCCCTCCTTGGTTACTTTCACCAGCCCTTTTTGGGTAAGTCCCTTGATGGAGATGTCCCATTTTTTACCACTCAAGCCAGTTTCTGCCTTTAGCTCTGGTAAGGAAGCAGGATGCTTGGCTTTCAAGAGTTCTACGATAATTTTCTCCTCCTCGGTCAATTCCACAGCCTTTTTCTCAGGGCGCATTTGAGGGAAAAACAAGACTTCTTGGATGGTAGAATTATCAGTCAACAACATGGTCAAGCGATCAATACCGATGCCCAAACCGGAAGTAGGTGGCATCCCGTACTCTAGGGCACGAAGGAAATCCTCGTCCATGGCCATGGCCTCATCATCTCCTCTGGCAGCAAGTTTGAGTTGCTCCTCAAATCGCTCGCGCTGATCAATCGGGTCATTGAGTTCTGAATAGGCATTGGCAATTTCTTTTCCATTGACAAACAACTCAAAGCGCTCTACCAATCCTGGCTTGCTTCGGTGTTTCTTTGCCAGTGGCGTCATCTCGATTGGGTAATCCGTGATGTAGGTAGGCTGGATCAAGTTGGCTTCTACCTTGGCTCCAAAGATCTCATCAATCAATTTGCCTTTACCCATAGATCCATCCACTTCAATACCCAACTTAGTACAAACTTCCCGCAGTCCTTGTTCATCCAATTCGCTGACATCGATACCTGCATATTCCTTGATGGAATCAAACATGGTCAAGCGGCGGTAAGGACCCGCAAAATCAATCGTCTTACCTCCTACTTGTACCGCAGTCACTCCATGAATGGTCTGAGTCACTTTTTCCAGCAAATCCTCCACCATCTCCATCATCCAGATGTAATCCTTGTAGGCAACATAGATCTCCATGGAGGTAAACTCCGGGTTGTGCGTTCGGTCCATGCCCTCGTTGCGGAACATCTTGCCAAACTCATATACCCCGTCAAAACCACCTACGATCAATCGCTTCAGGTAGAGTTCATTGGCAATGCGCAAGTAAAGTGGCATGTCCAGGGTATTGTGATGTGTTTGGAATGGACGTGCTGCTGCTCCCCCATGAACCGCCTGCAAGATCGGAGTTTCCACTTCTAGCCAACCGTGGTCGTCAAAATAGCGACGCATGTTGGAGATAATTTTAGAACGGGTCACAAAGGTTTTCTTTACCTCCGGATTTACCGTAAGGTCCACATAGCGTTGTCTGTAGCGCTGTTCGGGATCGGTAAACCCATCGAAAACAGTTCCATCCTCGTCTCTTTTTACAATTGGAAGCGGCTTCACTGCTTTGGATAATACAGTAAGGTGGGTTACGTGAAGTGAAATCTCACCTGTTTGAGTGGTAAAAATGTACCCTCTCACCCCAATGAAATCTCCTATACCCAGCAATTTTTTGAATACCGTATTGTAAAAATCAGGATTTTCAGGAGTGCTGATATCGTCTCTGCGTACATAGATCTGCAACCTGCCGGTAGCATCTTGAATCTCCGCAAAGGAAGCAGAACCCATAATTCTACGACTCATTAGACGACCTGCTATGGAAATATCCTTGTAGTCCGTTTTGTTATTCTCGTAGTTGGCATGAATATCGGCCGCGTTGGCATTGATCACAAAAGACTCCGCAGGATAGGGATTGATGCCAAGGGAATAGAGTTCCTCTCGGTCTTTTCTTCGTTCCAGTTCCTGTTCGCTCAAAAGTTGCATGATGATGGGTGGTCTATTAGTTCTTTTCTATTTTCTATTATCCGAGCCTTCTTCGCTTCATTTCTTTTTTTACCAATTCAAATTCCCTGCTGCTTTGACCCGCTATGGAGGAGTTTTCTGCTGCTCTACGACTGAGGTAAGGCATTACCTTTTCCACCGGACCGTATGGCACGTACTTCACTACCCGATAGCCTGCTTTCGCTAAGTTATAGGAAATCGAATCACTCATTCCATACAGTTGCGAAAAGTATACCAAATCTGATTTTGGATCGATTTGGTGCTGATCCATCAATTCAGTAAGGGTAAGCGTACTCTTCTCGTTGTGCGTAGCGCATACCAGGTGAATTCCTTCTTTGGCAGCGTAGGCAATCGCCAAATCGTAATCTCGATCTGTAGCTTCTTTGTTTGGCTGAATGGGATCGAGGTATCCTTCTGCATTGGCGCGTGCGCGTTCTTTTTCCATATATGCCCCTCGAACAGGCTTTGCACCAAAGATATAGCCCTGTTCTTGAGCCACCTGGTGTGCTTTCTTTAGCCGATCCAAGGAATCATGTCGATACATCTGGTAGGTATTGTAAACCACACAGCGCTCTTTATTGTAAGTGGACATTGCTCGATAGGCCATGTCGTCAATTACATCTTGAAACCAGCTTTCCTCAGCATCCACTAAAATTTTCAATCCAAGGTCATGCGCTGTTTTGCAAAGGCGATCTACTCGGTTTTCTAGGCGAGCCAAAGCTTCCTGCTCATCAGGAGTCAAGGCCTGCTTTGCTTGAATTTTCTCCAAAATATGGTAATCACCCAAGCCAGTCACTTTAAACACCCCAAAAGGCATGTAGGTTGTCTTAGCAGATTCTACTAAGGTTTGGTAAATTTCCTCTGTGGTGGCTTCAAAACTCGCTTCATCCCCTTTTCCTTCTACGGATAGGTCCAAAATGGAATGAACTCCATAGTTGGCTAATACTTGACAAGCCATTACACTTTCCTGGATAGTTTCTCCTCCACAAAAATGCCCAAACATGGTTTGCTTAAGGATACCTTTGATCGGAAGGTGAAGTTGAAAAGACAGGTTTGCTAGCTTAATTCCAAGGTTTGAGAGCCAATTTTTATTGAGGGTAGCAAAAATCAGGTACATCTTTCGAAGTTCTGCATTACTCTTGGAAGCAAAGGCTACTTCCAAATTCTCAAAAGAAATCGTGGGTTTGACGGGCATAGCGCACATTTAACGGGGCAAATATAGTAGAAAAACAGCGACCCTTGGGTTTTGTTTGGGAATTCAACCCAGGAAAAAAGGATGGATTTTTTACCTGTTAGAAATCTTGGCACAATTCAACTTGGAATTCCTAAACAAACAACTTACCCTTCTTGAAATATCCGTTGTTGAAAAAAAATAGCTCATTTCCAGACTTTGCAGCAGGCAATGACTTAAAAAAATAAATGGAAACTATTATTTCTGATTATGAAATAGCAACAAAATTTTATTTTGAATCTAGGATTTCATTTCCTTCAAATTGGAATTATTTAAAAGTTCGCACCTATGCATTGAAGAAATGAAAATGGAAATTCATAAAAATAATTTTGCTTTTAAAAATTTGCGGTTTACATTTACGACATGTTCATCACAGCAGCGATCTATTTTAGCTTTTTTTACTTTTACTTTCGACCTAACCATCGAATCGGAGCTGTGTATTGTCTAGCCAAAAACTAAAACAAATAACCATCACAGAGCCCGATTCGAAAGAGTCGGGCTTTTTTATTTAAACCCTTCAATTCCATGAAGCCACACAAACAAATCAAAGATTGGGGACTAGGTCTAAGCAACCCACTGATTATCGGAGGTCCTTGTTCCGCAGAAACTCCCGAGCAGATAGCACAAATCTGTTCCGAGATGAAAGAAAACCAAATCATCCCCCAGGTATTCAGAGCAGGAATTTGGAAGCCCCGCACACGACCTGGATCGTTTGAAGGCGTTGGTGAAGAAGGATTGACATGGATGGAGATTGTGCGCAATGAGCTCAACATTCCTATCACTGTGGAAGTAGGCAATGCTGCCCACGTGGAAATGGCCCTGAAGCACAAAATCGAAGTCCTTTGGATCGGTGCCCGAACCACAGTCAACCCATTTGCTGTTCAGGAAATTGCAGAAGCCCTACGTGGGGTAGATATTCCTGTCATGATCAAAAACCCGATGAACCCGGACTTGGAACTTTGGATGGGGGCTCTTGAACGAATGTATGCAGTGGGTATCACCAAGCTAGCTGCTATCCACCGAGGGTTTTCGGATGCTTACGACAAGCGCTACCGCAACAAGCCCAACTGGTCTATGCCTATTCATCTGAAGCGGGAATGGACTGGAATGGAAGTGATCAACGATCCTTCACACATTGTAGGCCGTAGAGATGGCTTGCTAGAGGTTGCCCAAAGCGCCATGAACTTCGGTTTGGATGGCTTAATGATCGAAACACACCACGATCCTGACAAAGCCTGGTCCGATGCCAAGCAACAGGTAACGCCACGTCGCCTCAAGGAAATGATTGACTCAATCGAATTCAAACAGTCCTTGGAAAACATGAAGCCTGATGAGAAACTGTTTGATTTACGACGAGCAGTAGACCATTTGGATGACCAGTTGCTGGATATCTTGCAGGAACGATTTTCTGTAATTGACCAAATTGGAGCACACAAACGTGAGCACAACTTGACTGTATTTCAATCGGACCGATGGAAAGAGGTGATGGACTCCCGTACTGAAAAAGGAGTAAAAAAACACCTCAGTGAAAAATTCATGAAAGAGTTGCTCTATTGCATTCATGAAGAGTCTGTGAAGCGCCAAGAAAGACAGCTGAGAGAAGCTGAGGCAATCAATAAGTAATTGGCCCTTACCTCCCGCTTTCCTAGGATAGCGGAAGGTTGCTAACTTTATCTCCTAGACCCAAGCGATCTGTGGAAACTATACACTTCACAACAGCTATTCGAAGTACCTTGAAAGAGGTATTGCATGCACGCAGCTATTCCAAATTGGTGGTGCTCACAGATGTGAACACCCGGCAGCATTGCCTTCCATTGATTCAAGAAGTGCTGCCTTCTGACGCAGTGCTGATTACTGTGCCCGCAGGGGAACCCTTCAAAACACTGGAAACCTGCGCCAATATTTGGAATCAGATGACCGAAGCGGTACTCGACAGACAAGCCTTGATGCTCAATTTAGGTGGTGGAGTGATTGGAGATATGGGAGGATTTTGCGCCAGCGTGTACAAAAGAGGAATTCCCTTCATTACGATACCAACGACCCTTCTCTCCCAAGTAGATGCCAGTGTGGGTGGTAAATTGGGTATTGATTTTATGGGGTTCAAAAACCACCTCGGAGTATTTCAATTGCCAGAAACCGTACTCATTGACCCAACATTTCTAGAGACTCTTCCGCAGCGAGAACTACGTTCAGGCTATGCTGAGGTACTCAAACATGGTCTTATCCGTGATGCTGCCTTTTTCCGATCCTTACCCAGCACCCTTTGGGAAAAGCAAGATTGGGCGCGGGTAATTCGGCATTCGGTAGGTATCAAAAAAGCAGTGGTGGAAGTAGATCCAAAAGAAACTGGGCTACGGAAAATCTTGAATTTTGGACATACCATTGGGCATGCTGTAGAATCCTTTTACCTACCTAGTTCCAATCCACTTCTCCATGGAGAGGCCATTGCGATGGGCATGATTGCCGAAGGATTTTTATCCTTCGAAAAAATAGGATTGAGTTACGAGGAATTGAATGAACTCAGCACCAAATTACTTACCGTCTTCGGTAAGGTGAATTTGGAATCAATAGACTTGGATCCAATTTTGGATCTCTGTACTCAGGATAAAAAGAATGAAGGAAGTACTCAACTTTTCACCTTGCTTCCAAGTATTGGGGATTGCAGCTACAACAACCCCGTAACCCGCGAGGAGATCAAGCATGCTATTCTCTATTACCAGCAATTGGCCTAACCCTTGAAAGTTTAACACATGCAGCTTCTTAGGCTTTCGCAAAAAAGCGAATTTTCAGAGGTAACCCTCCCCCTCCCTTCCTCCAAGAGTGAATCAAATCGAGCCTTGGTCATCGATGCATTGACGGAAGGGAAAAATACGCTGAGCAACCTGGCAGAAGCTCGTGATACACAAACCATGATTCGGCTCCTGCAAACCAATCCTGCCGTATTTGATGTACTGGATGCAGGGACAACCATGCGGTTTTTGACAGCATTCGTTGCAGTGACCAATCAACAAAAAGTAATGACAGGCACCCCACGGATGTGCCAGCGTCCCATCGGTATTTTGGTGGATGCCCTACGCAGCCTAGGAGCAGAAATACATTACCTGGGTACCGAAGGCTTTCCTCCACTTGCCGTAAAAGGATTGCCTGAACAACTCACCAAAAAAATCAGTATTCGAGGAGATGTCTCCAGCCAGTACATTTCAGCACTCTTAATGATTGCTCCCTTGCTTCCTTTAGGGTTGGAACTAGAACTCGAGGGCAAGGTAGGTAGCAGAACCTATATTGAAATGACCCTAGAGCTGATGGCACAGTTTGGAATCAGCTACAACTGGGAAGGAAATATCATCAAAATCACTCCTCAAGCCTATCAATCCACCCACTTTGCTGTAGAGAGCGATTGGTCAGGTGCAAGCTATTGGTTTAGCTTGTTGGCCTGTGCAGATTCGGGTTCTTTTTTCCTTAAAGGACTTAAAGAAAAGAGTTTGCAAGGGGATGCAGCCATCGTAGAAATCATGGCACATCTGGGCATCCAAAGCACCTTTCAGGAAGGTGGACTTTTACTCGAAAAACAGGGGGTAAGGGGCCTCAAAAGTTGGGATTTTACTCATTGTCCAGATTTGGCGCAGACCGTAGCCGTGACCTGTGCCATTTTGGGTCAAAATACTGTATTTACGGGATTGGAAAGCTTACGCATCAAAGAAACAGACCGTATCTATGCACTGCAGCAGGAACTAGCAAAGTTCAATGCGGAGTTAAGCGAAATTTCTCAAGACACCTTCCAGGTGATCCCTTCGGTGACCATGCCCCGAAAGGCACAAATTCATACCTACGAAGATCACCGCATGGCCATGGCCTTTATGCCTCTGGTAACCAAAACAGAATTGTGGATTGAAGACCCAGAAGTAGTCAATAAATCCTATCCTAGTTTTTGGAAGCAGGTAGAGCATGCCGGTATTCGCCAAGAAATTCTTTCCCCAACTATGCTATGATTGTTGCCATTCAAGGAATTTCAGGCTCTTTTCACCACCAAGTAGCCCTATTAAATTTTGGAGAGCAGGCAAAAGTCCTCCCCTTTCTCACCTTTGAGGAGGTGGCTAAATCTGTGGCCTCTGGTACAGCAGATGTGGGGGTGATGGCTATCGAAAACTCCATCGCTGGAGCGATATTACCTAATTACGACCTGATCGACCGCTACGAGCTCTCAATTTATGAAGAGTATTACTTACCTATTTCTCACCATTTGATGGCTTTGCCAGGGCAATCCATCGCTAACCTTACGGAGGTTCGTTCCCATCCTATGGCCTTGCTGCAATGCAAAGCCTTCCTAGCACAGTGGCCAAAGATTCGGTTGATTGATGACCAAGACACTGCATCGGTGGCCAAGCGAATTCAAGAAGAGCAGCTTATGGGTGTGGCAGCCATTGCAAGTGAAATTGCCGCAGCGAGTTATGGATTAGAGATTTTAGCTCCGCAGATTCAAACGGTTAAGGATAATTTCACTCGATTCATTTTCCTTACTCGAGAAAAATCCAAAACACAGGAAGTCGCAAATAAGGTCTCTTTCAAAATCACCATTCGAAATGAGGCCGGAGGATTGGCAAAACTCCTCACCATGCTTGCCGAAAAAAACTTGAATTTGAGTAAAATTCAATCCATTCCACTCATGGACAAGCCTTGGGATTATGCCTTTTTTATTGACGCAGAATTCCAAGATCCCGCTTCCTACAAGGAGGCTGTAACACAGATGAGCAGGGAATTTGGGGAATTGAAAATTTTTGGGGAATACCGAAGCAGAAAAGGATGAAGGGATTTGCAACACGCATTGAAGGGGTAGAAGAGTATTACTTTTCAGCCAAACTTCGAGAAGTCAATCGGCTTCTTGCAGAAGGAAAGCCTGTTCTGAACTTGGGGATTGGATCACCTGACTTAAGTCCTGATCGCAGTGTCATCGAAGCATTAAAGAGTACCGCTGAAAATGAACAAGCGCATGGCTACCAGGGCTATCAAGGCATCCCCGAATTGCGGACAGCAATGTCCCAATACTATGCCAGCGAATTTGGGGTGCAGTTGGATCCAAACCGGGAAATCCTCCCATTGATGGGCTCCAAGGAAGGAATCTTTCAGGTAAGCATGGCTTTCTTGAATCCTGGAGACCAGGCCCTGATTCCCAATCCAGGCTATCCCACCTACACAGCAGTCACCCAATTGCTTGGCGCAAGTCCCATTTACTACAGTTTGGATTTGAGTAGACAGGGCCGACCCAATTTAGAGGACCTCGAACTTTTGGACTTGAGTCGGGTCAAACTGATGTGGATCAATTACCCGCACATGCCTACAGGGACTCCAGGCTCAGAGGAAGTGTTGGCAGAGCTCATTGCTTTTGCGCAGCGGCATGACATCCTACTCGTGCATGACAATCCCTACAGCCACATCTTAAACCCGAATCCAAAGAGTTTGCTTGCCCTTCCCGGCGGAAAGGAAGTGGGTTTGGAACTCAACTCCCTCTCCAAAACCTTCAATATCCCTGGTTGGCGCGTGGGAATGCTCTGTGGAAAAGCAGAATGGGTGAATGCAGCTCTTAAAGTCAAATCCAATATGGACTCCGGCATGTTTCTTGGTCTTCAAAAAGGAGCTACTGCTGCACTTTTACTTGGAAAATCCTGGTTTGAAAGACAGAATGAGATTTATGCCAGTCGAAGAAAGCTCGTATGGACCCTTGCCGATCACTTGGGATTAAGCTATGATCGGGATGCTGCGGGATTATTTGTCTGGTGCCGCGTACCAGCCGGCAGTTCTGCAGAAAAGTTAGTGGATCAGTTACTTTACGAAAAAAACATCTTCATTACCCCAGGAAAAATTTTTGGTTCAGAGGGAAACGAGTATGTCCGTATCTCCCTTTGTCTCCAAGAATTCAAAATCTTAGAAGCCATCAACCGACTCAAACCTAGCCACTGATATGAAAAAAATACACCTTATAGGATTGGGCCTCTTGGGAGGATCCTTTGCTCTTGCCGCCAGACAGAAATTTCCGGAACTGCAGTTGTCCGGACAGGATGCTAATCCGCAGCACCTCCAAGATGCGCTGGACTTAGGAATCATTAACGTGGCCAAGTCGATTCCTGATTCCGATACAGATTTAGTGATTTTGGCAACTCCTGCGGATACCTTGGGGGAGTTATTGGTCCAAACCTTGGCACAAATTGGTCCCAATACCCTAGTTTTTGACTTAGGTTCCACCAAGGCCAAGCTATGCAGTTTGGTAGCTGCACACCCCAAGCGATCTCAATACCTAGCTGCACACCCAATTGCGGGCACGGAATATTCTGGTCCCAAGGCAGCAGATACCGGTCTCTTGGATCGAAAGGTGATGATCCTCTGTGAGCTGGAAAAGACGGATTTACATCTCAAGGAAAAAGCCTATCGCCTCTTTGATGCCCTGAACTTGAAGCTTCGCTTTATGGATCCAGCCGAACACGACCGCCATCTGGCATTCGTTTCCCACCTCTCCCACTTGACTTCCTTTATGTTGGGAAAAACCGTCCTTCAAAAAATGGAAGATGAAAAAAACATCTTTGATATGGCGGGTTCGGGTTTTTCTTCAACCGTTCGTCTAGCAAAGTCTAGCCCTGACATGTGGGCACCCATTTTTCTTGAAAACAAAGAAAATGTCCTTGCTGCTTTGGATGGATACATCACCAACCTGAGTGCATTCCGAGAAAAAATAGCAAATGAGGAAGGGGAAAGTTTGAAAAAGGAAATGGGAGAAATCAACGTCATCCGAGGCATTCTAGATTTCGGGAAGTAAACATTCGATTCAGAAATAAATAGGTAGGACAGGTCATTGGGTTAGATTATTCTTACTCTAAAATCTTTTCTTAACTTGACTACTCATTCAATTCCATTTTCTATGCTACGATACCTTTTAGTTTTTCTTTTTCTGGGCTCCCTTCAAGCGGAAGCACAGGACCTTTGGACTGCTGTATCTACCACAAGCGAGGCCACTGCTCGACACGAAAGTTCGTTTGTTGCTTCTGGCGGCAAGCTGTATGCAGTAGGTGGTCGAGGAGTACGACCAGTAGAGGAATTTGATCCCCAAACCAACACTTGGATTAAGCTGGCAGATGCTCCGATGGAAATCCACCATTTTCAGGCAATTTCCTTTCAAGAAGAACTATGGATTGTAGGGGCATTGACGGGCAACTATCCGCATGAAACCCCAATTCCAAACATTCTAATATTCAATCCCAAAACCAAAACCTGGCGAGAGGGACCAGCACTTCCAAAAAATAGAGAACGCGGTTCTGCAGGAGTGGTGGTTCGCCAAAATAAAATTTACATGGTATGCGGAATCCAGGACGGGCACTTCGATGGCTTTGTACGTTGGTTTGATGAGCTAGACCCAAAGACAGGAACTTGGAGATCTCTCCCAAGTGCACCAAGAGCACGAGACCATGTGAGTGCAGCCTTAGTAGAGGGCAAGCTCTACCTTGCAGGGGGACGAACCTCCTACGCCAAAATTGGCAAGGTCCTAGAACTGACCAACAAAGAGGTGGATGTGTTTGATTTTAAGACAGAAACATGGTCTACGCTAGAAACTGAGCTACCCACACTGCGTGCGGGAAATTCCAATTTGGGCATTGGCCCTTATTTGGTAGTGATGAATGGAGAAAGTTCGGCTCAAACTCCCGCTCATGCGGAGGTAGAACTCCTCGATACACGAAACAATACTTGGAGCAAGCTACCCAATCTACTGCAGGGGCGACACGGCACTGGTATTGCTTATTTAAATGGGAAAATATGGGTTCATGCCGGCTCTGCCAATCGAGGTGGAGGTCCCGAACTCAGCAGTATGGAAGTGCTGGACTGGAAGAAATAAGTAGGCATTAGTCTCAGTAAACTCTTTTCGGTTTAATTTTTCTTTAATTTCCAAGCGTAAAATCCAGTTTAAGTGACTCCCTCCCCTGCTACATCTAGCTCTGAAGAAAAGCTCCCTCGAAATCTTGGACTTTGGGGGATTTGGATGCTGGTCGTCAATGGATTGATTGGCGCAGGGATTTTTGGTCTACCCAGTGGAGCCGCCGCTTTGGCAGGAGAATACAGCGTGCTGGTCTATGCATTTTGTGCGCTTTTGATCTTACCCATTATATTGTGTTTCGCCGAACTGGGAAGTTATTTCCGAGGAACAGGCGGCCCTATTCGTTACGGAACCTTGGCCTTTGGCCCATTTGTAGGATTCCAAGGGGGATGGTTGTACTACTTGGCCCGGTTGATCTCCTTTTCGGCGAATACAGTTTTGCTCACCGATTCCATCGCCTATTTCATAGATGGTGCAGGCACGGGTACCGGAAGGATTATTTCTTTGGCTGTGATTTGTGTGGGATTGAGTGTAATCAATGTACTTGGGTCGATCGAATCGATACGTTCCATGACATTGTTTACAGTCATCAAGTTTGCGGTGCTCATTCTCCTTCCACTCGGCGGATTTATCCTTTTGGGCGCAGAAGTAATTCCCAGTTTTGAAAGTCCTATTCCCCCCGCTAAGGATTTGGGAGCAGCTGCCTTGCTTTTAATCTATGCTTTTGTTGGATTTGAGGGAGCGGTAGTACCCGCGGGTGAGGCCAAGCGTCCCGAGCGCGACATGCCTTTGGGATTGTTGCTGGGTTTGGCCGTAGTGGCTGTCTTGTACATGGTCATCCAACTCGTATCGCAGGCTGCCTTGCCCGATCTTGCCAATTCTAAAACCCCCTTGTTGGATGTATCAGCAAGTCTTTTTGGACCTGTCGGCGCTGTCGTATTGATGATAGGAGTTGCAGCTTCGGTTCTTGCCAACTTGGTCAGCTCCATGTTTTCCGCTACCCGAGTGACCTATGCCCTTTCCTTGGAAAAATCGCTACCACGCTGGTTTGGAGAGGTGCATTCCCGGTACCTAACTCCCGCCAACTCAGTCGTATTTTTTGGGATTGCTGCCTTTTTATTGGCTGCCTTTGGTTCGTTTACAGTCTTGGCCGCGATGACCGTGCTGTCCCGACTCTTTTTGTACGGGATGAGCTGCGCAGCCATTCCCAAGCTGCGGCCTCAATTCCGTGGGGAGGGAAGATTTATCTTAAAGGGGGGCTATCTAATCCCCATTTTGGGAATTGCTGCTTGTGTGTGGCTGATGATGCAGGTCAGCGAGCGATCCATTTGGATGACAGCTATTTTTGTAGGCATTGGCACTTTGCTGTTCTGGATCGGAAAAAAGCAGGGTTAATCTTTTATCCTCATTCCATTACCCCACCCCTAATCGATTACAGTCGTTTACAAACGGTTTAAAGTACTTATCTACCGATTTTTGTTTTCCTTTTTTCCAAAGTTTGGCTTATCAATTTTTCAATCTTCTATCTGCAGGATTATTCCTGCTTCACCTCAATTTTTATTTCGATGAATGCATTAAAAAACAAAGTTCAGCTCATTGGGCACCTCGGCAGCAAGCTTGATCTAAAAAGCTTGGAATCTGGAAAATCTGTAGGAAACGTCAGCCTTGCGACCTCAGAAGTTTATAAAAATCAAAAAGGCGAACGCGTGGAAGAAACCATTTGGCACAATCTTGTAGTCTGGGACAAGACTGCAGAGAACTTGGCCAAATTCACGGACAAGGGCTCGGAAATTGCCATAGAAGGCAAATTGACCAATCGGAGTTATACCGACAAAAATGGCGACAAGAAAACGGTCACCGAGATCGTTGTCAATGAATTCCTCCTTCTAGATAAGAAGCCAAAGGAACAATAGGTAACCAACCTCTAGGGAATGACTTGAAGAAGGTTCTGCCTTCACAAGCAATTCCAAGGGCTTTGTCAATTCTTAGAAAGGAAATTAGGAGACCTAAGCCCACAGAAATCTGTATCCAAACTCAGATTACTTACTTGATTTAATTCAATCGGGTTTGGCCAAGGATTTCTTTCCATTCGGAAGCGGCTTTGGCCTCAGGATAATCCAAGCCCAACAAGCGAAAGATCGTACGTGCAAGCATGGCCGAATGCCACTGTCCTTCCTGTTTGATTTCTCCTAATGAAGGCGTATCGGGGCCGATAGCGATGAGCCAAACCTCACCTGCTCCTGGGACATCAGCCCCGTGGCTTTTCCAGCTTTCTTTGCTCGTTCCACGGCCATGATCTACCGTGATGAGCATCGTAGTCTTATTTCTGTAGAAGGGATCTGCCTGAATGGTTTCCCAGATTTCCTTCAGGTAGGCATCGGTCTGCTTGGCGGATTTCAGGTATTCATCATACTTTCCATCATGTGCCCAATCGTCTGTTTCCCCATAGGCAAGGTACAAGATGCTGGGCTTCTGAATCCGCAAGGCTTCCAAAGCATAATGGTGGGTAAAGGGGTCCAAGCGAACAGACTCCCATGGTCCGCGAATCTCCTGTTGCAGGCGGTTGAGGAGTTTTTCGGATTCAGAGAGCATACTCCCCTTTGCAGGAGTAAATCCTGAATTCACAGGAATACCACTTCGGGTTTCGTTGATAATGGAGGGAAATACATCCCAACCCCCAAAAGCCATCACCTTATTTCGGTAGGCAGGCATCTCGTTCAAGTACTCTAGAAAGGTCTTGTTCGGGTTAGGCACCTTGTCATTGGACCGAATTCGGATGTCGTCAGCACTTCCCGAGAGCAACTCGTTGTAGCCCGGATAAGAGAACCAAAGTTTATTTTGGGTGTCAACCTTAGCACCAAAAGAGCGATTCCCATACACTTGACCTTGCTTGGCAAGCGTACCCCAAACAAACGGAAAAAGTTTGGCTCTACGCACCAGGGGATCGGAATGCCAAAAATCAGCCAATAAGGAACCTGCATGCTCTACCATTCCCGTATCGTCAACCAACAATGAATCTGCTCCGCGAAACAATTCTTGCCAACGCAGACCATCCAAAGTAATCAGCACAACATGCTCTGTTTTTGTAGTTTTAGATTGGCCAAAAAGCTCCAGAGAAAATAGCATTAGCCCCAGTAAAATGAATTTGAATCGAGTCATAAGCAATAATTAGGGAGAAAGTGACCTTGAAAAGATTTTTAGCAGTGAAATATAGGAATTTTCGACACAGCCTACCTAGCCCTAGGGATCAGGAATCCTAGATTGTATTCTAATTTATTTGTAGGCCTTCCGATAACTGGCTTTCCTCAAAATACTACACTGAATAGCATTCTGCAGACTACTTACTTTTCTAAGGAATAGACGCGCAAATTGGCCCGCTCCACAAATCCCAATCGTTGGTACAAGCGGTAAGCGGGTAGGTTATCGGGATAGAGTTGGAGGTAAGGAATTTGACGGTGTTGCTGAATAAATTGAATAACGTGAGGTAAGACAAGATTTGCCAATCCTCTCCCCACAAATTCAGGATGCGTGCACACTGCGCTTACTTCGGTGTAGGGGCCCGCCGCCAGGCGAGTTCCCGCCATGGAAACCAATCTTCCTTCCACAAAATACCCGAAATACCCTCCAAAATCAATCGTGTTTTCTAAAAAAGGTCCAGGCTTAGCCAACTGAGTTAGTGCCAACATATCGGGCACATCTGCCTTACCCAGTGCACGAATAGAAGAATCTAGATTCAAGTGGATTGAAGGCTTTTCGAAGACCATCTGCAACAAAGCATTGTCATTGCGCACCTTCCAGATGGGTTCTAAATCCAAAAACCCAGGGGTGAATACAATCACCCGCATCCCCGAATCCATCTCGGCATACAGCTGGGCTAGGTGTTCCTTATCGTAAATGGGAAGTCCCGCAAAAAAACCAATCCTTCGATCTATAAACCGTGCTGTTCCTTTGCCATAGGCAAAGGAGGCAGAGCCTGAGTTTAAGGCAGACCAAATGGGATTGTCTAAAGGGTGGTACATGCTTGAACTAGAGATCCAAATTCGATTAAAGCGCCAACTTACTAAAGAAAAACCAGCAGCATCCTATCTAAGCCCATCTTTAAAAAAGCAGGTCGTTTTTATAACAAATTAAACCCTCCCTTAACCAACACTACGGCTGTGGAATCTAAGGCTGTGGCAGTGGAGATTGCTCGATACTGCTTGCCTTTAGCACCAGGAGTTACCTTGATTTTTTGTAGCGTGAAGGTACCTGCACTTTTTGATTTTTGAACCAAAATGTAATGTTCCTCTCCTACTTCAATGATTGATTCTTCAGGAACAGCCAAAGACTGTTGTGGATCCAGCTGAATTCTCGCTTGCAAAAACATGCCCGGGGTCAGTTTAGCTTCCTCCTTTTCATCAATCAGGTCAGCATGCACGTTGATCTGTCGCTGGGCATTGATGGACTTGCCCACAACTTTTATCTTTGCCTTGAGCACCTCATCCGGACGGTCAGGACTGGTAAATTCGACTATTTGGCCGATATGAACCTTGCTCGCATCTTTCTCGAAAAGTACCAACTCCACATGAATATGCTCCTTACTGATCAAGGCAAGAGCCTTGGCTGCAGAAGGTAAAAACTGTCCTGGCACAGCCACTACTTCCTCCACAAACCCAGCGATGGGTGAAGTAATTGATATTTTGCTCCGCATGTTTGCTGGAGAAAGTGTTTCTCCATCAATTGAAATTAGCGCCAACTGCTTTTTCAAACTTTGCGTTTTTGCCATAGCCGCCTCGTAATCCGCAGCCGCTTTTAGAAAGTTTTTCTGCGCTGAAATTTGTTCCTGTGACAAGGTCTTTTGCCGTTCCCATTCTGCTTTTAGGTAGGATAATTGACTCTTTGTTTCCAAGTAATCCTGTTGTAAGCGTAGAAACTCTGGATTCTCCAGCGTAAATAAAACTTCTCCCTTCCGAACTTCCTGACCTTCAATCAACTTTAGATCTTGCACATATCCCCCAAAGTAGGTGGTGATTTCTCGCATCCCTTCCACCGGAATTTGAACCGTGCCTTGCACAGCAATTTCCTCCGAAAATTCTCCGGTATGCAATTCCCCCCACTCCATTTTCATGGTTCGGAATTGTTCCTCCGTCAATTGAATTTCAGTGGATTCACTTGGTGCTTCAGTCACCTCAATGCCATCTTCTTTTTTGGTACAGGAAAACAGCAGAAACAGCGCTAAAACTGGCACTAAAAATACTTTTGAACTAGATTTCATGAGGGATTTAGGTAAATAAGTTCGAGTTGATTGATTAAATAGTCCCACTTCGCTTCTAGGTATTGAATACGAAGTGACCGTGAATTTTCTATCAATTGTACATACTGAAGAAAATCGATTTCTCCTTCGGAAAAGGAGCGTGTGGCCTGGGCCTGCAACTGATTCGCTAGTCGCATCCCCTCCTGCTCAAAGTAGTTGATCACCTGACTTTGCTGAGCCAGCTTCTTTTGTAGCACTGCAACTTGATTATCTAGGCGCATCTGAAAATTATCTGCTTCCAAATTCACCTGTTGCTGCACTAATTTTCCCGCCTTTATCTTTGCGGCTTGAGATCCGAAAAACAAGGGAATACCCACGCCTACCTCAAAACCTGGATAAATTTTGGAGCCTGCAGCTACATTCGTCCCTCGAAATAAATTCATATTTACGTCGGGCAACAAGTACTGCTGCTCCACTTGGGTCTGGTACCTGGCTTGCATCTTGCTCGCCTCATACCAAGAAATGCCTGGGTGCAAGTCTTGAGGGATTCCTGAATTCAATACCACAGGTGTACTAGAAATCTGGATTTCCTCCTCCATACCCAATAGGCTTGACAATCGCATTAGTGCATTCGATTTTTCGATTTTTGCTTCCGAACTGCGCAATCCTATTTCCTTCTGCTTGCTTTCAGCGGTGAGTTTTTCCAATAAGGAAGCTTCACCAGTTTCGAGTCGACGCTTAGCAGCCACAGAAAAGGCAGCATAGAGACTATCCAAATACCCATAATTCTTCTCCAACTCCATCCAATACTGAGCGGTTACAAAAGCCAAGCTTACTTCCTTTTTCAAGGCTTGAATATCCAATTGTAACCGTGCCTCTTCCTGACTTTGCCCCGACTGGAGCAGGTTTTTGGAGGTGCTGTAAACAGTGGGCATCTCAAATCGCTGACGCACACCCCATACACGGTTAAATACACCATTTTCAGCAATATCATTCTGATCTTGCGCATGATATACTTGTGTTTTTTCCAGATTCCAAGCCGAGCCAGTCAGGGCTTCTGCAGCCGCTAACCGCTTTTGTGCTGCTTGGATGCCCAAGTTTTGCTTCTCAGCCAAGACAAGTGCCTCCTCTAAAGTCAATCCAGCAGAAGTTTGAGCCCAAGTGCTCGCAAGTGGAAGAATCAGGAAAAGAATGAGTAGTGCAGCACCTTTCATGTTAGATGTCGAACGCTCCTTTTTTGAATTAAACCAAACATAAAGCACTGGGAGAACCACCAAGGTCAAGAAGGTAGCCGAAATGAGACCACCCACGACCACTGTAGCCAAGGGGCGCTGTACCTCTGCACCAGCAGACCCAGAAAGAGCCATTGGCAAAAACCCTAAGGCGGCGGCTGAGGCAGTTAGAAGTACGGGACGAAGACGCTCTCCTGCGCCTACCAACACCAATTCACGAAGCGAAGTATAGCGAGATGCCATAGATTTAAAATGTTCAATCATTACAATGCCATTGAGTACGGCGATACCAAAAAGAGCAATAAAACCTACCCCAGCAGAAATACTGAACGGCATATCCCGCATCCAAAGCAGGACAATTCCCCCAATTGCGGACAAGGGAATCGCTGTAAAAATCATAAAGGCATCCTTTGCCGAAGAAAATGCAAAGTAGAGCAACACAAAAATGAGCAGGAGCGCAATGGGTACCGCGATCAAAAGCCGCGTTCTTGCCTGTTGCAAATTCTCAAATTGCCCCCCATATTCGACACGATAGCCTTCTGGAACCTCTACCTTATTCTTAACTATGGCTTGTATATCATCCACCACAGACTGCAAATCTCGATTACGAACATTGACACCTACAACCACTCTTCGTTGGGTATTGTCTCGAGAAATTTTTGCAGGTCCCTTGGTATAGGAGATTGTGGCCAACTCTGACAGCGGAATACTACCTCCATTTGGAAGTAGAATGGCTGCATTTTCGAGGTGTTCGATATCTTTTCGATAGGGCTCATCAAAGCGCACCACCAAGTCAAATTGCTTCTCTCCTTCAAACACAGTTCCCGCAGTAAGCCCTGCAAATCCCATGGTAACCACTTGATTGAGGTCCTCCACATTCAATCCATACTTCGCAATCTTGGCCCGATCGTATTCAATTTTCATTTGAGGTAGGCCATCTACTTTTTCAAGAATGATATCTGCAGCACCTTCTACACCCTGAATGGCAGTTTCGATCTCCTCTGCAGTTTGCAACAGTACATCCAAATCCTCCCCAACCACTTTGATGGCTAAGTCAGCGCGCACTCCAGTGATCAATTCATTGAATCGCATCTCAATAGGTTGCGTAAATTCATAATCCAATCCAGGAATTGCAGTTAGGGCTTTTTTAAACTCCTCTGCCAACTCATCCTTGGTTTCTACCGTAGTCCATTCACTTGGAGGATGAAGCGTAACAATCACATCACTTTCCTCCATGGACATGGGGTCAGTAGGGATCTCAGCAGCCCCAATCCGGGTGACCACTTGCTTAACCTCAGGAAACTTCATCAGAATCCGCTCCATTTCGGTGATCGTCTCCACAGTATTGGTCAGGGTGGTACCTGTCTTCAAGGCGGGCTGAATCACAAAATCTCCCTCGTCCAAGGTGGGCACAAACTCTGATCCCATGGTCGAGAAAAGCAAAATCGCTCCCAAAAGTAACCCTGCTGCTGCAAGGAGTATGGCTTTGCTATGACCTAAAGCCCAATTTAGCGCAGGCAGGTACAGGTTGTTTAAAAATTTGAGTAGCCGAACGGAGGTGTTTTTTGGACCTGGAACTTCAGACTTGAGGAATACCGCAGACACCGCAGGAACATAGGTAAGTCCCAAAATCATCGCACCGATCAAGGCAAAACTAAACACCTCTGCCATTGGTCGAAACATCTTTCCTTCCACACCAGAAAGGGATAGAATGGGAATGAAAACCAGAATGATGATAATCTGTCCAAAAATCGCAGAATGCATCATTTTGGCCGAGCCCGTAAAGGCAATTTTGTCTTTTTCTAGTTGCATTTCCTTACCTGAAAGTGCCGAGAAAGCTGCGGAGGATTTGGTAAACTGGAAGGCAATGAATTCTACAATAATTACTGCGCCATCAATGATGATTCCAAAGTCAATTGCACCCAAACTCATCAAGTTGGCATCTACCCCAAAAATGTACATGCAGGATAGCGCAAATAGTAAACTGAGTGGGATCACAGAAGCCACCACAAGTCCGGACCGGAAGTTGCCTAGGAGCAACACGACCACAAACACAACAATCAGACAGCCTAAAATCAGGTTCTCTACTATGGTGAAGGTCGTCCGTCCTATCAGTTCCGAGCGATCCAAAAATCCATTAATGACAATGCCTTCTGGAAGGGCTGTTTCCATTTCAGCAATACGTTCCTTGACCCGATCAATGGTTCCTTTCCCATCTGCCCCCTTGAGCATCATCACTTGACCCAAGACCTTTTCGCCTTGTGCATTGGCAGTGATGGCTCCAAAGCGATTGGCATGGCCGAACTTCACTTCAGCAATGTCTCGAATGTAGATCGGGCTACCATTTCGGAGCTCAACCACGATATTTTCAATGTCTTCCAGGTTTTTCACCTGCCCTTCGCCTCGGATAAAAAAACTTTCGTTGGTCTTTTCGATGTAGCTTCCACCTGCGATGGAATTGTTGGTTTGGAGTACCTCATATACCGAAGCCAAATCCACTTCCATGGCCTTGAGGCGCTCCGGATTAATGGCTACCTCGTATTGCTTCAGGTATCCACCCCAGGTGTTGACTTCGATAACTCCTTCAATACCTGATAGATTTCTTCGAACTACCCAGTCTTGAATAGTACGCAGGTCCGTAATGCTGTACTGATCCTCGTAGCCTGGCTTGACATCGATCACGTATTGGTAGATTTCTCCTAATCCCGTCGATATCGGGCCCATGATTGGTGTTCCAAATCCTGCTGGGATTCGTTCTTCGGCAATTTTGAGACGCTCCGCAATCAACTGTCTAGGCAGGTAGGTGCCCATATCCTCGTCAAAAACAAGGGTCACCACCGACAGTCCAAACTTGGAAATGGATCGAATTTCTTTGATCCCCGGCAAGTTGGCCATCTCCAGTTCGATAGGATAGGTCAGAAATTTTTCGACATCCTCGGTCGCTAAATTTCGAGAAGTCGTGATGACCTGCACCTGATTGTTGGTCACATCAGGAACTGCGCCGATGGGTAGATTGGCTAAGGAATAAATCCCAAATCCAACCCATGCTGCAATAAACAGGGCTACTAAAAATTTATTGGAAATACTCCACTGAATAATCCGATCAAGCATAAGTCCTAGGCTAGGGTAGTGTACAAAACTCCAATCCCTGACTTAGAACTAACTTAGCCCTTTCTTAATTTTTCCTTAAGAAGCTTCGTTGAAGTCCAATCTGAAGGTACTACCCTTCCCTTTTTCACTGCTTACAGACAACTGAATGGAAGACTCTTGAGCCAATTTTTTGACGATGGCCAAACCCAAACCAGTTCCAGGAATTCCATGGTCTAAGGCTTCTTGAACTCTGAAAAAAGGATCGAAAATCTGTTCCAAATGCTCCGAAGCGATCCCCGTGCCAGTGTCCACCACTTCGATGAATGCAGTAGTATCTTTTCCAACTCGAAGTAGAACTTCTCCTGAGCTACCCGTGTATTTACAGGCATTCTCCAAGAGGTTTTGTAAAATCATCTCCAAGGATTTTTCATTGGTACGTTCATAGATCGGAAGGCTCACCAAAGACTGAAATTGGATTCGCTGTCCCTGCTCTACGGAAACTGAGTCTGCCAATTCCTCCAAAAAAGTGATGAGCTCCAGTTCTTCTTTCACCAAATTCTTTCCATTTTCTACTCGGGCCAGGGCAAGCAACTGGTCTATCATGGCACTCATTCGGTCAATGCTCACAAGGGCTGTTTTTACTTTTAACTCATACTCCTCAGCAGATCGAGGCTTCCGAATCAAAACTTCTAAGGTGCCTCTCAAAACCGCGAGTGGGGTACGTAATTCATGGGAAGCATCTGATGTAAACTGCTTTTCACGCTGCAAGGCCTGCTCGAGACGTCCCAATAAATTATTGATGGCCCGAGTCAATTGGCCGATTTCATCGTTGGAACCGGTCTCCGGCACACGCTCATTCAAGTTTTGCTGGGTAATCTGATTGGTTTTTTGGCTAATGAGCTCCAGAGGCTCTATGCTTTTTCCCGCCAAATAGCGCATGCTTAGGTATAGGGAAACCAAAATCAAAGGGTAGATAAAGAGCAGGACATTCCGTAAATTATCCAGCAGTTCACGGGAATCAGCAAAGGATTTGGCCAATAATAAATAACCTTCTTGTTTGCCTGCCGTCAGTAAAGGAATCTGCCGCTGCCGTACCTCTCGGGAACCAATTTTTTGAGTCCAAGCCTCTTCGGCTAGTGATTTTTCTGGAGAAAAAGTAAGGTGATTTTCTCCCAAATTGGGAGAACGATCCATGGAATTTCCCTCCAAATCGACAATTTCAATAAAAATAGGATTAAGTTGGAGTTGGGTATGCTCCATCTCTTCCCACTCGTCCATGTGGAGAAAACGAATTTTCCCATTCACCAAAAAAATCTCCCCCTTGTGCTTATCAATCTCCAATTGAAGTTCACGATCAATGTTGTGCACCACGGTATAGTTGGCTACCAAATAGATCAGTAGAAACACGAGGAAAAAGATGCCTGCAGTCACCAGGGTGAGCCTACGCGCTATCCGTTCTTTGTAGGATCTGTTCATCGATCTTTAGCCATGTACCCCACCCCACGGATGGTTTGAATGTAGTCCTCGCCCTTACTCAATTGGAGTTTTTTGCGGAGGGAATTGATAAATACATCAATAATGCCCGTGTTGTAATCAAAATGAATGTCCCAAACACTCTCGATGATACGGGTTCTTCGACATACTTTGTTTTTGTTCCGTACTAGGTATTCCAGCAAGGCAAATTCCTTTTGAGTAAGTGCCACTTCTTTGCCTTCTAGAAGTACCAAATGCTTCTCTGGTTCGAGTACAATCGGTCCAAGAGTGAGTCTTTCTTCGGTTTGACCGGAATTACGCATTTGAACGCGGATCCGCACGAGGAGTTCTTCGAAATGAAAAGGTTTTTTGATGTAATCGTTGGCTCCATTTTGCAAGCCAAAAACGGTTTCATCTACGGTATCTTTGGCCGTTAAAAAAATAATAGGCGTCGTAGGGTATTCTTTGCGAAAGAGTCGCGTGAGTTCGATTCCACTTATTCCAGGCACCATCCAATCCAGCAGGAGCAAATCGTAATTGCCGGAGAGCGCCATTTCCAAACCTACTTTTCCATTGTCCGCCACGTCGACAGCAAAGGATTCCTCCTCCAAGCCTTGCTTGAGGAAATTGGAAATACCTTGCTCATCTTCTACTACTAGAATTCTCATGCTGTAAATTTTCCCTATTTTTTTGGAAAATTCACGCGATGGTGCCTAAAAAATCTATTCTAATTTTCCCCTAAAGAGTGCTTTTTGGAAGGACAAAGATGCCTATCCCTGGGTTTAAAAAATCAGTTTAGGCTAGCAAATTTAACCAACTCAATCCGCA
>CANGUK010000018.1 GCA_947457095.1 Cyclobacteriaceae bacterium
CTGATGACCAGGCAAAGTACTTGGAGGACTATCTGTTGGCGGGCAAACCTATAATTGGCTTGCGAACCTCCACCCATGGCTTTGCCTATCAAAAAAATAAGAGTTCCAGATTTGCAAAGTGGGACTGGATGAGCAAAGTGCCGGGTTGGGAGCAAGGCTTTGGGAAACGGATCTTTGGAGAAACTTGGATCAATCACCATGGTATTCATGGGAAGGAGGGAACAAGAGCCTTGATTGATGGGGTGAAGCAGGGTGCCAATCACCCGATTCTTCGGGGGGTTAAAGATATCTGGGGACCTTCCGATGTGTATGGAATTAAGGAGTTGCCAGCCGATGCAGACGTATTTGTGTATGGACAGTCCACCGCTGGGATGAATGACCAAGCTCCGCTTATCTGGGAAAAGTCGGTGATGCCGATTGCTTGGACGAAGCCCTATCAAATTGAAGGAGGAAAATCAGGAATGGCCTTTGCCTCTACCCTAGGTGCTTCCTTGGACTTCCAGAGTGCTGGTCTGAGAAGGCTTGTAATTAATGCATCTTTCTGGTTGCTCGGAATGGGAGATGCTGTGACTCCCGAACTATCGGTAGACTATGTCGGAACTTATCAGCCCACTCCTTTTGGATTTGACACCTTCCGCAAGGGTATGCGCGTTCAGGATTTCAAATAGTTGTACAATCAATTTTCCTTTCCTAATCCGTTCACCCATGACTAAAATAGGTTTCAACGTACTCGCCTGGTCGGCAGAAATTTCCCCCAAGCTCTTTCCTATTCTGGATCGCTTGAAAGCAATCGGTTACGATGGAGTCGAATTTTTTATTGGGGATACAGATGCGGCTTCTTGTCGTTCGGTGGGGGATTATTGCAAAAAAATAGGATTGGAAGTAACCGCAGTTACTGTCATGGGAGCCGCAGAAAATCCTATTTCCCCTGATCCAGTCGTCAGAGAGAAGGCAAAAGAAAAACTACATTGGGTACTCGACCGCGCGGCTGACCTAGGTGCTCAGGTCTTGTGCGGGCCATTTCATTCCGCATTTGCCACTTTTGTGGCACGGGCCCCGTTGCCTGAGGAATACGAATGGTCTGCGGAAGTTCTTCGGGATGCAGGGGCCTATGCGCAAAGTTTGGGTATCCTGCTGACTCCTGAGGCACTCAATCGATTCGAATGCTACCTGGCTAATACCATGGTGCAGCTAGATCACTTATTGGCGCTAGTCAATCACCCGAATGTGCAGGGCATGTTTGATACCCATCATGCGAATATGGAGGAGAAAAAACTAGGGCTTGCCATAGAACGAATCGCGCCACGCTTGCGGCATGTGCATATTTCAGAAAACGACCGCGGTACACCAGGTTCAGGGCATGTGAATTTTGACGAAACCTTCGCTACCTTGAAGAAGGTGGGCTATTCAGGCTGGCTGACCATTGAGGGTTTTTCACGCAATGACCCAGACTTTGCCAATGCAATCGGGGTTTGGCGAGAGTTCTCAGATCCTTGGGAGATGGCTGAGCAGGGCTATCTGCTAATCAAAGGGCAATGCGAAAAGCACAAACTCTAATACAGCAAGGATCTTACTTTTTTGGGATGTACCAGCTATTGCTGCCTAGGTCTACGCCGCCCTTGAGTTCTTCTTGCACTACGCGATCGATGATCCGCAGTCCTTTTTGAGCCATGGCTTCAAAGGTGTCGATGCCCTCGTTGGGGAAGTTGACTCTTGTGCGGTGAATGTGAAATTTGTTTGAAAATTTTCGCCCAAAAGTCTTTTCTACTCCTTCTTTACCGAGCATAAACCCGATCAATCCACCCCAGGTAGCGGTAGGGTTGTCGGAATCCCATCCCGCCAAAGCGCCGATTTTGATGGTTTCCTTCAGATCACCTTCTCCATAGAAAAGGCTCACAAGGCTGGAGGCAAAGTTGATGCCCGCCGCAAAGCAGCCGTTGCAGTACATTTTTCTACTGCTGATGTCGTAGCCATCGAGCTGCTCCACCTGGTAGCGCTGGTAAACCGAGTCCCGTGCTTGTTCCCAAGTAATCCCCGATGCATACAAGCCTTTCACGTAGCGGTACATGGCGGCTGGATAAGAGGAGGCTGGGAGTTCCAAGGCCGCTTGCTCCGCCATTATAGTAAGTTGCTCCTTGATAGGAAGGGAAGTGTCTGTGGTACTGGCAAGGGAAAATAGCCGAACATAATAAGCCGAAATCCACTCACTTTCTTCTCTGGCTGTAGTTTGGATGGGAAGTGTGGCTATCTTGACGGCCATGTCGGGTCTTCCAGGGGCATATAGCCCAAAAATCTCTGTGGTGAGTTGGGCATCAATCATTTCGTACTCCGGATTGTGCTCTGGGGCCCCTGTGGCTGGTGGAACTAGCCCGGACTTCATCAGATCAAGTGCTTTTTGGTTGGACACCCAGAGGTAGTTTTCTTCTTCTCCTTTAATGTGTTTCATCCATCCGTCGCGAATTTGCTCCCCAGTAAGAAATGAAGTTTGGTTTTGGAGTAGGAGTTCCTGGTAGATGTACTCGATATCTGTGTCGTCATCTGATCCCCAAAGCGTGTCTTCGTCAGCAAATACAAAGTCAATGGTCGGAGATAGGTTGCTCGGAATTCCTGCTGCCCAGATGCTGCCTTGATCGGGTTTGCCCCAGTCAGCTCGGGTATAAAATGGTCCCGTTTTGATTTCACCTATATTCCCGATTTTATCCATTTCCGTTACAAGTCCGGTCCAGTTGGCGATGCAGGTTGCCAACCAAAAGCCCTCGAGCTTTTCTGCATAGGCGGCACGATCGATCTTTAGATCTGTCGACTTGGGGCTGTAGGTTTGGTAAGTTAGGCTTGGATTTTTAGCAACTTTCTGCTGGGCTTGAATCCCTGTGAAACTGAGGGCAAAAATTAGGCTTGAGAAAATGAAACGGGTAGAGGTCATGGGCAAGGCATTTGCTCCAATTTACTTCTTTTTAATAAAAATCCCACCGGAGAGAAGGACTAGAAAAGTGGATTAAGGATTGCAAACCTGGCAATACTGGGGGTCTTCCGTTTGTTTTCCGTGAGGAAACTTTACCTTTTCTTCATTTTGGCAGTGGCTGCAAACGAGCAGGTGTGCCAAAGCAGCGCTGCTTGGAGTGCCGCAGAGGCTACAGGGAAGCCCAGGTTCTGCGGAGGTAACGGTAAAACCAGGCAGTTGGCAGGAGGGGCAGTAGGAATTCAACTTTTGAAGCAGGAGCTCGGCTGTTTCTCCAATCACCTGCATTCTACTGGGGTTGAACATCGCCCGCATGTCTGTTTCAACAAATCCAGCCCCTTGAGTTTCTAGTAGCTGTAATGCAGCTGTTCGCAGTTGGTCAGGAGCTGTGATGCCTTTCAAGATGCCTTCCAGATTGTCTTTGCTCCGTCGAAGGATGAGGCCATGGCTTGGGAAACCTACCTTATGCGCAAAGTCATCCAGCTCCTCCAAGTTTGAAAAGGCTTGTCCTGCAAAATTTGTGGCAGTGCTGAGGTGGCGGGCATGGATTTCTAATCCATTTTTTCGATCTAGGAGCAGGAGCCACTCCTCGTTGGCGGGAAGAAAGAATGCGGATGGATGTGCGCCGAAGGAGCCTTCGCTGCCGATTGCCAGATCGCAACCGCTGAGGTCCATGGCCAACTCACATTTTTTCCGTGCCGTGGTCAATGGATCTGCAATGCGGGCGATTTCTCCAGAGAAGGTGCCGAGCAAGTCGGTATTTAGACCATAGGCTACAGATACAGTTACCTTTAAGCTCGCTTCCAAGAGGGGCTGAAGAACCTGCTCCTTTTGGTGCATGCTGGCGATAACGAGTTGCCTCCCTTCAAAAAATCCCGACATAAGGGTTTAGTTGGGTTGAACTTCCAGGGCTTTGCCTTTGACTTCCTTGTGAAATACTCCGTCAGCGTAGGCCAAGTGTCCGTTGACCCAGGTGCTGAGTACCTTGCTGTGGAAGGTCGTGCCTTCCAGAGGAGACCAGCCGCATTTGTACAGGATATTTTCCTTGCTTACGGTCCACTCGCTATTGAGATCTACTAGTGTCAAATCTGCAAAGTAGCCTTCACGGATATAGCCACGCTCCTTGATGCGGTAGAGGATGGCGGGATTGTGGCACATTTTTTCCACGATTTTCTCCAGACTGATTTTGTTTTGAGCGTAGAATTCAAGTAGGCAGTTGAGGGAATGCTGCACCAGAGGTGCGCCGGACATGGACTGGAAGTAGGGCTTTTGCTTTTCTTCCAAGGTGTGCGGCGCATGGTCGGTGGTAATGATGTCGATGCGGTCATCAAGTAGCGCAGCAAGTAGCCCATCCTTGTCTTTTTGAGTTTTGATGGCTGGGTTCCACTTGATTAAGACACCTAGTCGCTCGTAGTCCTGGTCCGTAAACCAGAGGTGGTGTACCGAAACTTCAGTGGTAATATTTTTCTTTTCAAGTGGAATGTCGTTGCGAAAAAGATCTGTTTCCTTGGCAGTGCTCAGGTGGAGGATATGCAATCTGGCTCCATGTTTTTCGGCAAGGCTGATGGCCCGTTCAGTCGCCTCGTAACAGGCTTGTTCGCTTCGAATCAAGGGATGGCAGGCGATGGGAACATTTTCTCCGTATTTTTCGCGGTAGAGCTCCTCATTTTTCTCGATGATCTCCTCCTTCTCGGAGTGAATTGCGATTAGACCTTTGTGTGCTGCAAAGAGCTTTTCCAGCATGGCAGGTTGATCCGCGAGGATATTTCCCTTTCCTGTAAAATACAGTCCATCGTCCGTGATGGCTAGGTGCTTGGAGGTGTCCCATTGGATGACCTCATCCAGGTTGTCGGCGGTGATGCCGAGCAAGAAACCATAATTGGCAAGAGATTTTGTGGAGGCCAATTGGTATTTGTCGGCCCAAAGCTCGAGGGTTAGCGTATTGGGGCGGGTGTTGGGCATCTCGATAAAGGAGGTCACTCCGCCGGCGATAGCTGCCTTACTTTCGCTTGTGAGGTCTGCCTTATGGGTTAGCCCGGGATCACGAAAGTGTACCTGTCCGTCGATCACACCAGGAAGTAAGTACTTGCCGCGGCCATCCACGATCTGGTACTGGTCTTGGGCAGGGATGGAACCGATTTTTTGGATGCGTTCCCCTTCGATAAGGACGTCTGAAACTTGGATTTTGCCTTCGTTGACGAGGGATACTTGCTGAATGAGTGTGGCTTGGGACATGGTGGCTAGGGATATTCTTGCTTCTACAAAGAACGCAGGTAAATGCTAAGATTACAATGGGTAGCTAACTGGGTTAGCTAGTTAAAAAAGTTAAGAATGAAAGAGTTTATTACAAAGGCAAGGTTTAGAATCTGAGCGTTAGCAAGTAGTTTCTTCCAACTCCAATTTGAATGTGATGCGGGTATTCAAGGCTTTAAAAACCTTGAGCACTGTTTCAAATCTTGCATCTTTCACACTGTTTTCAAGTTTTGAAATTTGAGATTTTTGAACTCCAACAAGCTTTCCCAATTCTGCTTGGGTCAGCTTTTGCTTGATGCGTGTTTGTTTAAGGGCTTCGCCTAATAAGTCTAATCGTAATTCATTTTCAAATGCGTCACGTTTTTCGCTTCCTTTTTTTCCGATGTATTTATCGGTGATCTCTTCTAGTGAGAATTGCTGCAGTGGTTTATTTTTCATGATGGAATTTAACTTTGAAACTTTTGGGATTTCATTTGTTAAACGGATATGTTGAAAAAATAGTTTCCCAATCGGGAAACAAAAATCGTTTCATGGCCTTCCCGAAATCGCCTAAATGTTCAAAAAGAAAAAATAATTTTATTACTCCCTTTTCTTTTTCTGTGAGGGAAGGAAATAGGGTTTGTGGTTCAATTAAATGAGCAGTGACCGTGGTCTGCCCGCTGTTGACAAAGTGATCAATCTAATCCATCATCCCTTGGCCTGCAAAGATCTTTGGGACACATTTGTCGATGCGGCTAAGTCGTGTAGGCGACTGTTTGGCTCCAGAAAAATGGATGAGGTAGCCCCGCTGCCGACCTGGAGTCAGTGCAAAAAATGCGGCTTCTAGACCGGGATGCTCCGCGAATTTTTGAAGGAGTTCGGCGGGGAGCTCTTGTGGGTTTGAACTAGGGGCAGCCTTTTTCCCAGATTGCTCTACCAGAATGGCCTCTTGCAGGTAGTGTCGGATGTCTTTTTCCAACAGCGTAGCTTGGCTGAGTTTGGTAAAGCGAAGGATTCTGCCTTCGCGAGAGTTGGGGCCCGGTAGTTCGAGCAACGCCTTGGGATCTGTGATTAGCTGTCCTTTAATGAAACTCAACACACAGGAATCCTTAAAGACCCCCAACATCACCACGTTTTTGCCATTTAGGGTGTAGGTTGGTACACCCCATTTTCGTTCTTCCTGTAGTTCCGTTTCCAAGATCAGTTGTCGCAAAAACTCCAATATATCCGTCCAAAGTAGCACCTTGCAGGCTGGGGTAGCGCCCAAAGAGCAGCGCATGCATCCTTCGATGAGAAATCGGTCGATCTGAGTGTTGGGTTGAGCCATTAAGTAATTGATTCGGGTTTAAAGTTACAAATTAGGTAAACCAGATAGTATTTAGAACCACATAGACATATAGATATAAACCACATAGGCACATAGATTATAAACCGCCTAGGGGTCTAATTTTTAAACCGACACATGGCATAACCTCAAATTCTATCATTCTCTATGTGTCTATGTGTTTTTTTAAAATTGCTCTATGTGTCTATGTGGTTTTCCTTTGTTTCTGGCACATACTCCAATAAGTCACCCGGCTGACAATCTAGCGCCTTGCAGAGGGCGGTTAGTGTACTGAATCGGATGGCCTTGGCTTTGCCGGTTTTGAGAATGGAAAGGTTGGACAGCGTGAGGTCCACTTTCTCGGATAGTTCGTTGAGGGACATTTTCCGCTTGGCCATCATCACATCTAGGTTAACTACGATTGCCATGGCTTAGACGGTTAACTCGTTTTCAGCCTGGATCTCTACTCCACGCTTAAATACTTGCGCAATGGCAAAAATTAGTGCGCTCAACAAGAAATATTCAAATGCCCCCGAGAGGTGGGATTGCAGTCCTTCTAGTTCGAATGAACGCTTAATCAACCAGCTTGCGCAGCCTCTTGCCATCAAAATAAAAACGCCTATTTCAAAGGCAATATAACTGATAGTGCTGATCAACTTGGCTATTTCCTTGCTGAAAGGGTGTACCAGGTCAATCTTCAGGAAAATCCGGATCATGGTGTAAAACAGTTGTGCTTTCAAAATGGCTATAGAAAGGATGAGTGTTACAATTCCCCCATAGAACCAAATATCTTGTTGGAGTAAGGGATATAAATTCAATCCTTCATACAGGTTCTGTGCTACTATAGGCTTGAAAAAACTATAGACGAATGTAAAAAGCAAGGTGCCTGCTTGAATGCATAGTCCAATAAAAATTGACCAGATAATGACGGTAATCAGCATTAAGGTGGGTTGCTGGGTCCACTTTTCTTTCCAAGTGTTGAGCGGAGTATTCATGTTTTTAATTTTTTTACAAACATCAATAAAAAATTATTGATAAACAATAAATATATAGTGAATTTAACTAGTTTAAATCCTAACAGTCTCTTTTTGACTGGCTAGAGCAATAACTTACCCTACCCATTTATTATCTTGAGGGCTTTATATCCATATCCTTTTTTTTCTCTCATGAAAACCTTCTCCACACTCTTTTTCGGTTGCCTGCTCGCATTCATAATTCCCTTGCAGGCACAAGAGTCCAGCACACAGCGTCTGACCCAATTGATGCAGGACTATCCCGTGATGGGACTGTCTGTGGCAGTGGTCAAAGAGGGTAAGGTGGTCCATACCCAAGCTTTGGGTTGGAAGGATGAGGGGAAGGAGCCTTTGGAGACCTCAGATCTCTTTCGAATCGCATCTATCTCAAAATCCTTCACGGCAACAGCCCTCCTGCAGCTGGTCGAGAAAAAAATTCTTTCCCTAGACGATGATGTAAGTAACCTGATTGGATTTCGGATACGGAATCCCAAATTTCCAGATACCGTGATTACCCTCCGGATGCTACTTTCTCACACCTCTAGCATCAATGATCAACAAGGGTACTTCACCTTGGATGCCATCCATCCCGAGAAGAATGCTGCCTGGCAAGAAGCCTACAATGCCTATGCCCCAGGAAAGGGCTACCAGTACTGCAACTTGAACTTCAACCTAGCAGGAGCAATTTTGGAGAAGTATTCTGGAGTTCGCTTTGATGCCTACATCCAAAAAAACATCCTCCAGCCACTGGGCCTTTATGGAGGTTATGATGTAGATCAATTGGATAAAAGCCGTCTCGCCACGCTCTATGCCTATCAACGGGATTCGGCCAAGTTTACTGCATCACCAGCAGCTTACGTTTCCAAAAGTGAGGAACTTAAAACCTACATTTCGGGCTACAGCACTCCTATTTTTTCCCCAACGGGGGGTATGAAAATCTCAGCACCAGATCTAGCCAAATACCTCCTGCTCCACATGAACTATGGGAAGGCCGGCAAGGTGCGACTTATTTCTGCTGCCCATGCAAAAGAAATGCAATCCCCTCTTTCTTCGGATGAAAACTATGGATTGGCCCTCTGGAAAACGGACGTGCTTATTCCAGGAGTGGAATTGGTTGGGCATACGGGATCTGCTTATGGACTGTATAGCGCGATGTTTTTCAATCCAGAAGAAAAGTATGGATTTGTAGTCATCAGCAATGGTTGTGATCCCACCGAAGAAGAGGGGTACATCCGAGTGATCCGTCATGCCATCCAGATTTTGCACGAGGAGTGGATTGTGAAGCCCTAGGCTACCTTAGCTAGGTAGACCTTAGGATCTTGCTGTCCTCGGATACCGCGATCTAATTTCATGAATCAATTCCTCCAATCCATTTAGTCGGATTTCATACAAGGTATTGAGGCACATGCCCAAATGGCCCCCTGGAAAACCTTTTTTATGCATCCATACCAAGTAATCTTCAGGGATATCGCAAAGCAGCCTTCCCTTATACTTCCCAAAAGGCATGGTGAGGGTGACGATATCGATCAGGATTTGGGGATTCATTTCCCTAAAATACCCTTTTTTCAACTCGGAAAACAAGCCTTATGGGGATTGATGCTACCCAAACGCTTGGGTAATTAGTCAAGACTCCCTAGGTTTACCCCATGGAAATAGGAATAGATAGCTTTGCGGCTTTTGTGACGGATGCCCAAGGCAATCCAGTAGGTACGGCGCAAGATGCCTTGCGCGAATTATTGGATCGCATTCAGCTGGCTGACGAAAAGGGACTGGATGTATTTGCCATTGGCGAGCACCACCGCAAGGAATTTTTGGATTCTGCTACCTCTGTGATATTGGCAGCAGCGGCGTCGCGAACTTCTCGGATTCGATTGAGTAGTGCAGTGACGGTGCTCAGTGCAGCCGACCCGGTTCGGGTATTCCAACAGTTTGCCACCTTGGATTTACTTTCCCAAGGTCGTGCCGAACTGGTAGTAGGCAGAGGTTCCTTTACAGAGGCATTCCCACTTTTTGGCTTGAATTTCCAAGATTACGATGCCTTGTTTGCTGAGAAGCTGGACCTACTCCTGCAGCTCAACGAACAAGAAGTGATCACCTGGAGGGGAAGATTTCGACCTGCCTTGCAGGCGCAAGCGATCTACCCGAGACCGATGCAAAAGCAGCTTCCCATTTGGTTGGGGGTGGGAGGTACTCCAGCTTCCTTTGTCCGTGCGGGTTCCTTAGGACTTCCGCTTATGGTGGCAGTGATTGGTGGGGAGACACATCGCTTCCGTCCCCTGATTGATTTGTATCGGGAAGCTGGAGACAAGGCCGGCTATGCACAAGAAGACCTGAAAGTAGGCTTGCATTCCCTTGGCTATGTGGCACAGACGCACGAGGAGGCGGTGGAAAATTACTATCCAGGCTATGCCGAAACCTTCACCCGTATCGGTCGAGAGCGGGGTTGGCCTCCCGTGACTCGTGGGCATTTTGAAGCCCAAAATGCTATTAGGGGTGCTTATCTCGTAGGAAGTGCGGAGGAGGTGGCTGAAAAAATCCTCCGTCACAGTGCTTCCTTGGGAGGAATAGACCGCTTTACCTTTCAACTAGACAATGCGGGACTCAGCCATCAGCAATTGAGTGAGACGATTGCGCTCATCGGGGAAGAGGTCATTCCTCAGGTACGAAAAGGGTAGTCGATCAGGAGCGTCAGGGCAGGTAATGCTGCCTATTTTCTTTAACTCATCAATTACTATGTTCAACAGTTCGGAATACCCCAAACCTTTAGACGAATCCAGATTTAATGCTTGGCTGGAGCAGGGCCGTGCTAGTAGGATTCCTTTTGCCTACCTGTTGATCATTTGGGATGAGCTCGAACAAGAATACCAACCTGTTTATATAGAAAAGCGGGCCGACCTGACGTCCTATGAAAAATACGGGACATCTCCCGCCCAACAGCTATTGGTGGCTGCCTATGATTTGTATTCAGAGTCTCGGGTAGGGTAGGAGCTGGCTGGATTTAATTGAAGTGGGTTATAAAAAAAAGTGCTTCATAAATCTGAAGCACTTTTTTTCGATTTTAGGGACCCCGCATTATTGAAAGTTAGGGTATCCGAACCCTCTTTTTTTAAAATTAGGGTGTCCGAACCCTCATTATTTAAAGTTGGGGTTTTCGATGATTCTTTATTTTTGGTTGGTTTATTCACTCCCTCTTTACTTTTGGTTGGCTTATTCAACCCCTCTTTACTTTTGGTTGGCTTATTCACTCCCTCTTTACTTTTGGTTGGTTTATTCAATCCCTCGCTAGTTAAACTTAGGTTATCCGAACCCATTTTATTGAATGTTGGGGTATTCGATGGCTGTTTATTGAAATTTTGGGTATTCGATGCCGCTTTATTGAAAGTTGGGGTATTCGCCACCTCATTACTTCCCGCTGGACCCTGATATTTTGCTTCTCCAAAGGCCAAGATGGGTAAGAAGATAATGCTAAGCAAAAGCAACCCTACCGTAAATCCTTCTGATTTTCCAAAACTCTTTGACAAGAGATTGTACGTCCATACAGCAAATACGATGTTTAGTAGCGGAATCATCATCAGTAATAACCACCACCAGGGTTTACCTACGATTTCCAACAAAACAATGAGGTTGTAAATTGGAATTAAGGCAGCCCAACCTGGTTTGCCTGCTTTGGCGAAAACACCCCACATAGAGGCTATGAGTAATACAATTACTGCGAAGTAGATAATAAATAATCCAATCATAGGATAGGTAGGTTAAGGATTAATTTAAGGTTTATTTCTATTGGTTAGCCACCTTTTGGAACAGTTTACTGCCTCCATGAAGGGGATTTGGTTGGCTTCAATTATGCTTCATCGTCACAGGACCCTTCACAATCGCATTCCCCATCGTTGACATAGGCTTTTGCGATCAGTTGCCCACTTGGACATACATAAACTGATTCATCAGTACAGTCGTTGCAATCACATTCCCCATCATTGGTCCAAGAGCCATCAATCACTGTTCCGTCTCCGCAGGTCCAGTTGAAGGTGGATAATTGTGCGGTATCGACAATTGCTTCTTCTTCACTTTCACTGATTTCGTAGTCAGCCCCAGTTTCGGTATCTATGTATTCATCTGACTCCATGTAATTTTCGGTATCATCTAGTGCCTTTGTATCAAAGGACTCTCCCGAATCAAAAGGAAAGTAAAAACTATCTGTTGCGATTTGTACAACAGTTACGGCAAGACCAAAAAAAACGGTCATCGTAAACAAAACAAATACTAATACAAGTCTATTCATGTTGGTGTTGGTGTTGTTAACTACTTTCAATCTTCCAGCGATACAATCCTGCTGAACATATTAAATCAGCTTAATTGAAGCACTTTTTTTGGTCAGTTAGGTGATTAAATGAATAAAGAAAATTAACCTAGCTGATAACTATTTTTATTGGAAGCAATCTTCGAAGTTAATTTGAATTTTCCAATACCGCTAATCACTGAATTTTGCAAAATAGGATTTGTGCACAATTTTAGTTCAAATCAAATCCTGATCTCGGAAGTTTATGGAAGTGAGGTGCTCTTTTTAGTTAAAAAGTGGTAGGAAAAATCCTTTAAAAAATCAAGGCTTTTGACTGGTGTGAATAAAAAAGCCCTTCCGGTATTCCGAAAGGGCTTCAATGCAGAGGAGGAGGGATTCGAACCCCCGGTACCTCACGGTACAACGGTTTTCAAGACCGCCGCGATCGACCACTCTGCCACTCCTCTAAGCGTGTCGATAGGTAATCGAGTGTGCAAAAATAGCGGATTGAAGGAGTTATGCCAACTCCTTTCCCAGTTTTTATTGTAAGTCCTTGATTTTTTTGCGGTTATTTTTCAAAAGAGCCGCTCCAAATGGATATTTAGAATTCAATATGCCTCGATATGCCTTCAAATTGGATCCCTCTCGATTTGTTGTGAGATCCAGGAGAATCAAACAGCCCTACTGTTCTTTCGAATTGGCCATTAGCTTTTTCAAATTGTCTCGATTTCGCTGCTTTTCCTCAGCCAAGTCAAAACTCACATTCACTTCAAAGCAAACCAATACGATGACCGAAGTCAGGTAAAGCCATAGCATCAAGGCGATAATCGTACCGATAGATCCATAGAGTTTGTTGTAGCTCGCAAAATTTTCCAAGTAAAAAATAAAGCCATAAAAGGATAGCGTAATCAAGAGCCCTGCGAGCTGAGCCCCCGTAGAAAAAAAGTGCCATTTGTCATGGATAGCTGGAGCAAAGCGAAAGATAAAAGCAGAGGTGAGGAAAAATACAGAAAGGAGAATGAAGAATTTGAGCGTAGTAAACAAGAAGATCATAAATCCACTTGAAAATAAGTTGGTTTCCCTCAACTCAGTAATTAGAAAACTTCCAATGATCATGACTGAGCTTGCGGCTAGAATGGTCACCACCAAAACCACCACGATGGCTACAGCAATGCCTCGACTTGCCAGCCAACCTCGATTTTCCTTGGTTTTATACACGGAATTGAAGGAATTCATCATCGATACCACCCCCTGGGTAGAGGCAAAAAGCGCAAAGAAAAAACCCAAGGAAAGGAGACTTTGTCGAGGCTTGGACACAATATCCAGCAAGGTAGATTCGATGCTGAGATACACATCCCATGGCATAATCCCTTGAACAAAGGATAGGATGTTTTGCGTAGTGACTAAAGGAAAAAAATCCTGTAAATAGGGGACTAGGTTGAGTAAAAATAAAAGCAAGGGAAATAAGGCGATGGTGTAGCTAAAGGCCATAGACCCAGCTCGCTCGTTGATGTCATCTTTTTTGAGTTGCTGTATAAAAATCCGCAGGACATCGTAAAGATTTTTGCTTTGACTTCCGAAGTGAATTTTTTTTAGGGCCCGAGCTTTCAGCTGAAACCGTATCCTCCACTTAGAAATTCTTTCCTTGATCACAGCGTGTGTAGCTTAGTTGAAATAGGGATGAAGCAAATCCTGCAAGTTCTTGGGTGGCCGAGTAGGTTGGTGGTTTTCCTTTTTAAGAAATGCCAAGGTCGTCCAGACTCGCGTAATTTGTTCTCCTGCCTCGTTACTTACTTGGTACTCAAATCGAATTTTTACGCTCGGAAGCTCTGGAATTACGGTATGTATGGTAAGCAAATCATCGTACTTGCCCGGCTTGAGGTAGGTGATGTGGCTTTCCAACACAGGCATCAGGATACCGCTATCCTCCATTTCTCGGTAGGAAAATCCTACGGATCGCAAGGCCTCTACCCGGGCTACCTCGAAATACATCGCATAATTGCCGTAATAAACATACCCCATCTGATCTGTTTCAGCGTAGCGTACCCGGATCTGTGTTTTTGCTTTAAACATATCAGTAAATATTAGCGGCATTCAAAGCCCGTTGGTAGCGTCGCGCATTGTTGAGGTGCTCGGAATAGCTCACCGCAAAGGAATGGTAGCCAGAAAAATCCTCCTTGGCGCAGAAATAAAGGTAATCGTGGGATTCGGCATTCAACACTGCATTTAAGGAATTGATATCCGGAAGGTTGATCGGGCCAGGAGGGAGTCCCGCATACTTGTAGGTATTGTAGGGACTGTCAATCGCCATTTGCTTGGCCGTAAGTCGCTTAATGCTAAAGTCCCCTGCTGCAAAAACCAGCGTAGGATCTGCTTGCAAAGCCATGCCTATGCGAAGGCGGTTGAGGTACACGCCCGCAATTTTTGGACGCTCATCGGCCTTTTGGCTTTCTGCCTGTACGATAGAGGCTAGGGTGCTCACTTCTTTTTGACTCAAACCCAAAGCAGCCGCCTTTTGCTTCCGCTCCTCAGTCCAAAACTTCTGGTACTCTTCCTGCATGCGCTCAAATACCCCTTCAGCATTAGTATTCCACCAAAACTCATAGGTATTTGGTATAAACAAGCTCAGGACTGTTTCCTCTTCCATATCAAAGCTTCGGATGTATACCGAATCCTGAAGTAGGGCTAAAAATTGTTCTTCGCTAACTTCGAGGTTGGCCGTGATTTTTTCTGCAAGTTCCTCCTTAGTTCGGATGGTATTGAAAGTGACTTTGACAGGCACTTGCCTTCCAGACCGAAGCATGCGCACCAAATCGAGGTTACTCATATCGGGCTCCACTTGGTACAATCCTGGCTTCACGGCCTCTTGGTAGCCCAAAAGTTTGGCTACAAAGCTGAAGCTCAAAGCTTCGTTGATGACCTTTTCGTTGTAGAGTTGATCGGCTACTTGGGAATAAACTGACCCGGAAGGAATTTTTAGGAGGTAGGGCTCCTGCTTATCCTGCAAGGTATTGGGGCTTAGAAATACCTGGTAGAAGTAAAAGGTCATGGAAATGGCCAATACCGAACCCGAAATCACGAGGACCAGGAGTAGTTTTTTGCGCTTCTCGATTTGCATAGAAACAAAAATAGAAAATTATCGCCAAGGGATCACCTTCTCCTTTGAGTGGACCACTGCAGAGGTGAATTGGACGGGGTCTAAGAGCCATGTATCGAATAAAAGTGGCATTTTTGTGTTTCCTTAGACCTTTAAAAAAATCGTCACTTTCCCATCCTCAGTCCTATTTATTTTGCCGTGAACCCCATCCAAGTCAGCTGCCTTGTCCTTTTTCATGAGGGAAAAATTTTGGCCACCCAACGTGGACCCGCCATGGATTTGCCCGGTTGCTGGGAGTTTCCTGGAGGAAAAGTGGAGGGAGGTGAAAGCCCAGAAAAATGCCTGCTCCGAGAAATTGGAGAGGAGCTGTCTATTGAAATTCGGATTTGTGGTAGCTTGACTCCGGTCTTGCATCACTACCCAAACAAGGTAATTCAATTAATCCCCTTCCTTGCTACCTGGCAAGGAGGTAGTTTGAAACTAATGGAACATGCCCAAAGTCAGTGGTTGGACAAAGAAGACCTCTTATCTTTGAATTGGGCACCTGCAGATCTTCCCATCGTTCAGGAATTGCAGGCCAAATGGGAGGATTTACAGGGGTTAACCTAAGAAACCATGGCGGAATTTATCCGATTATACGAAGAAAACCCGGATCCTCGACGCATTAAGCAGGTGGTGGAGGTACTCCGGGATGGAGGGGTAATTATTTACCCTACCGACACGGTCTATGGGCTAGGTTGCGATATCAACCAACCCCGTGCAGTAGAAAAAATCTGCAGGATCAAGGGCATCAATCCCAAAAAACACAATTTTTCCATCGTCTGCTCGGACCTAAGTCACTTGGCTCAGTACACCCGAGTGATTTCTAAGCCTATTTTTAAGCTAATGAAAAAGGGGCTCCCTGGGCCTTTTACCTTTATTTTGGAGGCCAATTCCCAAGTGCCCAAAATGCTGCATAGCCAGAAAAAGACGGTGGGGATTCGTGTTCCCAACCATGGAATACCGCGGGCAATCGTGGATTTGCTAGGACATCCCATTTTGTCCACCTCCTTGCTTCAGGGAGAAGAGGACGCGATTGAATACAGCACCGATCCGGAATTGATTTTTGAAAAGTACCAGCATGAGGTGGATCTGGTCATCGACGGGGGATATGGGGCTGCTATTCCATCCACCATCCTGGACTGTACGGGCGAAGAAGTGGTCTGCTTGCGGGAAGGGCTTGGAAAGCTGGAAGATTTGCTCTAGGACAGTAGTAAGAGGGATTTTTTTAATTCAGTTTACCTGCATTGATTCAAACCGATTTTGATCCACTTGCAAGATTGTTGATAATCCTATCAATCAATTCGACCAGCGGCTGACAAATTCTGAAAACTGATCTTTGTACAAGTCGCCCACGGCGATTTGTTGGTTACCGATATGGATTACATTCTTGGAGATAGAGTCGATGTGATCCAAGGAAACGATAAAGGACCGATGCACTCGCATAAACCTATCCTTGGGTAGGAGCTCTTCCATGTTTTTCATTGAGGTAAGCGAAAGCAAGGGGTGGTTTTTGGATTTCAAATGCACCTTGACGTAATCCTTGTAGGCTTCCACATGCGTGATGTCCTTCAGTACTACTTTCACAAGTTGGTACTCTACCTTCAAGAAAATATAGTCAGCTGACGGCACTTGCGTTGGGGAAGCAGCTGTTTGAGCTTGATTCCCCATTCGTCCAAAGTACTGATAGGCTTTGGTTGCCGCAGCCAAAAAGTCCTCGTAGCTGTAGGGCTTGAGTAGGTAGTCCAAGGCTTCAACTTTGTAGCCTTCCAAGGCAAATTGATGGTAGGCGGTACAAAAAATCACGCGAGTATGGTCCGAATTTTTCTTCCCATCCAAGATTCTGGCAAGCTCCATACCAGAGAGATCAGGCATTTGGATGTCCATAAATATCAGATTCACCTCGTGCTGATTGATGTAGCCCAAGGCTTCAATCGCATTCGAAAACTTGCCCTTAAGGTCCAAAAAGGTAGTTTGTTGGATAAATTTGCTAAGTAGATCAAGCGCCAATGGCTCGTCGTCAATGGCTACACAGGAGATTTTCATGCCAGATTGATGGTCAGATGTACTCCATATTGACCAGAAATTTCATCTTTTCCCAATTTAAGGCGGTGTTTTTCTGGATAGAGTAAGCTCAATCTTCGTTGGGTATTGACTAGCCCGATGCCATTTTCTAGTGCCTCAGGACTATCCGGTTGGATGGGGAAAATTGAATTCTTTGCTTCAAAAAAAACCGTATCGCCCATCACTTCCAAACTGATGCTGATCTCAGATTCTTGTTGAGAACTTACCCCGTGTTTGAAGCAATTTTCTAAAAAGGGGAGAAAAAGCATGGGTGCGATGACCAAATCTTCGCTGGGCTCTTCCAGCTTGACCAAAAGATGAACTTTCTGCGAAAGACGCATTTTCATCAATTCGAGGTAGTCTTCAATAAATTTTACCTCCTTGCTGAGCAGGGTTGTGTCTTTCTGGTTTTCATAAAGCACGTAACGCATCATTCGAGAAAGCTTCAATAGGGCTTCCTGCGCCTTACTCACGTCTAGGGTGGTCAAGGAGTAGATGTTGTTCAGCGTATTGAAAAAGAAATGGGGATTAATCTGTGCCTTAAGATAGGATAGTTCAGTATTGATGCGCTGTCTTTCCAGTTCCCCACGTAATGCCTCGTCCTTTTGCCACTTTTCTACCAAAGCAACTGATGTACTCAGGCCAATGGAGATCACATACAGGAGCATTTGAAACACATCTCCAGGTACCCAGCGTTTGTTGGGGAGATAGGGTTTATCTGGATTGAAAAGTGCATGCATTTTCTCTCCATACTGGATAAATTGCTCGAAATAAACGATGAGGCCATAAAAAAGGACTGCTCCCAGAAGGATCACCCCCAAGTACAAGTAGTTTTTTCCTTTGAGTAGGAATTTGGGAACTATACCCCAGGCATTTAAGTAAAAAATCGAGATGAGTAGCCCTACCAGGTAGATTTGCTTCAACCAGTATTGGACTGGCAGCTCTAGCTCTCCCATCCTCCAAGAGAGTGGAGAGAGGATGAGTAAGACCACACAGAGCATGATCCAGCCAAGAAGGTGAACCAAAATGGAAAGCTTTCTTTTTCGTGTTTGTGAGAACATGTCCTTGATTTTCAATGGTGAAGCTAAGGTATTTTCTTTTTTTCTTCCCAATCAAATCTACCAATCCCCCATTATTCCCCACCAAGAGCCTGAATGGACACATCAATCCTACCCGTTGGAAGGGTAATCTATTGGTCTCTCTTTTTGGGGAGTTGGTCGATGTAGGGCTTGTACTGGTCTATCGGATTTGAGCAGGCCAAACATTACCCCCACCTTTGTGGTATATAAGGAGACTATAAAAAGTCTTTTTGAAAACTAAACCATGAAAAAAGTAACAGTACTTCTATTAATTTTTCAATTGCTCGCGTTAAGTTGGGTACAAGCCCAGCAAACGAGTGAAAAGAAAGAGCCCACCCGAATCATTGGTGTGGCGAAAGATCTCAAGACAGGCAGTCCAGTAGGTTATGCTACTGCTGCACTCTACAAACCCGGCTCAGAAGTTTCTGTTGCGGGTGCTGTAGCTGACGGAAACGGGGTGTTTTACATTACAGGCTTTGCCCTAGGGACCTACGAACTTCAACTATCCTTCTTAGGCTACGAAACTGTCAAGCGCTCCATTACCGTAAATTCCTTGGAGGTGGACCTCAATTTAGGTGAAATAGCACTCTCTGATGAAGGGGTAGCACTGCAAGAAATTACCGTGCAAGGCCAGCGAGAACTCATTGAAGAGCGGGTGGATCGCACGATCTACAAAGCTGAAAATGATCGGACTACAGCCGGCGGTGATGCTACAGATGTACTGCGTCGAGTGCCCATGCTATCCGTAGACTTGGATGGCAATGTGTCCATGCGTGGGAGTGCCAATATTCTCGTATTGATCGATAACCGCCCTTCGGCCATTGCAGCTTCTTCCATTGCAGATGCCTTGAGACAGATTCCTGCAGACGAAATTAAGGCCGTGGAGGTCATCACATCTCCTTCAGCACGATTTGATGCCGAGGGTACTTCAGGTGTAATTAACATCGTCACCAAGAAAAATAATCTGCAAGGAATGACGCTTAATGTCAATTCTGCAGCGGGCTGGAGAGGATCCAATTTGGGTCTTCAAGGATCTGCGCGTAAGGGCAAAATGGGCTTTTCCTTGGGGGGATTTGGTCGTTCAGGATACAATATCCTGGGGAGCTTCGAAAACAAGCAAGTGACCAATCTTGCCAATGGAAGTGTTTCTACCTCCCAACAGTCTGCAGACACCGAGCGAAGCGAAATTTTTGGGCGCTACAATTTTGGAGTTGATTATGAAATAGATGCCTACAACTTTGTTACAGGGGCAGTCAATTTTGGCATCCGAAATTCCGAAAACTCGCAATACAATTTCCTTACGCAGAATTCTTTAAATGACGTATTGCGAGCACAGCAAAATCGACAAACCAACACGCTGGACAATTCCAACTCGGTAGATGTGAGTTTGAACTACACCAAAACCTTCGAGAAGAAAGGTAAGGAATTGAGCTTCCTCACCTTGTATTCCAATAATAATCGAGACAACTCATTTACAAATACGCTATTTGAGGAAAATGACTTGGAAAGCATTTTTTCTAGGTTGAAAAACGTGAACCCAAGCAAGAACGAAGAGTTTACGCTTCAGGTAGATTACGTCAATCCGATTAATGAAAAGGGAACTCAAATCATTGAATATGGAGCCAAAAACATCTTGCGAAAGGCATATTCGGACTTCTCCTATTTCCTTGCACAGGGAGCAACAGGTCCTTATGTAGCCTTGCCAGACCCTACCTTGAGTAATGAGTTTAGTTACGATCAAAACGTAACTGCAGGGTACCTATCCTACACGTTCCAGTTGCTCAAAAACTACACCTTGAAGCCAGGGTTGCGCTACGAATACACTACGATCAATGCCGACTTCAAAACGGACTTCAAGGCTGAGATTCCTTCTTACGGAACCCTAGTGCCTAGCGTAAATGCGAGTAGAAAACTAAAAAATGGCAACATGATCAAGTTGGCCTACAACAGACGTATCCAACGACCATCGCTTCGTTTTCTAAATCCCAACATTGAAGCGTCCAATCCCCAGCAGCTTTCTCAAGGTAATCCTGAGCTAGATCCGGAATTGACCGACAACTATGAACTGGGTTACAGCACCTTTATCAAAGGAACTACCTTGAATTTCACAGGATTCTACAGAAATACCACGGGTTCCATTCAGGCCATTCGAAATGTACGTGAAGATGGAATCATCTTTACCAGCTTCGAAAACATTGGTCGCGAGCAGGCAGTAGGAACCAACTTGTTCTTCAATGTGAATCTCAACAACAAGCTCTCTTTGAATGGAGGGATGGATCTGTTCTACTCGATGTTGGACAATGGCCTTACCGATCCCAAATTTGCAGCGCAAAACGAAGGCATGGTAGTCAGTGGACGTGCATTCGGAAATTACACCTTGCCTAAAGATTGGCAAATTCAGCTCTTCACCTTCGCTAGAGGTCGTCAAGTGCAGTTGCAAGGCAGTTCAGGAGGTTTTGCTGCCTATGGATTGAACTTCAATAAGCAGTTTAAGGAGAAAAGAGGTTCCTTCGGTTTTGGGGCAGAAAATTTCTTGATGAAAGAGATGATTATTCGTAACGAAATCGTGACGCCTAGCATTGTACAGAACAGTACTTCTCGTCTTCAAAATTTGAATTTTAAGATCAACTTCAATTACCGAATCGGTAAAATGAGTTTGGATCAGCGTCCTAAAAAGAGAAAGTCCATCACCAACGACGACTTAAAAGATGGGGGTGAAGGACAAGGCGAACAAGGAGCAGCTCCTATTCGCAACTAAGAATTAATTGAATAAACTAGTAAACTATAGATGGGTTGAGTTACTAATCCCGAATTCACTGAATTCGGGATTTTTTTATCTCAAAAAAGGACACTAGCCGCAAAAAATAAAAAACCCAGACCGTGGCGGGTCTGGGTTTGACTAAATCAATTCTAGATTTTAAGCCTTATAAAGCACTTTTTGGATGGCTTCTACAGTTCTAGTTACATTAGGAATAGTGACGTCGATGTAAGAAGGAGAGTAGCTCAATGGAATGTCCATAGAGTTGACACGGATGACAGGGGCATCCAAGTAGTCAAATGCATGTCGCTGAAAATGGTAGGTGAGTTCGGATGAAATACCTGCCAATGGATTTGCTTCCTCAACGATCACCACGCGGTTGGTCTTTTTGACAGACTCCACACAGGTAGCATAATCGATCGGACGAACCGTTCTTAAGTCAATTACCTCGCAGGAAACTCCTGTTTTGGCCATTTCTTCAGCAGCCTCCAGGGCTACCTTCATCATCTTGCCAAAGGAAATCACAGTAACGTCTGTGCCCTTGCGCTTGATATCGGCTACACCGATTGGAATCAAATACTCTCCATCAGGAACCATTCCTTTGTCAGAATACATCACTTCAGACTCCATAAAAATCACTGGATCTGGATCACGAATAGCAGATTTCAGTAATCCCTTGGCATCGGAAGGATTGGAAGGAACGAGTACTTTTAGTCCAGGGGTATTTGCAAACCAGTTTTCAAAGTTGGAAGAGTGGGTAGCACCCAATTGACCTGCATTCCCAGTAGGACCGCGGAAAACGATCGGCACAGAATAGGCGCCACCAGACATGGCGTACATTTTGGCTGCCGAGTTAATAATCTGATCGATGGCAACCAAGGAAAAGTTAAAGGTCATGAACTCGATGATGGGTTTCAATCCATTCATCGCTGCACCTACTCCAAGACCGGCAAATCCAAGTTCAGAGATTGGGGTGTCGTACACTCTTTCGGGTCCAAATTCATCCAGCATCCCTTGGGATACTTTGTAAGCACCGTTGTATTCGGCAACTTCTTCACCCATTAAAAAGACGTTTTTGTCTCGTCTCATTTCCTCGGACATTGCCTCTCTCAAGGCTTCCCGAAATTGTAGTTCTCTCATTGCTTAGGGACAAATTTTTGGCTCGTAAAAATAGAAAGGAATTGGGCATTTGCAAAGCCCAAGCACTTCTTTGTATTTATCAGTACTCAACCTAGGTAAATGGTTTTTTGATTCACAAACTCCAAGATTCCCTGTTTGCTCAATTCTCGGCCATATCCAGATTTTTTGATGCCACCAAAAGGCAACATCGGATTTGAGGCTACTTGGGCATTTAGAAACACTACCCCCGATTCTACAAGCGCAGCTAATTCAGCTCCACGGGTCAGGTTCGCGGTCCAAATGGAGGCTCCTAGGCCAAATTCGGTGGCATTGGCCAAAGCAATTGCTTCTTCGGCAGAGGCTACCTTGAAGAGGCTGGCTACAGGACCGAATAGCTCTTCAGTAAAAGCTGGGGATTCTTTGGGGATATCCGCTAGCACCGTTGGTTCAAAGCATGCCGAACCTGGTGCTGGTGCCTTTCCTCCTGCCAAAATCCGTGCTCCCAGTGCTATGCTGTCCCGCACTTGCTGGAAAAGTTCGGTAGCCAAGTCAGGCCGCGCCATGCAAGCATAGGAGGCGTCTTCATCTAGGGGGCTTCCGGGCTTTAGTTTTTTGAGTTCTTGGAGAAAAAGTGCTACAAATTCATCGTACACGGAGGCTTCGATGATAAAACGCTTGGCAGCAATGCAGCTTTGGCCAAAGTTGATCATGCGTGCCTTCACCGCTGTGGAGGCTGCGAGAGGAAGATCTGCATTCGCAAGGACAATAAAGGGGTCGCTGCCTCCAAGCTCGAGGACTGATTTTTTTAAATTTTTTCCAGCGGTAGCAGCTACACTTGCACCTGCTTTTTCACTGCCTGTTAAGCTTACGCCTTTGATTCGGGGGTTCTCAAGTAGTGCAGTAGCTCGAGATCCATCGATCAACAAGCTTTGAAAGCAGCCTTCAGGAAACCCGGCTTCGGTAAATAGGCGCTGTATTGCTAAGGCACATTGGGGCACATTCGAAGCATGCTTGAGTAGCCCTACATTCCCTGCCATCAGCGTGGGAGCGGCGAAGCGGAATACCTGCCAAAACGGAAAATTCCAAGGCATCACAGCCAGAATAATTCCTAAGGGCTGGAAGATCACCTGCGCTTTTTTTTGGTCAGGAAGGGGGATGGGTTCAGGGGCTAAAAACGCTGCGGCCCGCTCCGCATAAAAATCGCAGACCAAAGCACATTTTTCAATTTCTGCGCGTGACTCGGAGATTACTTTTCCTACTTCGAGGCTAATTAGTTGCGCCAATTCCTCCTTTTGCTCCCGCAAGCGCTGAGCGAGTTGGTAAAAAAGCCTTGATTTTTCAGGAAATGATTGTTTGCGCCAAGTTTCAAAGCAATGCTCCCCCAAGGCTAGCGCCTGTTCAACAGCTACCGGACTTGTCGGTGAATACTCCTGGAGAACTTCTCCATTCCAGGGATTGATCGAACGAATAGGACTCATTTTTCAACTGCCTTGCCGGCTTCTTTCCAGGCGTTAATTCCGCCTTCCAGCATGTATACGTGTTTGAATCCCATTTTTTGCATTGCATCTGCGGCTTTTCGCGTGCGACTGCCCGAACGGCAATAGAGTAAGTAGGTTCCTTTTTTATTTAAACCAGCCACCTGAGAAGCAAAATCGGGGCTTAGAAAATTAACTGTGGTGGCATCAGCCAAATGGCCTTCGGCTACCTCCTCTGGCGTACGTACGTCGATGATTTTCGATTTCTTTTTGGCAGCCATTTTTTCAAATTGTGGAATGGAGAGCACCTGAATGGAATCTTGAACTGCTGTTTGTGCGAAGCCTTTGGTACCAATAAGAAAAAGGAGGGCGAAAAGAACGAAGGTGTTTTTCATCGAAGGATTTGGTTATTGCGGAAACAACTGCCTAATTGATTCGAAAATTTACTGCTTTCTTCTCAATATGCCGCTAAAGATTGGATTGATTTCGGATTCCCACAGTTACCTAGATCACAAAACTTGTGATTACCTGCAGGAGGTGGATGAGATTTGGCATGCGGGAGATGTGGGTGATCCTGCAATCTTGGAAATCTTGCCCAAAGGAAAGCGGCTTCGTGGAGTCTTTGGAAATATTGATGACCAAGCGGTTCAAGAACGGTTTCCAGAATGGCAAGAATTTGAATTAGAAGGAGTGAAGGTGGTCATGACGCATATCGGAGGCCTGCCTCCACGCTATGCCAAAGGTGTCAAGACTAGATTGAAGTCCCAAAACGCGCAACTTTTTGTTTGTGGGCATTCCCATATCTGTAGGGTGGAATTTGATCGAGAGCTGAACTGTCTGTACATGAACCCTGGTGCGGTAGGGCAGCATGGATTTCACCAGATGCGCACCCTCTTGCTTTTTGAATTGGATGCCGGAAAAATCACCAATCTCCGTGCAGTGGAGTTGGGTAAAAGAGGAAAAATTACTGCAGGCTAAAAATAAAAATAGCGGCCAGGGCCGCTATTTTTATATCTTCAGAAAAAGATCGGATTATTTCTCGAAAGAAGCTTTGATAGCCTCAACGTCAACATTTTTGATCACAGGCTTCGCGCACAATTGCTTGATTTTGATCACTCGTCCAGTCTGACCTTGTCTTTTTCTTTTCAGTTTTCTTTTAAGCGTAGTAACACCCATGGTCGTATGTAGTTAAATTTTTTGATTTCGAAACGGATTGCAAAAGTATATAAACTTATCTTTTCTGCCTACAAATCTTTTGATTTTATTCTTGCCTTTCCAAGAGATGCTTCCTTCGTTTTAGGAATTTTGGGTAAATTTGAGTTCAATTTTGAAAAATCACCATGCAAAAGCCTAGTCTTCCCAAAGGAACCCGCGATTTTGGACCGGTTCAAATGGCACGAAGAAATTACATTCTCGATGCCATCAAGGATACTTTTCAGCTCTTTGGGTTCCAGCAGATCGAAACTCCATCCATGGAAAATCTGAGTACCCTTACAGGCAAGTATGGTGATGAAGGGGATCAGTTGCTGTTTAAAATTTTGAATAGTGGGGATTTTTTGAAAGACTTGGCTTCAGAGGATTTAGCCAAGGGTTCAGCTGCGAATTTGACCAAGCTTTCCGAAAAAGGTCTCCGTTATGACCTGACGGTTCCTTTTGCACGCTACGTGGCCATGAACCGCAACGAGCTTTCTTTCCCATTCAAGCGCTACCAAATTCAGCCCGTCTGGCGAGCAGACCGTCCCCAAAAAGGAAGGTATCGAGAATTCTATCAGTGTGATGCGGATGTGGTTGGTACTGAAAGTTTACTCTGTGAAGCAGAGATTATCTTGATGATCAGACGGGTATTTGCCAAGCTAGAACTGAAAGACTACGCCATTAAAGTAAATAATCGAAAAATCTTAACCGGCATCGCTGAAGCCATTGGCGAGCAGGGAAAAGAAGGTCCGCTTTGCGTTGCTATCGACAAGTTGGATAAGATAGGCTGGGAAAAGGTGAAGGAAGAGCTGCTCCAACGAGGATTTGGAGAGGCTTCCATGCAAAAATTGCTACCCTTAGTGAATCTTGCCACGGGAGTAAAGGAGCGTTTGGCTGTATTGACTCAATTTCTTAGCCAATCCACCATTGGATTGCAAGGGGTGCAGGAGTTGGAGGAGGTATTTCATTTGCTCGAGCAGCTAGGTACCAACTTAGATCATGTGGATTTTGACCCCATGCTCGCCCGAGGATTATCCTATTATACTGGGGCCATTTTTGAGGTGAAGGTAAACGGAGTGTCCATCGGCTCGGTGAGTGGTGGAGGGCGATACGATAACCTAACTGGGGTATTCGGTCTGCCAGGTGTGCCAGGAGTTGGTTTTTCCTTTGGTGTGGATCGCTTGTATGACGTTTTGGAAGAATTAAACTTGTTTCCAGTGGGCCGACTTGCAGGCACCCAAGTACTTTTGACGCATTTTGACCAAGCAGGATTTGACTATGGATTGCGCTGCTTGACCGCCTTGAGAGATGCAGGGGTGAAGGCTGAATTGTATCCAGAGGTGTCCAAACTTAAAAAGCAACTTGAGTATGCTTCCAGAAAGGAACTTCCTTTTGTAGGAATTTGTGGCGATCAGGAAATTGCTACGGGCACGCTGGCCCTGAAAAACCTGGCCACAGGGGAGCAGGAGACCTTAAGTATCACTGAAGCAATTGCAAAATTGAGAACTGCTCAATAAGTGTTATACCAAACAAGTGCCGCCTCAGGGTGTTAAACAAAAAATAACTACAGCAAGATATGTTTGATTTGATGGGCATGATGGGCAAGGTAAAAGAAGCCCAGGCCAAAATAAAAGAAGCGCAGGCCAAGTTGGTGCACTTGAGAGCAGAAGGGGAGTCCGGTGCAGGATTGGTGCGGGTGGTGGTGAGCGGAGAGCGAAAGGTGCTCACCATGGATCTGGATGAGTCCTTACTCACCCCTCAAGATCGAGAAATGCTGAGTGATTTGATTGTGGCGGCTACCAACAAAGCCATGGAATCCATTGATGAAAAGATCAAGCATGAAATGAAGGCTGCTACCGAAGGGATGATTCCTTCTATTCCAGGAATGGACTTAGGCAATTTGTTTGGATGAAACCCTGCGCGATCGTTCTACTCAATTACAACGGGGAAACAGTTTTACCTACTTTTTTACCTTCCGTAGTAAACCATAGTTCCCATGACCTATGGATGATCGACAACGCCAGTACAGATAGATCTCTGGATTACGTACGCCGCGAGTTTCCAGGGATAAAGCTCATTTCGCTAGAAAGTAACCATGGGTTTACCGGCGGTTACAATTACGGATTGGAGCAATTGCGTGGGCAATACGCCTACTTCATACTAATCAATACAGATTTGGAGGTAACTCCGGATTGGGATCGAGGGCTGCTGAACTTCCTTGAGGAGAATGAGTCTTATGCGGCGGTGCAACCAAAAATTTTGTCTTGGAAGGATAAATCCTACTTTGATTATGCTGGTGCAGGTGGGGGATTTATAGATGCCTTGGGCTATCCTTATTGTCGAGGACGGATTTGGAGTCATCTAGAGCAGGATCAAGGGCAGTACGATGATAGCTTGGAAGTGGATTGGGCTTCGGGTGCTTGCATGGCCATTCGAGCATCAGATTTTTTTACGCAGCAGGGTTTTGATCTTGATTTTTTTGCCCACATGGAAGAAATTGACCTATGCTGGAGGCTTCGTCAATCAGGGAGAAAAATCGGATACCTAGGTTCTGTGACTGTCTACCATTTGGGAGGAGCGACCTTGGATCGAGGGAGCGCTCGAAAATTACATCTCAACATTCGAAATAGCCTGTCCATGGTGTACAAGAATATGGGGGCATTGAATTTCATCGGAACATTCTTCGTAAAAGCTGGGCTGGAAGGAATGGCAGCATTGCAGTACTTACTCAAAGGACAAGCAGGCTTTGCTAAAGCTATCGTAAAGGGATATGTTGCGTTTTTAACCTCCCCAAAAAAGAAGCAGGTGCAAATCGGTTCAACTCAAAAGCGAGGAAGTACAGGGCCGGTTCAATTTATTTTTGCCCATCAACTCTTTCGAGGCGTCAAAAAGTTTACTGATCTTTAGTCAAATAAGACCGGATGGTTCTTTTTTCGAAAATAGGTTCTAATTTTCATCATCATCGCTAAAGATACATAGAGTACTACAGGAGATCCGAGCGTGACAAATGAAGTATAGATGAAAAATAGGCGAATGCTGTCAATAGGAAAACGCATTTTTTCTCCAAGTTTGGAGCATACGCCAAAGGCGCGTTCTTCAAAAAATAATTTTAATTTTTCCATGGTTGGGGCAAAATGGATGGATGTAAAGGTACTGAAAAATTCAGGCATTATTCAAACTACCTTGATTATCAGATTGTTTTGGTTTGCCCCAGTATTTTTTTTGATCAGCCCACCTGTTTCTGGGCAGCAACAAGGAATCGAACAGCCCTTGAAGTATTTGGCAAACGTAAGCCTAGTTCCGAGTAAACTTAGGGTAGCGCAAGATTCGATCGAGTTTTCTCTTTCTGGAAAATTGCCTGTGAGCTCAGGGGTTTTGGCCAAGCAGCCTGCATTAAAACTTTGGCTAAAGTCATCTAAAGACAGTTTGGATTTGGGATCATTAGCACTTACAAAGCAGGTGGGGGTAGATGCATTTCAAAAAAATGTCAACATCCCTTTCCTCCCCTGGATGGAAGGAGCAGTGCTTGAGCTTCAATTTTTTGAAGGCAAAAATAAAGTTCCGACGGAAAAGAGAATTTTAGCCAAAGGGATACGCGCCTTACAACTGATGGTGCGAATGGGACAATACGAATTGGGAGAATCCATTCCGGAAGTTGGACGCTACGATTTCCAACAAAAACCCCTGCCATCAACCCCGCAAACGAAGACCGTTTATTTTCAGTTTGCTCCCGGCAAGTCGGACTGGAACCCAAATCTGGGCAATGAGGAAGTAAGAAAGCAATTGGTGGATTTTTTGAACCAAAATCCAGAAATTATTTCTATCCAGTTGACAGGATTGCAATCTCCAGAGCAGGCTGAAGGGCGAAACAGTCAACTGGGCTACCGAAGAGCCGAAGTGGTGGTTCAAAAATTACTTTCCTTTTTTCCTGAGCTGGACCCGCAACAAATTAAGACTCAATCTCGCTGGAACAATTGGTTTGATTTCCGAATCTTGCTCGCCGACTACGAGGACTTGCCCGAGGCAACCAAAGAGTCCTATTATAAGGTACTACTTTCAGAGGAATCTTTTTTAGAAAAAGGAATCCGGTTGAAAAGCTTGCCGGACTTTGAGCGCGTGGCATCACGGCTTTATCCCAAGCTGCGGGTAGTGAAGGTGGAACTTACGGCCAAGCCCTATCTGGGTTTGAATCGAGCGCAACGAATACGGCTACAGGAATCTCTTCGTCCAGGTGGAGCCAATAGGCTTTCCTATGCGGAATGGGAGAAGGCCGCATTGGCAAGCCAAGATTTAGAGGAACAGGCTTCTTTGTTTGCTAGCATGGCAAAGTGGTACGACCAGCCGGGTCCATTACTTAATTTGGCGGTGGTGCGCATGCGCCAAGCTCAGCAACTTCAGGACTTGGGTTCACGCGAAGTATTGTTGACTGAGGCTGCACGCCTATTGGAAGCAGCTACCCAAAGCAAACTAAATCCCTTGATTCTGTACAACCAAGGTCAGCTCAAGGTACTCCAAGGAGAGTATTGGGAAGCATACAAAGTTCTGTCGGAAGCTTCCGTCCTTGCAAAAGGAGATGAATCCCTAGCGACAGCGATCGATTTGTTGCGCGGTGCATTAGACATCCGGCGTGGAGATTACAAGTTGTCCTTACTTCGATTTAATGTGCCACAGCTAAGAGCAGAAGATTTTTTCAATAAGGGAATCGCTCTTTTTCTACTGGGTGATTACCTGGGAGCCAGTGCCGCATTTGAATCTTCTGTGATTCAAGGCAGGGAGTTGGGCTATGGCTACTATGGCCTAGCACTTTTGGCTATGGAATCCGGACAATTTGAGTCGGCTCGGCTTTACCTAGAAAAGGCCAGTTTTTACAACCCCATCTTAAAAGAGAAAATCCGTTTGGATCCTTCGGTAGAATCGCAGCTGTTTTTTTAATCTAGAGTTTCACATGTCCTAATTGCATTGTTGATTTTCCAAAGAAATCATGCTTTTCCAAAGAAAAAACAGCATTGAAAAATGGGATAAAGTCTAAAGGACCGAAGAGTAAGTTTGATTTTGCCAGAATATTAACGGCACAAAATTTCTTAAATTCCTAATTTTATTTAGCGCAGAAAGTTTGTTTTTTCTTTAAGATTATTTAACATTGAAAGTCGAGAATTGACAATCTAACCCAAAAAAACAGCCTATGAGTAAATTTACTTGATACAAAACCTCCTCTCACCTAGCATCGACCGATGTCAAACCTATCGGTTTTTTCAAGTTCGCGGGTCATATGACCAGGTATAGGTGCAATAGAATCCTTTAAAAAATCAGTGGACCCTCTATTGCAATTATTTTAAGAATAATCGCAAACGATTGCATAATCAATTAACAAACAGGTTATTGAGATTAATCTTGTTACCCAATCTATCTATGTTTATGAAAAATGTTTACAAAATCCTAAGTGTGTGCCTTACGCTCTTAGTGCTTACTGTCTCGGCTGCCTACGCGCAGAAAACAGTGACAGGTACAGTGCTAGACGAATTTGGCATGGGCCTTCCGGGTGTGTCTATCCTTGTGAAAGGAACGACCAACGGTACTGCCACCAACATTGACGGGAAATACTCCCTAAATGTTCCTAATGACCAAGCTACCTTGGTTTTCTCTTTCATTGGCTACACTACTGCAGAACAAGTAGTAGGTGCTCGTAGTGTGGTGGACCTCACCATGGCTCCAGATGAAAGAACCCTTACTGAACTAGTAGTAACTGGTTACTCTATCGACTCCAGAAGAGAGACTACAGGTGCGATTGCAACTGTAAGCCCTAAGGATTTGACAGTAATCCCTACAGGTAACATCGAGCAGACCCTTCAAGGTCGTGTTTCTGGTGTAACTGTAATTACCAAC
>CANGUK010000019.1 GCA_947457095.1 Cyclobacteriaceae bacterium
CGATGCAATGGAGGTACGCAGGTTGATCGAGATCAAGATCACACCGAGGATAAATAAGGCTTGGGAGGAGGATTTGGACAATGAGAAATACGATTTAAGAAATACCTGCCTGCGGCAGGCAGGTACTTCGTACTTTGTACAATCTTGCTACTTGATACTAGCTACTTGATACTTTTCCCTACGATCTCGACACAATTAGATCTTCCACACACCTCACCCAAGTATCATTGGAGTTGAGGCTGGGCACAAGATCCCAATGCTCGCCACCGAGTTCCTCAAACTGCTCCTTGTATTCTTCCCCTACTTCCACGGTAGTTTCTAGGCAGTCCGCTACAAAGGCAGGAGAGAAAACGAGTACTTTTTTTACTCCTTCTTTGGCCAGTTCCTTGATGGTGTCCTCAGTATAGGGTTTGATCCAAGGATCTTTCCCCAGTCGAGATTGGAAGCAAGTCATCACTTTGTCCTCAGGAAGGCCTAGTTTTTCAGCCACCAATCGGGTAGTCTGGAAGCATTGGGCCCGGTAGCAAAACTGATTTTTGAGCCCATAGGCGGCGCAGCAGGTGCCTAGCTTGCAGTGGCCATCCACGCTTCCCTTTCGGATTTGCCGTTCGGGCAGTCCATGGTAAGAGAAAAGGAATCGGTCATACTCGTGTTTTTGCATGGCCTCCCGTCCGAGTTCGGCCCAAGCCTCAAGAAATAAAGGGTGATCTACGTAATTACTCACAAAAGTCATCTCAGGGATAATCTGCCAGCTACGGGCAATTTCCATGACCCGATCCATCACGGATCCATTGGTAGCAGAAGCATATTGAGGGAATAGTGGAAGCACAATGATTTTCTTCACATTGGCGTTTCTCAGTTCCTCCAAGCCCTTTTCGATGCTTGGATTCTGGTAGCGCATGGCCATGGCTACAAGGTATTTTTTGGGATCGAGCTTTTCAACGAGCTTGTCCTTCAGGTCTTGCGTATGAAAAAGGAGGGGGGAACCACGATCGGTCCAAAGTTTCCGGTATTCACCGGCGGATTTGGGAGCTCGGAAGGGGGCAATAATCAGGTTGACCAGCATCCATCGCGGGATAAATGGAAAGTCGATCACGCGTCCATCCATCAAAAATTCCCTCAAGTACTTGCGCACATCCCCTGTTTTGGTGCTGTCAGGTGTACCCAAATTGACCAATAAGACTCCTATTTTTGCTTGACTCGTAGACATAAGGTAATGTATTTCCCTAGAAAAGCCCAAAAATAGTCCCTTTGTTTTACTTTTTTGAAACTAAGTTTAAAACAAGGGTAAAAGCATCTGAAAGTGATTTAGGCAAGGATCAATCGGATTCTTCCGGTTTCTTTTTGAGCGCCCATTTCATCAAAGGGGCTGCAGACATCGAGGTGACTAATGCCATTACCACGAGGGCAACGAATAATTTTTCATCGATAAGGCCATTTTCCAAGGCGATTAAGCCCAAGATAATTTCCATTGCCCCACGTGCATTCATTCCAAAACCTACCGCTAAGGCATCCTTGGGACTATACCCTGAGCGGAGGGCTCCATAGCCGCTTCCAATAATTTTCCCAGCAAAGGAGATTACAAGAATGACTAATACTAAGCCGAGGTCAAAGTTGGTAAAGAAGTTGATCTTCAAGCCAATAGAAACAAAGAATAGCGGGGCGAATATGTTGTTGATGAACTGATGGATAATTTCTTTTGCCTTTTCAGACAGGTGATCTGAGTCGCCAAGGGCTACGCCAAAAAGGAATGCTCCAAAGATGGCGTGAATTCCCAGCCATTCGGTAAAGGCAGCTGCCAAAAAACAAAAAGCCATGGACAAGGAAAGAACGCCACCTGGCCAAGCCAACTTTTTGTTTGTCCAAGGGAGTACCTTGTTCAGCAATCCTTTTCCAATGGTGAGCATGAATACGGTAAAGAGTAGGGTAATCCCGATCGTGTTGATCAAAGAGAAATTTCCTGCTTTTCCCATAAAAGAAAGGATCACAGAAAAGATCAACCACCCAATCAAGTCATTGACCATGGCACCAGCAACAATGACCATACCCATCTTGGTTTTAAACAAATTCATGTCCATCAAGATCCGTACGACGACTGGCAGGGCGGTAATTGACATGGCTGTTCCCATAAATAAGGAAAAGAGCAATTTTTTGTCTTCAGAGATTCCAAAGAATTCTGAAAAATAGTAGGGGGCAAGAAAACCAAAAATAAAGGGAACCACTAAGCCTAAAACGCTGATGCTTACCGCAGATTTCCCTTGAGACCAAACTAGGTGGAGTTCCACTTCTAATCCTGCTATAAATAAAAGTAGGATAACAGCCATTTGAACGATCCCGTCCAAAGCAAGATTAGCGGAAGGATTGCTGCGAAATAAAAATTCGAAAAACTCTGGGCCAATCATTCCAAGGACTGTTGGACCTAAAATTATCCCTGCCAAAATTTCCCCCACTACCGCCGGCTGCTTGAATTTTTGTGCTACCTCAGCAAAAATGCGGGCCAACAGCAACATGGTTGCTAGCTTAAGTAATAAGTTGATTACGTCCTGATGTGCTAAACTTTCCATCTCCTACTTCACAATTAACAAGTTGCACGGAAGCTCCTCTAAAATACCCTCCAAATCATGAGGGAAAAGACGATCAATAAAGGTAAGACCTTGCTCATCTCCCATAATCAACAAGTCTGACTCGATGGATTCACAAAACCGGACTAACTCTACCGCCCATTTCCCTGCAGTCACCTTGATGTTGATCTTCAAGCCCGTTTGGTCGAGTTTGTCCAAAATATCCTGAACATATTGAATTTCATCCTGGACTAACTTTCGTCGGGTATTGGCCACTTCTGTTTCTGTTCCTTCCCCTGCAGTAGCCATCTGAAAGCCATACAATTTGATTTCATTCAGAATATGCACCTGGCTGGATTGTTCGGCTTGGCAGAATTTAAGGCCTCTTGCAATCACGCGTGGCGTAATTTCCAATTCAGTCCCGTTGATGACGACCTTTGAAAAATGGGTGGTTTCAATTTTGGGATCAATCAAAGTCAATACGGAGCATTTGGATTTGCGAATTACTTTTCTGGCTACAGACCCGATATAATAAGTGAGTAGCCCTTCTTTTTTCAAGGCTCCCAAGACCAAAAGATCTACTCCTTCTTCCTCACAGGTCTTCAAGATGGTCTTCGCCGGCTTTCCTTCTTTCCAAATGGTTTTGATGCGGCGCAGATCCCCACAATGACGAGAAAGGATCTCGTCCAATTGAGCTTCCAGCTCAGGAGTTTTGGTGCCCACATGTATTAAAACAAGCTCACCATCAAAAATGCTAATCAATTTTCGGGCTTCAGCAATTAAGGCCTCCATTCGTGGAGAAAAAGCAATGGCGAGGGCAAGTTTTCTGTACATGACTAGTGCATTAATCCTTGAAATACGTCATTTTTTGTGAAAGGAGCAACTTCCTTTCGCTCCTTCACCATTCATCCTCTACCCATTCCTTCCACCTCCATTTTATAGAATCAGAAAAACTCTCCACTCAAAAACCCATTTTTTTGCTAAACTTTCCCTTCATTTACTCTTTGAATACATCCGAAAACACGACCCAATATGAGAAAACACCTCTTTTTTGGACTGTTGTTGGCTACGACGATTTGTGGCAATTCTTTTGCCCAAAGCGACTACCCCACACTCAGTCAAACCGCTCAACGCATCCAAAAACTCAGCGCTAATCATGCAGTAGAGTTAAAGACGCTGACCAAGACTGCTGGCGGCAAGGAAATTTATGCTTTGAAAATTGGTACCGGAGCCAAAGACCAGAAGCCCGCGATCGCGGTAGTTGGTGGGGTAGAAGGATACCATGTGCTCAGCGTAGAGCTTGCGCTTCAGTTTGCCGAAAAGCTCGTAGGTGAAAATGCCAAGGCACTTGAATCCACTACGTTTTATGTGTTTCCCAACCTATCCCCTGACGCCTATGCCCAGTACCACGATGCCTTGAAGTACGAGCGTAGAGGCAATGCTGTAGCCATAGACCATGACCGTGATGGGGTAGCCGGTGACAACGGATACCGCGATCTAAATGGAGATGGACTCATCACCTGGATGCGTATCGCTGATCCCATGGGGGACTGGACTACTTCCAAAGAAGATGCCCGCGTCTTGGTAAAAGCAGATCGAGCCAAAGGAGAAGCTGGAAAATACAGAGTCTTCAAGGAAAGTGTGGATTCCGACAAGGATGGCAAGTTTGCCGAAGATCTGACCGAGGGCATTGCCTTCAATAAATCGCTCAGCTATAAATTCCCAGTTTTTGAGCCCCTCGCAGGAGACATTGCGGTGTCGCAACTCGAGAGCAGAGCCCTATTGGACTACCTTTTTGAGCAGTGGAATATTTTTGCATTTGTGACCTTTTCACCAGCCAATAACTTGAGTGCTCCGCTGAAGTATTCGGCAGGTGATGCACGCAAGCGGGTAGTGACTTCCATTTTGGAAAAAGATCAGGCTACCAATGCTATGGTGTCTGAACTCTACACCAAAACTGTTCCTGCTAAAGCCTTTCAACAAACCAATCAAGGGACAGATGGGGATTTTTTCCAATGGGCCTATTTCCACTTTGCGCGCTACAGCTTTTCTACACCAGCCTACTGGAACCCGGAATACAAGGGTAAAACCAACGCCGAAGCTAATTTCTTAGCTTGGTCAGATTCCTTGAAGCAGGATACTTTTGTGCCCTGGACTGCCATAAAGCATCCTGATTTTCCCAACCAACAAGTAGAAGTGGGTGGCATCAAGCCCTTTAAACTGGTGAACCCTCCTTTTGAGAAAGTAGGAGAAATCGCCAAGCAACACAATGATTTTATCTTGAAGCTGGCCGCAATGCAACCAAAATTGGAATTTCACCAGCTTAAATCAGAGTCCTTGGGAAATGGACTCACCCGCATCACGGTAGATTTATTCAATAATTCCCCGCTACCCACGCATTCTGAAATGGGGACTAGGTCACGTTGGCTCAGAAAGCTGCGGGTAGATATTGATGTGCCCGCAGATCAACTGATTTCTGGAGACAAGGTAAAGCTCGTCGATTCGCTAGGCGCATTTGAAAAAACAAGCTTCAGCTGGATCGTGCGTAGCAAGGGTCCGGTGCAACTGAAAGCAGGTGCTCCGCATGCAGGTTTTGCTACCCAAACTGTAACATTCTAAGCCATGAAGATCATGAATATTAAACATACCGTAACTGCCTTGGCTTTGGGAGCTTTATCGCTAAGTTCCTTTGAAGTAAGTGCACAACAAGAAAATTACTTTCGGGCCATCGGCACGCCACACCAACCCAAGGTGGAGATTGCTTGGAACCGCTACTACAGCGCTGAGGGGCTTTGGGATTTGATGAAAAAAATCGCAGTAGCACATCCCAAAATTGCCCGAATTGAGTCCATTGGCAAGTCTGTGGAGGGAAGAGACATCTTGACCTTGACCATCACCGACTTCGCTTCAGGCAAAGACACCGATAAGCCGGCCATGTGGATCGATGGAAATATCCACTCCAATGAGGTGCAGGGAGGGGAATTTTCGCTCTACGTCGCTTGGTACTTGACTGAGATGCATGGGGACAATGAATTTGTGAAGCAACTGCTAAAAGACAAAACTTTCTACATCACCCCGACCATCAATCCAGATGCTCGAAATAACTTCTTCAAGGAGCCTAATACGGCTAGTTCGCCCCGCTCAGGAATGCTTGTGTTGGACAACGATGGTGATGGCAAAAATGGCGAGGATAGAATGGATGACCTTGACGGCGATGGTCACATCACCATGATGATTCGCAAGTCTCCAACAGGTAGATTTATCAAAGATCCTTTGGATCCACGAAGACTAATGCAAGTAGGCCCTGATCAAGTAGGTGAATACGAAATGCTCGGTCAAGAAGGAGTCGACAACGATGGAGATGGTGAAGTCAACGAAGATGGGATTGGCTACTACGACCCCAACCGCGATTGGGGCTGGAACTGGCAGCCGGATTACATCCAACGAGGTGCCATGCGCTATCCGTTTACCCTACCTGAAAATCGTGCGGTAATGGAGTTTGTTTGGAAGCACCCCAACATTGCAGGAGCACAGAGTTTCCACAATTCAGGGGGGATGATCCTTCGAGGCCCAGGCGCAGAGGAAGATCTCAATACCTACAACAGAGAGGATATTCGAATCTACGATGCCATAGGTAAGAAAGGTGAAGAAATGATCCCAGGCTACCGTTACCTGACGGTGTACAAGGATTTGTATTCGGTATTTGGCGGGGAGCTAGATTGGTTTTATGGAAACCGAGGGATATTTACCTACACCAACGAGCTGATGGTCTCCTACCTATACTTCAACAAAGAAGCAGGGAGAGGCAACCAAGAGGAGCAGCTCAAAGTAGACCAGCTATTGACTTTTGGAGATGCCTTTGTCAACTACAAAGAATACAAGCATCCGCAGTTTGGTACGGTGGAGATTGGCGGCTTCAAAAAGACCTTTGGTCGTGCGCACCCAGGATTCCTATTGGAGCAGGATGCACACCGCAATGCTGCCTTTACCATTTACCATGCATACCATACGCCCAAGCTTTCCATCACTGAGGTGAAGGAAGAAGAGTTGGGAGGGGGATTGAAAGCCATTACGGCTACAATCTTCAACGAGCGCATGATGCCGACTCACGCCAGTCAAGATTTAAAGTACCGCATTGAGCGTCCAGATTACGTGACGCTGTCTGGTGCTAAAGTGCTGGCAGGATTTGTGGTGGAAGACGCCGACATGAAGAAGTACAAGGAGCAGACCCATTCACCAGAAAAAATGGCAGTGGCCAATATCCCAGGTATGGGCGCGGTACAAGTAAGGTGGATTGTTTCCTCAGGATCTGCTTACAGTGTCACTGTGGATTCTGCCAAGGGTGGCAAGGCTAGCTGGAAGAAGTAAGTTGACCTAAGTGCAAGGTTTAATCCCCATCTCAGTAATGAGATGGGGATTTTTTTTCTCAAATTGGGGGAAGCAAACTAAATTTTATGCGACTGACTATTTCTTTGATTTTGGGGCTCCTTTTCCTGTCTTCGTCCGTGTATGGGCAGCATAAACCCCTGGTTTTGATTGCCTACTACAGTCAATCTGGAAATACCAAAGCCATGGCACAAGCTGTGGAGCAGGGGGCAAAATCGGTATCAGGTGTTCAGGTGCTTTTACTTCCCATCGAGAAGGTTAGCAACCAAGAGTTGCTCGAAGCCGATGCGATTGTGGTTGGCTCGCCCGTATACAATGCAAACGTTGCCCCCGAGGTACAGCAATTTATCAATAGCTGGCCCTTTGAAGGGAGGCCACTTAAAAATAAGTTGGGAGCTGCCTTTGTAACGGGTGGAGGGCTGTCTATTGGAGAGGAATTGGTTCAGCTGAACCTGCTCCATTCCATGCTCATTCAGGGGATGCTGGTCTTGGGTGGAGCAGAGACGGAAGCGGCCTTTGGTGCTTCAGCGATCACGGGTGAGGCTCCATTTCAAACTGGAAAGGTGGAGGAGCAATTTTTAGTAAAGGGAAGGGGTCTTGGAAAACGGGTGGCAGAAATGGTCTTATCAATTAAAAAATAGGGGACTAGCCTTAGCCTATCGTTTTTGGCAAAAGGTGTAACACACTTTCCCAACAAATCTAACTGCTTCGTGTTCTTAGGGAGAGTAAAGAGAATTCTGTCAGTGATCTACCTTGGTTTTGAGGTAGGCGAAACTTAAATCGAATTTTAAATTTGCTGAAAAATAGTATGCATGCAGACTATTTTCTATTTTGGCAGTACAAAAGGATGAGAAGCAATGGATAATGCATCAAAAAATAGGACAAAAAAAACCCCGATCTAGGAAGACCGGGGTTGTGGTGATAAGTGGACTCGAACCACCGACTCACGGATTTTCAGTCCGATGCTCTACCAACTGAGCTATATCACCATCCTTTTAAGTGTTGCAAATGTAGAAAAATGAGGATTCTCTACAAATCCTTTTCAGAAAAAATAGACCCAAAATTTGTAAAAACTAGTTAATACGATCAATATGAGCATTTTACCACAACTTGCGTTTGTCCTAATTCTCGGTGTTGCGGGCTTTATCTTGAGTAAAAGGATCCAATTTCTTCGAAGAAACATCCTGCTTGGCAAGGCAGAGACCCGAAATGATCAACCCGAAAACCGTTGGAAAGCCATGTTTCTTGTGGCTCTTGGTCAGCAAAAAATGTTCAAACGCTGGGTACCTGCATTTTTACACCTCTTGATTTATGTGGGCTTTCTTGTCATCAACTTGGAAGTTCTGGAATTTGTGCTCGATGGACTGTTGGGTACCCACCGCCTCTTTGCTCCACTTCTAGGTGGTGTGTATACGGTTGCGATTAATGTATTTGAATTTTTAGCCGTTGCGGTATTGGTGTCTTGTGTTGCTTTTTTGGTGCGCAGAAACGTGATGAAAGTGGAGCGCTTTACCAAACCTGAATTGAAAGGCTGGGCAGCGTTGGACGCCAATTTGATTTTAGTAATCGAAATCATTCTCATGTTTGCCATTCTGACCATGAATGCCACAGATCAGATTTTGGCTGGCCGAGGAGATGCACATTACCTCGTACTGGGCCCTCTTTTCTTCAGCAGCTTCCTTCAGCCGCTCTTTGAGAGCCTTTCGACGGGTGCTTTGGTGGCTCTAGAGCGTGTAGCCTGGTGGTTCCATATTGTAGGTATTTTAGCTTTTGCCGTATATGTAACCTATTCCAAGCACCTCCATATTTTCTTGGCCTTCCCCAATACCTGGTATTCTAATCTGAAACCAAAAGGAGAAATGGTAAATATGCCCGAGGTGACCCAAGAAGTGAATATGATGCTTGGAATTCCTACCGAAACTCCTGCTGAAGCTCCTGCAGAAATTGGAAGATTTGGAGCCAAAGACATCAATGACCTAAGTTGGGTGAACGTGCTCAATGCCTACTCCTGCACCGAATGTGGTCGTTGTACTTCTGAGTGCCCGGCAAACTTGACTGGCAAAAAACTTTCCCCTCGCAAAATCATGATGGATGTTCGCGACCGAGCCGAAGAGGTAGGGAAAAGCATAGATGTAGGAGGACCAGGGCTTGCAGACGGAAAGTCGCTCTTGGGAGATTACATCAGTAAAGAAGAGATCAATGCCTGCACCAGTTGCAATGGTTGTGTAGAAGCTTGTCCAATAAATATTGACCCGCTTTCCATTATTCTACAGATGCGCCGCTATGTGGCCATGGAAGAGTCAGGCACTCCTGCACAGTGGAATTCGATGTTCCAGAATATGGAAACGAGTTTTTCCCCTTGGAAATTTAGTCCATCCGATCGCTTCAACTGGTCCGAAAAAGTAAAAGAAGAAGAAATAAAGTAAGGGATGCCTGAAAGCCGATTTTGTCTTGCATCTTGTATTTAACGTCTAGTATCTAAAAAATGTCTACCTACCAAGTTCCTACTATGGCCGAAATGGCCGCCAACTCCCAAACCCCCGAAGTTTTATTTTGGGTGGGCTGTGCAGGATCCTTTGATGAGCGCTACAAAGCGGTGACCCAGGCTTTTGTCAAAATTTTGAATAAAGTAGGGGTAAGCTTTGCCGTGCTGGGTCCAGAAGAAGCCTGTACCGGTGATCCCGCTCGACGAGCAGGCAATGAATTTCTTTTCCAGATGCAGGCAGTAGCCAACATTCAGGTGATGAATGGGTACGCGGTAAAAAAAGTGGTCACCGCCTGTCCCCATTGTTTCAATACCATCAAAAACGAGTACCCCGCCTTGGGCGGCAATTACGAAGTAATCCACCACTCTGAGTTTCTACAGCAGCTCATCAACGAAGGGAAAGTTACCCTCCAAGGAGGTGGGGAGTTTAAGGGTAAAAAAATCACTTTCCACGATTCCTGTTACCTAGGACGTGCCAATGGAGTGTATGATGCACCTCGCGAGGTAATCAAGGCATTGGATGTGGAGCTAGTAGAAATGAAGCGCTGCCGTACCAAAGGACTTTGCTGCGGAGCTGGGGGCGCACAAATGTTTAAAGAACCCGAAGCAGGAAAAAAAGACATCAATATCGAGCGCACGGAAGAGGCTTTGGCTACAGGAGCATCCACCATTGCCGTAGGCTGTCCTTTCTGCCTTACCATGATGACCGATGGCGTTAAAAATAAGAATCGGGAAGCCGATGTTCAAGTGGTAGACCTTGCTGAGTTGCTTGCCAAGGATATGGGAATTTAATTTCTACCTTTTGAATCCAATTGGCCCTTTTTGTCGTTAAGCAGAAAGGATTTTTCTTTGAAGAATAAATACAGCACCATGTATCTTCCCTTTGACCAACTACCAGACAGTTCACGGGTCTGGGTTTACGTTTCCCCTCGTAGTTTTACCGCTGACGAACAGGCATTGATTCAGTCAAGCTTAATCGATTTTTGTGGGCAATGGGCTACCCACGGCAGCGGGATGCCTACTTCCTTTGTGATTTTGCACGAGCAGCTTATCGTACTTGCTGTGGATGAGAGCCAGTTGGGAGCCTCGGGCTGTTCGATTGATTCTTCTGTTCGTGCCTTACGAAATTTAGAGGAGCTCCTAGGGGTCAATTTGGTAGATCAAGGCAAACTCACCTTAAGAAATCAAGCTGGTCAGCTTCAGGTGTTGCCAGCGCTTGGGATTAAATCCAGAATCAGCAGCGGGGAAATTACTCCAGATCTTGAAGTGATTCAACCTCAAATTCACACCAAAGCCGATCTTTCTGAACTTTGGATACCGCTGTCAAAAAGTTGGCTGAGCACCTATTTTCCAAATTAAATCCCCATATTCACTTCTAGACTTCACTTGCTGTCCGATGAAATCCATTTTTTATGCACTAGCTCTTTTTATGCTGCTCTTGCTTGGGGCTTGCAAAAGCCTTTTTGAAAAGGGAAATGAACAGTACCTCTCGGGTCACTACCAGTATGCCATTACCACCTTCAATCAGGTATTGGCCAAGGACTCCAGTAACCTAGCTGCCCGCCGACTGCTAGCGGAAAGCTACCGACTTTCGAATCGCATCGAGGCTTCCTTACCTCATTACCAAAAATTAGCAAAAGAAGATCCCAACTACAACACCCATTTTTTCTTAGGCCAAAGTTTGAAGGCCAACCAAAAGTGGGGCGAGGCTAAACTTGCTTTTGAAGCTGCTGCTGCGTCCACTTCTGACGAGCGTCTTCAAGCACGCGTCAAGCAGGAGCTTGCGGTACTACCCAAAGTGGAACAAATTACCAATTATTACGCCAACTACCAGTTGGTCAACTACAACGAGTTAAATACTCCAAGTGCTGATTATGCCCCAGTGATCAGTGAGGAATTTCTATATTTTACTTCGGGAAGGGCTTCTTCGCGATTCTATCCCGCTACGGGAACGGGTTACCATCAACTCTTTCGAACTCGAGCCCAAGGACTAAAAGTGGATGCTGCTGGGGTGGAGCTCTTGCCAGAATTTGGAAATGAAGAAGGACTCAATCAAGCAGCTTTGGCCATCAGCCCTGATGGAAATACGCTAATCTATGCACGCGGAAATTCCACCTCTCCAAAGGATTATCCGGAAACCATGCTCTTTGTATCCTACTTTAGAGGTGCGGGATTTACCCAACCTATCTGGATGCCTGTCAATGAGGAAGACACCTGGTGGAATTCTACTCCTGCTTTCTCTAGCGATGGTGCAGAACTCTATTTTGCTTCCAACCGACCTGGAGGATTTGGAGGTATTGATTTGTACAGAGCAACCAAACTTGCCAATGGGGATTTTGGCAATGCCGTCAATCTTGGCCCTACCATCAATACTGCCGGCAACGAATTATTTCCTCGTCCAACCAAGGATGGAAAATTTTTCTTTGCTTCGGATGGACATCCAAGCTTAGGAAAATTGGACCTTTTTGTAGCTGAAAAAAATCAGGATGGAGTACAAGTCATCAGCAATCTAGGCCCTAGCTTCAATAGCCAAGCGGATGATTTTGGAATTTATTTTACCGAATACCCCAAAGCAGGGTTCATCTCCTCCAACCGTGCCGGAGGAAAAGGGGATGACGACATCTACTTTTTTGAAGACAAAACCCCCAAGCCGAAAATCGTCAATGTATTGCTCAACGTCTACACTAAGGAAGTGAAAGCTGATGGTAAGGAGGTAGTGCTGCCGCAAACACGCGTGGTCTTGTATGGAGGCGACAAGCGCCAATTGGGCGGGGATGTGTCGAATGCGCAAGGGAGAGTTCGATTTACGCTTTCCCCAGAAAGTGAATACAGCATTATCGCTTCTCGAAGTGGGTTTTTCTCCAAATCTTTCCCATACACCACAAAGGGCAAGACTCCGGATCCAGCTACCTTAATCCAAGAGGTAACCAACATTACTTTAGATACCACGATCGTTTTGGATCAGTTGATCCTTGAAAAAGCCATCGTGCTGGACAACATCTATTACGACCTGAATAAGTCGGACATCCGTCCAGATGCAGCCCTGGAATTGAACAAATTGGTTAAAATCCTGAAGGACAATCCTGCGATTCGCATTGAGTTAAGTTCGCATACGGATTCCAGATCTAGCGATGAATACAACCTTACCCTTTCGCAGCAACGAGCTCAGGCAGCAGTAGATTACCTTGTCAGTCAGGGGATTGCTGCAGATCGAATGGTGGCGAAGGGATATGGGGAAACGAAGCTCTTGATTCCTAATGCCCAAACTGAGGAGGAACATCAGACCAACCGACGAACGGAGTTTAAGGTAATTGAGATCAAAGGAAACTAGTTCTTAATGCTTCAATGCCTCATAAATGAGGTCATGGATTTGGGTTCGAATTCCCAAATCAAGCAGCGTATTGTTGTTTGCTTGGGGGTAGACTCGATTGGAGAGAAAGATATAGGTCAACTGATTGTCTGGGTCAGCCCATACGCAGGTACCTGTAAATCCTGTGTGGCCGAACGTACTTTTTGGAGCCAACTTCCCCGCTGATCCTCCTCTGCCCTTTTCAGGTTCGGGCTTATCCCATCCCCATCCTCGCCTACTTAGTTTGGATTGTCTCTTGGTAAATGCCGCGATGGTTTCGGGTTTAAGTAAGGTCACATCCCCATAACTGCCCTTATTCAATAGAAGTTGGAGGACTACTGCTAGGTCTTGGGCTGTACCAAATAGCCCGGCATGTCCCGCTACTCCTCCATACATGGCTGCTCCAGGATCATGCACATAGCCCTGAATTTGCCTCCCTCGGAAGGTCAGATCATTCTCTGTAGGAGCGATGCGGGCAAGTGGTATTTTTTCAAATGGCTTGAAGGAAAGTGTATGGAGACCTAGCGGGGCGTAAAAATTTTGATCCAAAAATTCATTCAAAGGCTGATTTACAATGCGCTCGATCACTGCTTGCATGAAGTACATGGTCAGGTCGGAGTACACATAGCCATAAGGCTTGGGTAAAAGTTCGGATTCTACAGTCCATTTCCACAAGCTATCTCGTAAGCTTGTTTTAGCAAACATTTCATTGGACACAGGAAGGGTATAGCCTTCGCTGATTGAATCCTTGTAGTAGCTAGGGTTCCATTTTCCCGAACTGAGTGTTTTGGTATAGTGGGGGATAAAAGCTTTCAAACCAGCTTCATGGGCCATCAAGTCCTTTAGGATAATCCCTCCTTTATTCGTTTTTTTCAACTCAGGCAGGTAGTCACCTAAGGTCTTTGTAACATCTAGTTCTCCTCGGCTATGCAAAAACATGGCGGCAAGCGTAGTGGCAGCTACCTTGGTGACCGATGCCAAGTCATAGATGGTTTCCGAGGTCACGGGAGAAGATTTTTCGTAATCTAGGTGTCCGTAGGAACGATCAAAAACGACCGTGCCCTCCTTCACGACAAGTACACGTGCGCCAGGGGCTGCTTTTGCTGCTATCATTTCCGCCACCACCCCATCTATTTTATCCAATTTCTCCCCATTCATTCCTACACTTTCTGGGCTACCGTAGGCCAGGCGATTTTGTGGGGTCAAGAGCCCGCCCACTCCTTGGGTAAATTGTTCACTTACAGTGACAGGCAGGATTCCCTTTGCAGGGCGAGCACCAAATAGAATTTGAGGCACAAGTTTTTGGGTAAAGGGGGAATTCTCATAGGCAAAGACTACATGTTCCATTCCCTCTAAGAATTTAGAGGCATAGACATTGCCAAAAAGGACAGTGACCACCTGCTGGCGCTTTTCCAATTCACGGATCAATGCTAAATCCCCTGGGGCAATGCCAAAGTTCCGCTGAGGATTATTGCTGATGCCCATCAAACCTACCACCACTACGTCATAGTCTTCCACTTGCTTCATCAGATTGTAATGCGAAGACTCATCAGAGGCTTTTGGCAGGGAAAAGTGGTCTACTTGGGTATACTGGTTGAGGTAGGTGCTGAACATGCTACCCTCGTCACCAATGGTGATGCTTGCTATTTTTTTCAAGTCCAATTGCCCGATGGGAAGCAAGTCATTTTTGTTTGACGCCACCGTGATGGCTTCCCCATACAGTTTTTCGACTACTTCGCTGGTGGCTGAAGTGGTCAATTTATCGGCGATTTTGTAGGTGTCTATGGGGGCATAGCGATGTAGACCTGCCCAATACTTGGCTTTGAGTACTTTTTTTACTCGGCGGTTGATTTCTTCTTCGCTGATTAATCCTTGAGCCACCGCTTCAAGGATGAGTGCTTTTGCTTTCGAAATATCTTCCGAATGAAGGAGGATATCGTTGCCCGCAAGTAGTGCTTGTAGTTCTACCTCCCCAGGTTTCTTCCGATTGGATACCCCATTCATGTTGAGGGCATCAGTAAATATTAAGCCCTGAAACTTCAGTTGCTCTTGAAGTAGGTCGGTAACCACCGCTTTGGAAAGGCTCGTAGGCACCTGCGACCCTGAGTCTAGGCTGGGCACGTTGAGGTGGGCCACCATCACGGACATCAAATTTTCTTTAAACAACTTCTGGTAGGGATAGAGGTCGATGTCCCAGATTCTTTTTTCGGAGTGGGAGATGACCGGGAGGGTGTGGTGACTGTCTGTTTCGGTATCCCCATGCCCAGGGAAATGCTTTGCATTGGCAAGAATGCCATTTTCCTGCAGTCCTTTCATGTAGGCAATGGCTCGCTGCGTTACCCCTTCCTTATCTTCTCCGAAGGCGCGAAATCCGATTACTGGATTTTCGGGATTGGAATTGACATCCACCACGGGAGCAAAATTGACGTGCATGCCCAGCACGCGAAATTGCCTGGCAATTTCCGCGCCCATCTCTTTGACCAGATTGGGATCTTGGATGGCCCCAAGGGTCATGGCTTTTGGAAAATTGAGGGTAGAGTCCAGGCGCATACCAATGCCCCATTCCGCATCCATAGCAATAAACAAGGGAGTTTTGGCTTGGGCTTGGTAAAGGTTGGTGAGTCGAGCTTGTCGATTGGGGCCTCCTTGAAAAAATATGAGACCTCCTAAATTTTCCTTTTGGATAAGGGCAGAAATTTCGTCCACATGCCGCTGATCCTTATTGGAATAGGCTGCCACCATGAATAACTGACCCAATCGCTCCTCGAAGGTCAATGCATGAAAAACACTGTCTACCCAAATCTGCTGTAAATCGGTCTCTTTGCTCTCCAAAGGATCTGGATTTAGAATCTTGGGAGTCGGTTTTTCAGAAGAAAAAAGACCGCCTAAAAGTATCCATGAAAGTAAAAACCATTGGATTGCCACCATGGAAGAGATTCAGTTTAATTCTGTATTTTTACTTAAATTTGTTCGAGAAACACGCTTTTTTTTCGATCTTGAGTTGGTGCAGACTAAGCCAAGCCGTAGAAAAAAGACGTAGTTTCAAGATACAAAAGTTTGGAATACTTCAACTTGTGAAGTCATTTTTCTTAGGAAAAAACCTCATTTCTTTGAAGTAATCCCCTTCATACCCAAACTCGTTTCTTCCCCTTTTTGGAAAAAATAGCCACTTATGAAATTACCTACCATTTTTAGAACCGCCTCTCATCAACGCTTTTCGATCAAGCCTAGGTATTACGATCCGATCAAAGAAGAAATCGAGGAGCGTACTGCGCGTATAAAAATGGAATTGGAACAGGAGGGAGAAATTGAGCAGGACTCCGATTCCCCATCCCCAAGACGTCCCATGATGAAGGGGTCATTTTCCACCTTTAAATCCAATAAGCCGCGTGAAAATGCGGTATTCAACTCATCAACCCTCCTTCGGACTTTGCTTTTTCTAGGGATGGTCCTTTCGGCATTTGGATACATCTACGTAGGGCCACAAATTTTTACCTACATGGGCTACGCAGCCGCAGGTATAGGGGGCGTTTACTATTTGCTCAGATTCCTCAAGAGTAGAAAGAATGCCTGATTTCATCCAGCTACTTCCCGATGCCATTGCCAATCAAATTGCTGCAGGTGAGGTAGTTCAACGCCCTGCTTCTGCACTCAAGGAGCTCCTTGAAAATGCTGTAGATGCAGGTGCCACCCAAATCCAAGTAGTCGTCAAGGAGGCGGGGAAGCAACTCATTCAGGTAATCGACAATGGGAAGGGCATGTCCCCCACCGATGCACGCATGAGTTTTGAGCGGCATGCCACTTCCAAAATTCGCACGGCACAGGATCTTTTTGCCATTCGCACCTTTGGCTTTCGAGGCGAGGCCATGGCTTCCATTGCTGCTGTGTCACAGGTGGAACTTAAAACTAAAACCCAGGAGGCGGAGGTAGGTACCCTCATTCAAATTGAAGGCTCGGAAGTCAAAAAACAAGAACCAGCGGCACTTCCAGTCGGCACTTCTGTGGCCATGAAAAACCTGTTTTTCAATGTGCCTGCTCGTAGAAATTTCTTGAAATCCAACCCGGTAGAAATGCGTCATATCGTAGACGAATTTCAACGGGTGGCCCTTTCTTATCCAGAAATTGCCTTTTCCTTGCATCAGGGAGAATTAGAAACCTACAACCTCCTTCCAGGCAAATTGAGCCAGCGCATTGTAGGAATTTTTGGAAAAGCAGTTCAAAATCAATTGGTGCCTTGCGAAGAAAATACCCCGCACCTGAGTATCAAAGGCTATGTAGGCAAGCCAGAATACGCCAAAAAAACTCGGGGCGAACAATTTTTCTTTGTCAACAATCGCTACATCAAGAGTAGCTATCTCCACCATGCGGTGAGCACTGCCTATGAAGGTTTGATTCAAGCAGATCAACACCCCTTTTACGTTTTGTTTTTGGACATTGATCCCGCAACGATTGATATCAATGTGCATCCGACGAAGACCGAAATCAAGTTTGAGGACGAGCGCACCATCTACGCCGTGATCCGCTCCGCGGTCAAACAAGCTCTTGGCGCACACCAGGTCATGCCTGCGCTCGACTTTAGTATGGACGTCAACTTTCAAGAGAATTGGACCAACAATCCCCAAGCTTCCTTGGATGTGGACCGGGAGTACAGCTACAAAACTTACAATACCCCGGAGTTTCAACGCGCTTCTGTTTCAGGTTGGGAGCGCCTTTTTGAAGGACATACTCCCCAATCTACCTCCCAGCAATCCCCTGCCTTTTCTGGCGAAGACCAAGAGCTCCTAACTTTTCCAAGCAGAGCTACAGCAGGAGAGGTGTCTCTGGCATTGCAGCAGGAAGCTGCTGCTGGCACGGGGACTACCTTTCAAGTTGAAAAGAGCTATATCGTAGCGCAGATGTCGACTGGACTGCTCATCATAGACCAGCAATTGGCCCACGAGCGAATTCTCTACGAGCGGTACCTCAAGCAGCTTCAAACATCCCATGGTGCTTCGCAGCAATGCTTATTTCCTACCGCGCTGACCTTAAACCCTGCAGATTTTGCGTTAGTGATGGACATGCTTCCTGAGTTGACTAGCCTTGGTTTTCAAGTGGAGGAATTCGGTAAAGACACCGTGGTCATCCGAGGCGTACCCGCAGAAACGCAGGAAAAAAATGAAAAGGAACTTTTTGAAGGGCTGATTGAGCAATTTAAAAATTTCAAAAACGAGCTTTCCCTAGACAAAAGAGAAAATTTGGCCCGATCTCTTTCCAAAAGAGCTGCGATAAAGAAGGGTCAAAAGTTGGATGCACAGGAGATGGAAACCTTGGTAGGGCAACTTTTTGCCTGTCCAAATCCAAATTATTCCCCTTCTGGAAACAAAACCTTCGTGAAATTGGATTTAACAAGCATACACGCCTTCTTCGCAAAATAACATGTTTAGAAACATCACCCCGGTCGTTAAAAATCTGTTGCTGATCAACATTGCTGTTTTTTTGGTGGCCAATTTTGTATTCCCTCCACTAAATAATTGGTTTGCGCTTTACAATATCCAGAGCACTTCCTTCAAGCCCTTCCAATTTCTTTCGTACATGTTTATGCATGCCGATTTTTGGCACCTTTTCAGCAACCTCTTCGGGCTCCTGATCTTCGGACCACTGTTGGAGCAGTTTTTGGGACCAAAGAAGCTATTTATCCTCTGGATGGTCTGCGGGATGGGAGCTGGCGTACTCTATTCGGGGTATACTTTGGTTCAATACCGTACCTTGGAGGAGAAGGTTCTGGCCTTTGAAGCGGATCCGGACCCTGAGTATTTCAACAAATTGGTAATTGAAAACAGGGGCTATTTTTCACCTGAAGTATTTGACTTTGTAGATCAATACAGCAGAAATCCAGAAGACCCCATGAATATCCAGCGTGCTGAGCAAACCTTGAATACCATTTTGCAGCTGCAGGTCAACCAACCTATGGTGGGAGCCTCGGGTGCACTTTTCGGGATCTTGGTGGCCTTTGGAATGCTTTTTCCGAATACCCAACTGTTTTTACTGTTCCCGCCCATTCCGATTAAGGCCAAGTACATGGTCACGTTCTATGGGCTGTACACGGTGTACAACATATTGATTACCAGTCCTTCCGATAACGTCGCCCACTTTGCACACTTGAGTGGCCTCGTGGTGGGTGCTATCTTGGTATACGTTTGGAAAAGAAACAGAAATAGCTTCTACTGAGATGTATTCAAGCTTTTGGGATAATTTAAAAAACGCCTTCAATCGGCAAGACAATAGTTTATACAAGCTATTGGCCATCAATCTGATTGCCTTTTTTGTACTGCTGATAGCGCGGATATTCTTGACGCTCAGTGGCTATGGAGAGGTGTACAAAGAAGGGATGGGATGGATCATGATGCCCGCTTCCGTTTCTACGCTTGCTACCCAGCCTTGGGCTCCCTTTACCTACATGTTCTTGCATGAAGGGCTTTTCCACATCTTGTTCAACCTTCTTTTCCTCTACTATTTCGGACAGCTCGTCCATCAATACATCGGAAGTAGAAGACTGACCAATCTCTACCTCTTGGGAGGTCTTTTTGGGTCTGGATTTTATGTGTTGATCTACAACATTGCCCCTTATTTCTCCCAAAATGTAGACAGTTCCCTCATGCTAGGAGCAAGTGCAGGGGTGTTTGCCGTAGTCGTAGGTGCGGCTACTCTTGCCCCACAAACTACTTTTTTCCTATTCCTACTTGGGCCAGTAAAAATAGTCTACATCGCTATCTTCTACATCCTTCTTTCTTTTGCCAATTCGATTGGGGAGAATGCAGGGGGAGAAATCGCACATTTGGGTGGAGCGATGCTCGGATACGGCTATATCTTTTTGTTGCGAAAGGGCTGGGACTTGGGCATACCTATTCAAAAAATAGGGATGTTTTTCGAAAATTTATCTCGTAGACGTGCCCCTAAAGTGAGTTACAGAAGATCAACCTCCACTGGATCTCGATCTACAAAAGCGGAGCAAACACAGTCGGTCACTAAGGAATCCCTAAGTCAGGAAGAGGTAGATAAAATTTTGGATAAAATTGCCGAAAAGGGCTACGAAGGCTTAACTAAGGAAGAGAAAAGAAAGTTGTTTGAATACAGCAAGAAATAGCCTTTTCAATCGCTCGTAATTTTTTACTTCCTAGCCTTATTTTCCAAGTGGAAAATCGAGCCCAAATCGAAAGTAGGTTTGCTGAAACCCTTGGCTTTGAAATTTGAATTCGGTACTTAGCCCCACCCAGTTTGTGAGCGGAACTACAGCTCCCACCCCTACATTCGCTCCACTTAGATTTTTCTTGGTACCTGCAGCCCCAGGTTGGGGATTTTCTGAAGTCAAACTATAGCCGGTGACTACATAGACCTGCGACTTGTCTTTGGAGAGGTAGTAGCGCAGGTCTGCGCTGAAGTTACCCGCTCTGCCGACAGCAGGGAAAATCTGCGTGTAACTTGGCATTAGACCAAATTGAGGTGCAAAAAAATACTCCCAACCCAATCCGATTCCTGGTTCATCCATTCGCAACCCATACTGCCCCAATACATGAAGTCGGGAATCACCCTGCTCTTGAGCTTGAAGGAAAGTAATCGAACTAAAAAGAAGAAAGGTGACTAGGAGAAGATTTTTCATCGCAGCATTTTTTGCGAAGCTACCAAATCCCTTGAATCCCCCAAATTATTCTATCACTTTGACCAAACGACCCAATCTTCCTTGCGGGTCTATACCCTCCAGAATCAGTAAATGTCTGCTTGCGGTTTCGGAATTGTAATAGGATAGGGAGGCCTTACCGCTTTTATCTGTTTGAATCAGTGGATTCCAGTACAAGGTGGCTCGCTTATCGGTCATCTTATTGGCGGGAGAGTTTTCCTCGTATTTTGGGGAGTAAAAAACACGCGGGATGGAATAGCCACTGTATTTGGTCACTAAAGTTCCCCCCACACTGCTATAGACTGTGCTTGTACCTGCCTTGGTGTAGACGGCGATGACGCCATTTCCTCCTTGGGAACCAAAAATTGCTGTTCGAGCAGGGTCCTTAAACACCTCCACACTTTCCACATCCCTTGGGCTAACTTGCGCAAGAGTACTCGCATCTACCGGTACATTATTGAGCATGTACATGGGCTCTACCCCAGCTTGAAGGGAGCCTACGCCTCGAATAAGTACCGTGGCATTGAATCCATCAAAGGTGACGCGTACCCCGGCTACACGTCCTTGGATCAACTGAAAAATGTTAATGAATCCTTGTCCTCCAGGAATGTCCTCTGGCTTGATCACGGCATCGCCTTCTCCATAGATTTTTCGGGCTTGGGTTTGCTCCTCCTGAAGTGTTTCGGCTTGCACTGTGATTCCTTCCAGTTCCTTTTCTAGCAGGTTGGAATTGAGCTGCTGCATCAAGTTCCGTTGGCCCACCGTTGCTGCTAGACCTTTGGGCCAACTTATAGTAACAGGATAGCTACCACTTAGTTGCGTGAAGGGAAGTTGTGGAACAGAAATCGCGAGATCGATAAAATTTCGAGCGCGAATGTCTTCTGCCGTGAGCGTAACTGACACCGAATCCTGGTATTGTAGGTCGGTCAGGAAGAAATTTCCATCGGGACCATATTCTGTGGAGATGAGTTCGATTCCTTCCCCTACTAAAGCAGTGATTTTTCCTCCACCCAATCCTTTTTTGGTAGGGGTTTCCTCCGTTATTTTTCCCGAAATCGTAATGCCCTGTTCGATATAGTAGCCTTGATCTGGAAGTCGGTTTTGAAGCACATCTTCCCAGTCAAACCGGGTCCATCCGTGGGTGAGTAGCACCAAGTCTAGTTCCTCGGCAGCATTGGGGAGGTCTTTTCTAAAGTAATATCCAGGTCGGTAAACAGTCCCCTTCAAATCGCTCGTAAGCAGTAAGTGAGAATAGAGTGTTCCCTGCAAATCACTTTGATCCTCCACTTGATCTAGATCCACTACCGAGAGGGATAAACTAGCCTGAGAGACACTGTCTTGGAAGGCAGTCTTGAAGTTCAAACTTACTTTTCCCCGTGGTTGTAGTGGTTCTGAGGATGCGCTCAGTTCTAGGCTTAATTCGTCTTTGTTCTGGACAAAAACCAATCGCTCCAGCAACGGCTTGCCTTGCTCATCCAAAATCGCAATCGTGTGGATTCCACTCGGTAGATTTTTCTTGGGTATGCGCACCCCCCAGATCCCATTGGCAAGAGTTCCTTCAGCCATGTAATTGACCAATCCGCGGGTATGTGTGACCAAGAGGAGTTTTCCAGGAACACCCGCCCCTTGAATTAAGGCGGAGATAACCGTTCCATCGCTTGGATTTTGAACATGGATGCTGAGTCCATTTTGCATTGCTTTGGGAAGTGAAATTCGTCGCGTAATTCCAGATGCAGAGTCTTGAATTAAGGCGGCATAATCAGCCCGCTGTGGGGTAAATTCAAGTTTGCCAAGACCGGCAGCATTGGTGGTAAAGGAGGTTCCTTCCTCTCGTTCGATACTGCCCTGAAGTACAAGGGGAGTGCCGTCGGGGAACACAGCACGAAGGGCAATCGTTGATTTTTTGCCTATAATCCAATTTCCTCCTTCTGGCAAAAATTGGATGTCTGCAGCCTCCAAGGAGTAGGGAAGTTTGAGCTTGTGTGTGACCTGATACCCTGGACTTTCTTCAAAGGAAAGGGCGAGGTGCTGTGCAGGATGGGGGGCGTTAGCAATGGAAAAACCAAATTCTGCGGTGCCCTGTGCATTGAGTTGAATGGTTTGGCTGTGCAGCTCTTCATCTCCAGCGATAGCTTGCAAACTGATTTGCGCATTACTCAAGGGTTCTCCGAGCGCATTGATTGCTTCCAAGGTGACTTGGTAGCGGACTCTACTATTTTCCATTCGGACCTCGTTGAACCGAACAGTAGGCAGAAATGCTCCACCAAGTCCGTCCACGACCTGTATTTGTTGCGTGAAAAAATAATCCTCTCCAAAATTTCGCATCCAAGTGGTATAGGCCTTGAGCTGGTAGGTCCCCGTCTTTCCAAAGTTTGGAATTTTGAAATCCCCCATGCCACGCCCATTTTCTAGGGCAATGATTTTTTGAGCTACTTTTAAGCCATCACCATCAAACAAGTCCACGTAAAGGGTCTTGCTCATTGGGCTAGGTAGCTGTGCGCCACCTGCCACCAGATAGGCCGAAAACCAGAGGTCATCCCCTAACGTGTAAGTGAATTTATCGAGGTGGAGGTAAGCTTTCTCCACCGGAAATTCATCCTGGGAGCTTTTAAAATAGTTTTGAATTTGCGTTGGAAGTCCTTCTTGAGCTAGAGCAGGAACCGAAAAAATCAGAAGGCTAAGCGAAAAAAGTTGGGATTTTAGTGTTCTCATTGAAAAATTGGAATGGTATAAAAGTTGTATACCGATTTTAGTAGATTAGGGTTGCCTCAAGCGTTAGTATCCGAAGGTTGAAGTTGGGCCACTTCGTTTTTATTGGCAAGCTGTCCACAGGCGGCGTCGATGTCCTGACCTCTCGACTTTCTCACCTTGGCGATGATGCCTTGACCTTCAAGGATTTTGACGTACAGATCTACGGCTTCTTGAGAGGCCTGTCTGAATTCCCCTTCATCAATCGGGTTGTATTGAATGAGGTTGACTTTGGAAGGGATGATCTTGCAAAACTTGGCAAGAGCCTTGGCATGCCGCTCGTCGTCGTTGATTCCTTCCCAGATCACGTATTCGTAGGTGACTTTTCGCTTCGTGCGGCTGTACCAAAATGATAAGGCTTCTGCTAGGTCTTCCAGCGGGTTTACCTCATTGATCGGCATCAGCCGGGAACGGGTCTCGTTGATCGCAGAGTGAAGGGAAATGGCTAGGTTAAACTTCACTTCATCCTCAGCCATTTTTCGGATCATCTTGGGAATGCCCACGGTAGAAAGTGTGATTCGACGGGGAGCCATACCCAAGCCATCCGGAGAGGTGATTTTATCGATAGCATCGATCACATTGGCATAGTTCAGCAATGGCTCTCCCATGCCCATAAAGACGATGTTGGTGAGGGGTCGCTGAAAATACGTTTCCGCCTCATCTTTGATGGCCACTACCTGGTCGTAGATTTCATCGGAATTCAGGTTTCTCATTCGCTTCAGACGAGCTGTAGCGCAAAAGTTGCAATCCAAGCTGCATCCAACTTGCGAAGAAATGCAGGCGGTAATCCGTTTGGTAGTAGGGATGAGCACTGACTCGACAATCTTGTCATCGAAGAGTTTGACCGCATTTTTGATGGTGCCGTCACTGCTGTGCTGCATCAGGTCCACTCGGATGTGGTTGATGGAAAAGTGCGTTTTGAGTAGTTCCCGCGTGGAAAGCGAGATGTTACTCATCTCATCGAAATTCTTCAGCGACTTATTCCAGAGCCATTCATAAACTTGCTTGGCACGGAATTTTTTCTCTCCATGCGCAAGAAAGAATTCTTCCAGTTCGGTCAAACTTAATTTTCGGATGTCTTTTTTCTGAAGTTCCACGATACAAAGGTAGGGATTGAAATTGGGAATGCGGATAAAGCTGACTAAGCTCTACAAATTTTAGGGGGCAAGCTCAGGTTAAATTGTGAGTTTAGGCCTTCCTTTTCTTAGAAAAAGAAGGGGATTCAGGAACATATCCCTTATTTTTGTGTGGAAATTCTAACGCCTTGTTATGCGCCAATCTTGGTGGAAAATACGTACCCTAGGGCTTTTGATGTACACGCTTTTGGGAGGCTTGCTGCTGGATGCTCCACGGCTTCCTATCCTCAACGAGACCATTCGTGCACTTCATTTTCACGTGACCATGTGGTTTGGGATGATCTTGATGCTTCTGGTGGCCGCTTGGTACTCGGTGAAGTACCTGAGAAGCAATGACCTCAAGCACGATGACATTGCCTTGGAGTTTACGAATGCCGCCATTTTGTTTGGGGTATTGGGCATCGCCACGGGCATGTTGTGGGCCAAATTTACCTGGGGAGATTATTGGAGTGGGGATCCCAAGCAGAATGCTTCTGCCATCGGTTTGCTCATGTATTTTGCCTACTTGATTTTGAGAGGTAGCCTTTCAGATGCACAGCAGCGTGGGAGAATTGCTGCGGTGTATAATCTTTTTGCTTTTGCGGCCTTTATCCCCTTGATCTTTGTTTTGCCTCGACTTACCGATAGTTTGCACCCTGGAAATGGGGGCAATCCTGGCTTTAATGCCTACGATTTGGATTCCCAACTCCGACTGGTGTTTTATCCTGCCATTATCGCATGGACACTTTTGGGAACTTGGATCGCAACTGTTCGCGTTCGTATCCGTAGGCTAGAGCGTGAAGTAGAGGAAAATCTTGTAAACGATTAATCGATGAAAAAAATAGCTGCATTCCTGTTGGTAATTTTATCCTTTGCCGCACAGGCTCAAGAAAAAATCGCCGTTACGGCTGCTGACTACAGCAACAATGAAGTAGAGATGGCTGATGTCATGCGAAGTGAAGGCAAAATTTATGTGTTGGTGGGCATCATCGTGTTGATTTTCATCGGCCTACTCGCCTATGTGATTCAAACAGATAGACGCGTTTCCAAGTTGGAGAAAAGTAAAACAAACTAAGGGCCACTGCTATGAAAAAAGGACACCTGATTGGTTTAGGAATTATTGCTGTTGCGATTGTCATCATCTTGAGTTCGATAGGGGATGCAAGTAGCTACGAAAGCTTCAAAACCGCCCTCGAGATGAAGCAGGATGGAGAGGACAAAGCCATCCATGTGGTGGGTAAGTTGAAAAAAGATGCGGTAGGCGAAGTTTCAGGTATTGAGGTTCGGGAGGATAAAACATCCTTTACCTTCCTTTTGGTGGACAACGAAGGCACAGAGCAAAAAGTGTTTTACAACCAGCCTGTGCCAGCGGATTTTCACCGATCTGAACAAGTAGTGGTGATTGGTAGCTACCGAGATCAAGAAATATTTGTTGCAGACAAGATCCTCATGAAATGTCCTTCCAAGTACCAGGAAACGGACGTGCAAGCGGCTGGAATGTGATGGCGTATATCCCAAGTAAATTCGTATGATAAATACCTTTATGGGCAATTTTGGTCACCTGACTACTTTGGTGGCCTTTGTGAGTGCATTGATTACGGCTTTTGCCTACAGTCAGTATTTCAGAGCCAACGAACTGGAAAAAGCCAGTTGGCAAAGATTCAGTCGCGTGAGTTTTTACATTCATGCACTTTCTACCAGCTTGATCGCGGTTTCCTTGTTTGAAATCATTTACAACCAGCGCTACGAGTATTTTTACGCCTATTCTCACAGTTCCAAAGCGCTTCCAGTTCATTACATGATCTCCAGTTTCTGGGAGGGCCAAGAGGGAGCATTTATCCTTTGGGCATTTTGGAATGTAGTGTTGGGCTTGATCTTGGTCCATACCAATAAATTCTGGGAGGCACCCGTAATGGTGGTCTTCTCTTTGGTTCAGGCCTTCCTAATCTCCATGATTTTGGGAGTAGTGGTAGGGGACTTGAAGATTGGTAGCTCTCCCTTTATCCTACTTCGAGACGCTACCCAAGCGCCGATTTTTGATTTGAATCCGGACTTTGTACCGGAAGACGGAACGGGACTCAATCCCCTGTTGCAGAATATTTGGATGGTGATTCACCCACCCACACTCTTTTTGGGCTATGCCTCCACCTTGGTTCCCTTTGCCTTTTTGATTGGCGGATTGGTAACCAAAAAATATGCAGAATGGATTCGTCCAGCCTTGCCTTGGGCGATTTTTTCAGCCATGATTTTAGGGATGGGCATCATCATGGGGGCCTACTGGGCCTATGTCACCTTGAATTTTGGGGGATATTGGAACTGGGATCCGGTAGAAAATGCAGTGTATGTACCCTGGCTAATCTTGGTTGCGTCTATCCACACCATGATCACCTTCAAGAAAAGTGCGACTGCGCTGAAGACTTCCATCATCTTGGTGATCCTCAGCTTTATCTTGGTATTGTATGCCACTTTTCTCGTTCGTTCGGGGGTTTTGGGAGATGCTTCGGTGCACTCCTTTACGGATCTGGGCTTGTCGGGACAGCTATTGCTATACTTGCTATTTTTCATGGGAGTGGCGATTTTTCTTGCTGCTAGGGCCTGGAAGCACTTGCCAACTTCAGAGCGTGAGGCATCTGTTTATTCCCGTGAGTTTTGGATTTTCTTGGGTGCAATGACCTTGGGACTCATGTCCTTTCAGGTTATTTTACCTACGTCGATTCCTGCTTGGAATGCCTTGGTGGAAAGCTTTGGAGGGATTTCCAACATGGCCCCTCCCGCCGATCAGGTTGGGTTCTATACCAAGTTCCAATTGTGGTTTGCCGTGGTATTGGCCTTATTGACTTCGGTTGGGCAGTTTTTCTGGTGGCAAAATATTGATAAAAAGGCCTTGCGAGATTCCCTCGTGGCGCCTTATGTAGTATCCATCCTCTTGTCTACAGCTGTCATCGTATTGGCCAAGGTGTACGACTGGAAGTACATGATTATTGTGCTTGCGGGGATGTTTACCATTGTGGCCAATGCGACGATTTTGTTCAAACTACTGAAGAAATCCACCTTCAAACTCGCGGGTGGTTCGCTGGCCCACATCGGTTTGGGGATGATTTTGATAGGCATCATGTTCAGTTCGGGCTACTCGGAAGTGATTTCCATGAACATGTCTGGACTTACCTACAGCAACAGTTGGGAGGATGAAATGAATAAAGAGCACGTTTTGCTTTGGATCAATAAGCCTACCCAGATGAAGGACTACACGGTGGTGTACCGCGGGAGACAAAAGAAAGTAGTAGGAGTATCCGAGTATGTACCTGCCAAAATCTTGGCTTCTACTGGTGAAGTGAATGAGGCGATTGCCTTGGAGGATTTCCAAGCCTATTTCAAAAAAGGAGATACGGTACAGTTGGTCTTGGAGGAAAACGACTACTTTAAGATTGATTACCTACAGAACGAGGCTTTGCAGTTTTCGCTGACACCCATGTCCCAGTTCAACGAAGGGATGGGGGGCTTAATTTCTTCACCTGATTCCAAAATTTACTTGAATAAGGACTTGTATACTTATGTAGCTGCGATGAATGACTTCTCCGATCCCGAATGGAAGGAGGATGAAACCTACGAAGTAAGTAAGGGAGAGCAATTCCATGTGGCAGACTTTGTAGCCTATTTTGATGGAGCGGAGGTGTTGAAAGAACTAGATGGCTACACCTTGAAGGAAGGGGATGTGGCAGTGAAGGCAAAAATTCGAATCTTGGATTACGATGTGGAAAAATTGCTTGAACCGACCTTTATCATTCGAGACAATCAAGTAGGCAAACTCCCTGTGACGGATTCAGAGCTGGGAATCAAAATCAGTTTGGAAAACATTCTCCCTGAGCAAAACAAATTTGTATTCAAGGTCAACCAATACCAGAAAGACTATGTGGTGCTAAAGGCCATCGTTAAGCCCTACATCAATGTACTTTGGATTGGAACGATCGTGATGTTGTTTGGATTTACCGTGGCCATTTACCGACGATTTGACGAGTTTGTCAAAATGCGGGATAAGGGACTTGAATAACAGGGTTAGCCACAACTTTTCTGTGGGGATAAAGATTTGGGTTGTGTACAATGTACCAAGTACCAATTACCAAGTACAAAGTACGGATTCGTATTAGGACTAGATTCTTTTGTTGTCCTGCCTGACTGCGGTAGGCAGGCTACTTGATACCAGTTACTTGATACTTATTTTTTTTCCAGAAAAATGCGGGCCAAGGTGCTCGCCACCCCGTCCTCTTTGTGGTGCTTCGTGACCTCATTGGCCACTGCTTTTACTTCAGGAAATGCATTTGCTACAGCCACTCCCCAGCCCACTTGCTGGAGTAAGTCGATGTCGTTGTAGCCATCGCCGAAGGCCACTACCTCGTCCAGCCCAAAATTATATCCGTTTTCAAGGATTGTTTTCAACCCTGTGGCTTTGGAAATCGGTTTTGGTGCAATTTCCAAATAGGTATCCTTGGATCGGTAGAGGTGTAGTTGTGTCCCCAGTCTCTGGAGGAGGGTTTGGTAGAGCAGGTCAATTTTTGCAGGATCCCCCATGCACATCACCTTGTGTGCTCCCTGATTGGCGGAGGTCCAATGCTCAAGGACTTCCAGTGGACTTTTCCAGGTAGGCTGCACTTTCGTGTTTTGAATCTCGCGAGATGCCCAATGATCTTCTTCTGAAGTATACCAGTTTTCCCCATGGAAAAGGCTCAGGTGCAATCCTTGTGGTAGGGCAGTGTGGACGATTTCTTGAACTAGGGGGATTGGAATGGTGATGGATTCGAGTTTTTTCCCTTCTGCATCCAAAACCAATGTGCCGTTGTAAGCAATGAGGGGTTCCTTGGGACGATTCAGGTCTTGCAGGAGGTGCCGCATGGCAGCAGGCATGCGTGCGCTTGCTAGAAAAAATGGAATTTCTGGTGAAATTGAAGAGACTATGGAGATGAGATTTTGTGAAAGTGAACGCTCTGAGTTGAGTAGGGTGCCGTCAATATCGGAGCAGATCGCTTTAAATCTCATGGAAGTAGCCGGGGAGAAATTCATGGAATGGAACTGACAAAACTAAGAAAACTCCCTCGTAAGCGATTAAAAATCTTGGGTGTCGAAGGTGTATTCTTCTAGAGAAACATTCTCCGGGTTGTAGGGATCTGTTTGCACAAACTGTATTGTGATTTTTTTGTAATCCGCTGCTTTTTCAAAGTCCCGAAGGTAGAGTTCGGCACAGTTGCGGGCGAGTTGTTCCCGTTGCTCTGCCATGATTTTTGGGTCTCCATTTTCCAGTCGAAGAAAAATGATGGATTCTTCTTCTCCATTTTGGGAGGAATTGGAAAGATTGACGCTAGTGCTTTGAAATTTCCCGAGTGCCCGAAGTTCTTCGGAGGGCATAAATCCATCGCCGAGTAAACTTTCCATACTACCGAAAGCGAATTGAGCAATTTCTTCAGGAGCGCAGGCACAACCTGATAACGAGAATAACAGAAAAAGGGCCCAAAGTTGGTTTTTCATTACAGCTAAGCTAAGCGCATTCCCATAAGAAGTTCAGGAAAGCAAAAGGATGGATTTGCCTTAGGTAAGTTTTCCATTCGGCTCAGCTCCCATTTCCAAAGGTAATTTTATAGAAGACAAATCGCTTGTCTTCTGGATTTTTGATGCGCGTGATCAATGGGAAGCCTTTTTTCTCTTCGTATTGTTTGTTGAGGGCCTTGATTAATCGGGAGCGTTTGATTCGTTTGGAGTCAAAGTTGGTGATCTGATGGATATCCAAGGCCATATCAAATTCCTCCGTACTCAATTTTTCTCCATCATGAGCCAATAGTCGCTGAAGGATCTCTCCACTTTCCTCTTCTAGATCTTCTCCTTCCTTTTCCGGATCAAGTGGAGTCAGATCTTCTTCCTTTTTCTTATTTTGAAGCTGTCTCCCGATCCAAAAACCAAGAAGTAAAACCGCAGGAAATCCAATCCAAAGCGCTAGGGGAAATAAGGAAGCAGTCTCCTTATTTTCTTTCGGATCAAGTAGGACTAACTGGCCGATCTCACGTGATTGGCTTCGGATGAGGTCCAAGTCAATCATCTTTTCTTTGCCTTCTGAAGTA
>CANGUK010000020.1 GCA_947457095.1 Cyclobacteriaceae bacterium
CAAAATTTACTTCCCCCATTTCTTTGTCAATTAGGCATTAAATATATTTCTTTGCGGAGAGTTATTAACTAAACTGATCACAAAATGTCTGAAATTGCACAAAAAGTAAAGGCCATCATTGTTGACAAACTTGGCGTAGAAGAATCTGAAGTAACTATGGAAGCAAGCTTCACCAATGATCTTGGCGCTGATTCTTTGGACACTGTAGAATTAATCATGGAATTTGAAAAGGAATTCAACATTTCTATTCCAGACGATCAAGCTGAACAAATTGGTACCGTAGGCGCTGCCGTAGCGTACCTTGAGGCTAACGTAAAATAAAAATCCCTCAAATTCATTTCTATGAATTTAAAAAGAGTTGTAGTAACGGGCATAGGTGCACTCACACCGATTGGTAATACCAAAGACGAGTTCTGGAAAGGATTAGCTTCTGGTGTGAGTGGCGCTGCGCCTATTACTCATTTTGACGCTTCCCTTTTCAAAACTCAGTTTGCTTGCGAAGTTAAAAACTTGGACATCGAACAGTTTATCGAACGAAAAGAGGCACGCAAAATGGATCCTTTCACCCAATATGCAATGGTAGCCGTAGAGGAAGCCATGGGTGACTCAGGTCTAGATTTAGAAAAACTTGATCTTTCTCGTGCAGGGGTGATTTGGGGCTCCGGTATCGGCGGCATCAAAACTTTCCAAGACGAGGTCATGGCTTTTTCACAAGGCGATGGCACTCCTCGATTCAATCCTTTCTTTATCCCCAAAATGATTGCTGACATTGCGGCGGGCTTTATTTCCATCAAGTATGGTTTTAGAGGTCCAAACTTTGTCACTGTTTCCGCTTGTGCTTCTGCTACCAACGCCTTGATTGACGCATTTAACTTGATCAGACTTGGTAAAGCAGATGTATTTATTAGTGGTGGATCAGAAGCTGCCGTAACCGAATCAGGTATCGGTGGATTCAACGCCATGAAAGCCCTTTCCCAACGAAATGATTCTCCTCAAACTGCTTCAAGACCTTTCGACAATGACCGCGATGGATTTGTCTTGGGTGAAGGAGCTGGCGCCTTGATTCTAGAAGAACTAGAACATGCCAAAGCAAGAGGAGCAAAAATATATGCTGAATTGGTAGGTGGTGGGATGACCGCTGATGCCAACCACATCACTGCTCCACATCCGGAAGGTTTGGGAGCAAGTAGTGTCATGCGAATTGCACTTGAAGATGCAGGCCTTAAGCCAGAGCAAATTGATTACATCAATGTGCACGGTACTTCTACCCCACTCGGGGATGTGAGTGAGACCAAGGCCATCCAACAGATTTTTGGAGAGCATGCCTACAAAATGAACATCAGTAGCACAAAGTCCATGACTGGCCACCTTTTGGGTGCAGCAGGAGCTATTGAAGCCATTGCTTGTATAATGGCCATGCAGCACAGCCTAGTGCCTCCTACGATCAACCATTTTACGGATGACGAGGCATTTGATCCTAGACTCAACCTTACCTTCAATAAGGCGCAGGAACGAGAAATTAATTATGCGCTAAGTAATACCTTCGGATTTGGCGGGCACAACTGCTCCGTCATTTTCAAAAAATACAACTGATCCGCGTGAAGCTCTTTCAGCGATTAGGAATCCATTCCCTCTTTTTTAGTGCTAAAGACAAAAGGCTTGCTACTTCGATTCAACTGATTCTGGGAAGCAAGCCTTTAAATTTATCCCTCTACCGACTGGCTCTCACTCCTGCGGGGCTGGGTGAGGAGACGGACAAAGGGTTTCGCAAGTCCAATGAACGTCTCGAATTCTTGGGAGATGCCATCCTTGGCGCTGTCATTGCCGAATACTTATTCAAAAAATACCCCTATCGAGACGAGGGTTTCCTTACCGAAACCCGATCCAAACTCGTCAACCGAGAGACCCTGAATGAGGTAGGAATAAAAATTGGCTTAAAGAAAACTTTGCAACAAGTGGTCGATAATCGTCAGTTTGTAGGCAACAAATCCCTGTATGGAGATATTCTAGAAGCATTCTTAGGCGCAGTGTATTTGGATAGAGGCTATTCATTTTCAAAAAAATTAATTCTCCAACGAATCTTGATTCACTTGGACTTGGAAGGAATGGTGACGACAGTTTCCAACCACAAAAGTAAAGTGATTGAATGGTCGCAGCGGGAAGGAAACCAAGTGGAATTCCAGGTTGTGCAGGTAAATAGCAACCAACGGTACAAAGAGTTTGTTGTAGCAATTGTGGTCAATGGAGAATCCATTGCTCAAGGCAAGGGTGAAACCAAGAAGAAAGCCGAACAGGAAGCTTCTAAGAATGCCTGCGAGCAATTACAAATTTCGACGCGTTGACCCCTTGAATTGAACGATCTATCCATGGATGCACTAAAAATTGCCGGAGCTACCCTCAACCAAACCCCACTGGATTGGCAGGGCAACTTTGATCGCATTGTACTAGCCATCCAGGAAGCGAAAAGTCAAGGGGTAGAATTACTTTGCTTCCCGGAACTTACCCTCACAGGTTACGGGGCAGAAGACCTTTTTCTAAGCCCCTGGTTTGCAGAGAAAGCCAAGCTACAACTCGAGCAACTCCTACCCTATTCTAAAGATATTACCCTCGCAGTTGGTCTACCGATCCGATTGGAAGGCAAGGTGTACAACACCATGGCCATCCTTGAAAATGGCGAGGTAAAAGGCATTGTAGCCAAGCAATTTATGGCTATTGATGGCGTTCACTATGAATTCCGATGGTTTACCCCTTGGCCTGCATCCCAACAAACCACTATTGAAATCAACGGCATACAAGTGCCTTTTGGAGATCTTACATTTCACTTGAAAGGCATACACTACGGATTTGAAATCTGTGAAGATGCCTGGAGAGGAGATGCAAGACCTGGATACCGGCTTTGTGAAAGACAGGTGGATTTGATTTTCAATCCCAGTGCCTCTCATTTTGCTATGAACAAGACCGTGGAGCGGAAAACACTAGTTTCCAAGAGCTCTGCGATGTTCAATTGCTACTACTTTTATGTCAACCTGCTCGGAAATGAGGCAGGAAGAATGATTTTTGATGGGGAGATTTTATTGACTAAAGATGGAGAGCTGCTAGGAAGAAACCAGCTATTGTCCTTCCAATCGGTCCAGGTATGCGCCTTTACCCTCGAGAATAAAGCCCAAACTATTGCTCCAATCCAACCTAAGGAATGGGAGTTTGTACAAGCGTCGAGCTTGGCACTCTTCGATTACCTCCGCAAGAGTAAAGCCAAAGGATTTGTCCTTTCCCTTTCTGGAGGAGCAGATTCTTCGACCATAGCCGTGTTGGTTGCCGAAATGGTGCGTAGAGGCATTCAGGAGCTTGGAGTGGAGGGGTTTGTATCCAAACTAGGGCTACCGCTCACTGCAAGCAAGGAGGACCCAGAGAAAAGCTTGGTAAATCAGCTACTAACCACCGCTTACCAAGGCACTAAAAACTCTTCAGATGCCACCTTTAACTCTGCTAAAGAGCTTGCTGAAAGTCTTGGGGCTACCTTTATGAGTTGGACCATCGACGAGGAAGTACAGGGCTACACCCAAAAAATCGAAGCCGCTTTGGGAAGAGCACTTACTTGGGAGCAAGACGATATTAGTTTGCAAAATATTCAAGCACGCACCCGCTCACCTATCATCTGGCTTCTAACCAACCTAAAAAACGCATTGCTACTCTCCACTTCCAATCGAAGTGAGGGAGATGTGGGCTATGCGACCATGGATGGGGATACCAGCGGTAGCATTTCTCCGATTGCAGGTGTAGACAAGGATTTTGTGATTCACTGGTTGCAATGGGCTGAAAAAAACCTAGATAGACCTGGTTTACGTGCGGTGAATTCGCTCACCCCTACCGCTGAATTGCGTCCACTTGAGCGAAGCCAAACGGACGAAAAAGACCTCATGCCCTATTCTCTTTTGGTTGAGATCGAACGCTTGGCAATCCGAGACCGTCGTTCACCGGTAGAGGTATTTGTAGCGCTGCAGAAAAAAAATGAGTTTGAAGAGGCCGAACTGAAGGAATATATTAAAAAATTCTTCCGACTTTGGTCTCGAAATCAATGGAAAAGGGAACGATTGGCTCCCTCCTTCCACTTGGATGATTTCAATGTAGACCCCAAAACCTGGTGTCGATTTCCCATCCTCTCTGGAGGTTTTGAAGAAGAATTAAATCAATTAGATCATAACTAAGCATGCTTTCATTTCTATTTAGCTTTATTGTTTGGGATCCTAGCCCCACGATTTTCGAGGGCGTTGACCGCTTCAGATGGTACGGTTTACTTTTTGCCTTGGGATTTATCATCTCCCAGCAAATCATGGTTTACTTTTTTAAAAAAGAAGGGAAAAATCCTGCATTGGTAGATCAGCTCACGATTTACATGGTCTTGGCTACCATCATTGGTGCACGTTTGGGACACGTCTTGTTTTATGAGCCTGAAAAATACCTGGGCAACCCATTGAATATCCTTAAAATTTGGGAAGGAGGACTAGCCTCCCATGGTGCTGCGATTTCTATTCCTATTGCCCTCTGGATCTTCTGTAGACGGAACCAAGGGATGCGCTACCTTTGGGTAGTAGATCGGATTGTAATCGTTGTAGCATTGACTGGAGCGCTGATACGGACGGGGAATTTGATGAATTCAGAAATTGGAGGGAAAGATACCAACTCAGACACTGGAATCGTGTATGCTCGCGATACAGAAGAAATTTTGAGTACGCTACGTGTACCCATCGAATCCATCGAAGCTTACAAGCCTTTAGATCGGGATGGAGAAATACAAGGGACAGGTATTGTGCCAGTCAACTTCGATCTTGTAATCTCGAAAGGCAATTACACCAAGGAGAGTTTGGAGTCTGTTCTTACGCAAGACATCAAGTACGCACTCACTCAGTTTAACTCCTCCAAAGAATTTTTGGCGGAGCCACTGAATACACCCCTCCAGCTAGAAATCAAAGAACAGGCAACCAATTACCTCGTTACTGTTAAAACCCTTGGACGTGTAAAATACCCCACCCAGGTCTTCGAGGCAGTGACCTATTTATTAATCTTTCTTTTGCTGCTGAGCCTGTGGAATAAGTACAAATCCAAACTCCCTGACGGGCTACTTTTCGGCCTATTTTTCATTCTGGTCTTCGGATCACGCTTTGGATGGGAATTCTTAAAAGAGGTTCAGGTGGACTTTGAACAATCCATGCAGTTGAATATGGGGCAGCTCTTGAGTATTCCTCTCATTACAATAGGATTGATTCTAATGATTCGAGCCTTAAAAAAGGGAAGTCCGAAAATCGACTAAGGTACTGGATCGTGTCCATGTCCTCCCCAGGGATGGCATCTACCCATTCGTTTGAGTCCCAATAATCCCCCCTTAAGCACGCCGTGCTTCAAGATGGCTTCTTTCATGTACTGACTGCAGGTAGGACTATATCGGCAGCTTGCTGGAAAAATTGGTGAAATCACATATTGGTAGACCAGTACAGGAAATATGGCTATCTTTCGGAGGTAGGTCATGAACATGGTGATTCCCATTTTGGTCAAACATGCAGAAGTTGGAGCAAATTTACCGGTATAAATTTTCTTATCCCCAGTTTTTATTTGCGGCACAAGCAATCTTTTTTTTCTGTGTGCTCCAGTTTTTTTCGCTTGCCGCTTTTGGACAGGACAGCCTTTTGATTCAAGACAGCCCTAAACAAATTCGCGTCAACTCCATCTACATCATTGGCAATGAAAAAACGGAGAAGGAGATTATCTTACGTGAACTCGATTTTGTAACCAATTACCCCTACGAATGGGAAACTTTTTTGGGAATACTCAAGGCAGATCAGCAAAAAATATTTAACCTCAGATTATTTAACGAAGTTGAAATCACCCCCTTACGAACTGGACCAGAAGAGGTCGAAGTGTTGATAGCTGTGAAAGAGCGCTGGTACATTTTACCCTCTGTTATTTTTCAGTTGGCGGATCGAAATTTTGCAGAATGGTGGACCAACCAAGGCCGGGATTGGTCTCGGGTCAACTATGGGATCAAAATCAACCATGCCAATGTGGGGGGAAGAAATGAAAAATTCCGTTTCTCGGGCCAACTGGGATTCACAAAAGGGCTAGAAGTAATCTACTCTAAGCCCTACATTGACCGGAAGCAAAAACATGGACTTTCATTTCAGCTGAGTTACCGGGACCAAAAAACAGTTCCCATTGCCTCTAGATTCAATCGACAAATCTTCTACACGTCAGCGCTTGAGGAGGTCCTTCGAAAAAACTTTGCAACTGCACTCAGGTATACTTATCGGCGGACTTTCTACAATTTTCACCTACTCACTCTTGGCCATAGTAGCACCTGGATATCACCTAAAGTACTGGAACAGAATCCCAAATATTTTCTACAGCCTGGAAACCGGCTCTCCTATTCCTTTTTTCAGTATTCCTTTCTCCACGACAAGCGAGACAACATTGCTTATGCGACCAAGGGAGAACTCCTACAGTTGACTGCTACGAAATATGGGCTTTTCTCCAGGAAAGATTTGGATGAATTGGAAATTAACGTAACCGCAAACCGATACATTCCATTGGGAAAAGGTTTCCATTTCGCCTCAGGATTGAATATTGGCTGGTTTACCAGTGCCAATCAACCCTATACCTTGGTACGAGGCATTGGCTACATGCCCAATTTTATCCGAGGCTATGAGCTCAATGTCATCGAAGGACAGCAACTACTCGTTCATAAGAATAGCTTGCGTTTTCAACTGATCAATACCAGTTTTGACCTATCTCGGGCCATTTACAACGATCAATTCAACAGGCTTCCACTCAGTATTTATCTCAGTGGTAACTTTGATCAGGGGGCAGTGCGGGATCGCAATCGGATACCAGAAAACTTGGCACTCACCAATCAGTACCTTTTCGGCTATGGAGCTGGTATAGACCTAGTCACAGGGTATGACGCTGTGTTTCGATTGGAGTACTCCATCAACAAACAGGGAGTAGGCAATTTATTCTTCAACTTCAAGGCGCCTTTTTAAGCGTAAGAATCTAGGAGGTAAATCAGTTAAAACTTCTCTTCTACCCCTAGCCCAAATAAGGCAAAATCGTACTTCACAGGATCCTCTGCATCAAAGGTTCGAAGAACCTGGGTAAGTTCTACCGCTGTCCCCCAATCGGTTTGCTTGCGGGTAATCAATCCTAGTTTTCTCCCCACCCGATCCACGTGCAGGTCACAAGGGCAAATCAATTGTGCAGGACTGATGGCTTTCCAAATCCCAAAATCCACCCCTTTGTTGTCCTGACGCACCATCCAGCGCAGGTACATGTTGATGCGCTTGCAAGCGGAACGAGTAGCAGGGGAAGAAATATGCTTCCTAGTTCGAGATGGGGCATCCTCCAAACTAAAAAAATGTCTCTGGAATTGGGTAAGCATGGATTCCATGCTATCCACACCGCCGGTTTGGCCGATTAGAAATGCCGCTTCCAAACTATCCTGCTGTCGATAAAACCAGGACAAAAAATGAATGAAATACAGTGCATCAACTTCATTGAAGGTACGGTGTTTGAAATTTAAAAAAACTTTCAGTTCTCCTTCAGAATGATTGATTAGAAAATCGTGCGGAGCATTATCCATGCGTACCAGCAGTTCGCTGCATTTATTGAGGATAGTTTTACGCTGACCCCAGGCCAAGATCGCTGCGAAAAAACCCGCAATTTCAATGTCTTGCTTTTTTTGGAAGCGATGTGGGATGGAAACCGGGTCTAGTTCGATAAAATTTGGGCCATTGTATAAGGCCACCTTTTCGTCTAAAAAATCTTTAATTGATTGACTCATAGCTGGACCACCTGCTCCCCTCCTTGGGTACCATCAAACCATTTGAAGACCAATTTTTTGTCCTGTACTTCTGCCAGGTGCCAGTCGAAACTGCTGATTTGAGTGAGCACGCGAATCTTATCCAATTCGGGATCGTACAGGCAGATATCAAAATCAGGAAGGGCGGTAGCATCTAGGGTGTTCCATTTTTCCAAAACAAGTCCTTCCTGCACTATGCTTACCTTTTTTCCAAATACAAACTCTTCCAATACGGAAGGAACCCCATCTTTTCTTCTCAATCGTGCTCCTACTGGACCAAAAAGGATTTGTTTTTCAACTTTAGCCTCCAACAGATCATTGGAATTGGGTAGGGTTTCCCAATTTGTTTGCACCACCATTCCATTTTTACTCTCTGGCTTAAGCCGAGTTAGCAGTTGGGAAAGCTTGGAAAACAAGAAGGTAAGTCCAATAAATAGTAACCCAAAACTTGCTAAGATGGGGTAAGACAGCACAAAAATGCTGTTCCAAATAAATCGGAAAACATGGTGAAAAAACAGCTGAATTTTGGACATAACAAAATTTGGCAATGGAAGGAAATGCTGGACTTATGGAACAGCAGGTCCTCAAAGAAGTGGTTGAATAAGGTCTTTGACCTTCTCTACCTATTAGTACAAAATCTCTACAGGGAAACGGGAATTCACTCCCTTCAATTGTTCGAATGCTGCTTGAGAAAGTTTGATTAAGACTTTTGAGTTGTCCCCCGTTTCCGGCAATACGCCGACCACACGTGCAAAAATGGTGAGGTTATTCTCCTCATTCTTCACTCGAATCACACTTCCTACAGGAGCAGTTCGGTGTAGCACCAAGTACTTTTTATTGGCCTCAGTCCCAGGAATCAACTCTGCCAATCCTGTCTCTTTTGTGTTTGTAAATCCTCCTGAAGTATTTGGAGCGGTAACTTCTTCCTTTGGTGCTGTCACCTCCTGCTTTGGTGTTGCACTGGATTCTACAGATTGAGCAGAAGCAGCTGCTTGCTGTCTCCTTACTTCCTTAACCACAGGCTCGACAGCAGCAGAAGTTCCTTTACCTACTTTGATGGACTGCCCTACCTTAAGGTTATTTGAAGTCAAGGCATTCCACTGGATCAAGTCTTCTATGGAAGTCCCGTATAGTTTGGATAAGGAAAATAGCGATTCTCCAGATTTAACAGTATGGGATGTCCATTCTCCTGAGCTGCTTGAGGAAGTGGATGTAGCAATTGTTTCTTTCGCTTCCTTAGGCTGTTCTACTTTCCTTTCAACAGCTTTAGGTTCCTCTTTTTTGACTTCTTCTTTCTTTACCTCCTTTGGAGCAGCAGCTTGCGCTAGGGGCTCAGTATTCGTTTTACCCGCTTCAACAGGCACAGAAGCTAAGATCTTCAGGGATTGACCCACCAGTACTTTATTACTTGTCAACGAATTCCATTTCTTTAACTCTGCTATCGTGACGTTGTACTTATCAGCAATTGAAAATAAGGACTCACCACGTACTATTTTGTGAGTTGTTTTGAGTTCAAGTTTGGTTTCAGTAGTGGCAGTTGAAGATGGCACAGCTTTAGGTTCAGGAGCTGTTGTCTTGGTGGAAGCAACTGGTTGAGAAACCACCACAGGGCTTTCAACTTTATTCGTCGAAGAACCCGAATTTACGGCAGTACTTCTCGTTTCAGCCTGAGTTGCAGTTGTTGGTACGGGTGCGGGGGTCGCGCTGGTAGAAGCTACCACTGGCTGAGAATTGCTTGGCTGACCAAAAGGCACAAGGAGGGTTTGTCCATCCTTAATCCCTTGCTTCAGCGCTTCATTAGCCTCTTGAATAGCTACCATAGGCACTTTGTACCTTCTAGAAATAGAAAATAAGGTCTCCTGACCGACTACTTGGTGAAGAATAAAAGTCCGATCTCCGATTTTTTGCACTCCAATAGAATCCAGTCGATCTCGATCTGCCGCAAATGAATCAAATTGGGAGATCATGAATAGAAAAAGAATGCAGCTAAAGAGTTGGAATCTACCGTACATAAGGGAAAGTAAAATTGAGTGTTAAGCGAAGTACTTGGAAAGCAATAAAACAAAAATAACCTTCATCCCTCATTATTCAAGTTGAAAGCTGGAAAATTCCTTAATTTAGAAGTTGACTTTTCTCTGTTGATGGGCTCCTTCAACCAGGCAATGAGTTGCCACAGAATCGGAAAGAAAATTGACTGAAAACTACGCTCCTATGTACCGGTTTACCCTACTTCTATTCACTCTTTTTTCGATTTCATCGGGCTTCTTGCTAGCGCAACAAAATCCCAAAAAGGTATTCACCTTCGCAATCGACCAGGACATTGATCCAGGGATGAATCGTCGGGTGAAATTGGCTTTAGAACAAGCGGAGGCGTTAAAAGTAGATGTTATCCTGATCGAAATGGATACCTATGGAGGTGCAGTCACAGATGCAGACGAGATTCGAACCCGGATTTTGGAATCCAAGATTCCTGTCTATGTGTTTATCAACAAGGATGCAGCATCGGCAGGCGCACTGATTTCCATTGCCTGTGACAGCATCTACATGGCTCCAGGAGCCAGTATCGGGGCTGCGACGGTAGTGAATGGAACAGATGGGGCTGCCGCACCTGATAAATACCAATCGTACATGCGTTCGATGATGCGCAGTACAGCGGAAGCCACTGGACGAAATCCACAGATTGCAGAAGCCATGGTGGATGAAAAATTGGTGGTACCTGGCCTTTCCGATGATCAATCAGTGATTACATTTTCAGTTTCCGAAGCCATCCAAAACGGGTATTGCGAAGGGGAATACACTTCCCAAAAAGCAATTTTAGAAGCTCAAAATTTACAGGCTGCTCAAGTGATTGCCTACGAAGAGAAGACGGTGGACACCATCATTTCCTATTTCTTGAATCCAGCCGTCAGTGGGATATTAATTCTACTCATTATTGGAGGAATTTACTTTGAGTTGCAAACCCCCGGAATCGGTTTTCCGCTTGCTCTTGCAATCACTGCTGCTCTTCTCTATTTTACTCCTTATTACCTCAATGGGTTGGCTGAAAATTGGGAGATTTTGGCCTTTGTGATAGGGATTATTCTGCTCGCGGTAGAATTTTTTGTAATTCCAGGTTTCGGCGTATTTGGCGTAGCTGGAATTGTATTGACTTTAGGAGGATTGGTGCTCGGAATGCTCCCCAACGAGGCATTTGATTTTGAATGGGTATCCTCGGCTCAATTGTTTGAAGCGTTGCTAACAGTCATATTGGCTTCTCTAGCTGCCGTTGGATTGGTTTTATGGCTTACCCCAAAAGTGAATGAATGGGGTGCTTTCAAGCATTTAGCCCTAGCTACCACCCAAGATCGTGCAGCAGGATTCACGGCGAGTATTTACTCAGAAGATCTTGTAGGTAAAGTCGGAACTGTTCACTCTAGGCTTCGACCAAGTGGCAAAATAGAACTTGAGGGTGAGATATTTGATGCCTATTCTAGAGGGGAGTTTTTAGAACAAGGAGAAGCGATAGTGGTGATTTCTACAGAAGGAACCTCCCTCCGTGTGAAAAAATGGGAGAGCTAAGGTCAAAAAATGGTTAATTTTAACGGATGAATTCTTTCGGATTACATTACAACCAAATCGACAAAAGAGTGCTTCAGAACCTCCTGCAGCAATTCACACAAGTCGAAAATGCAATGATGTACCATGGCCAAATGGAGTGACCGGTTCTACACTTATTATGCGGCAGTCGCGTTTGTCTTCACTTTTGCGGCTCTATACCCTGCTTTCTTACTTTGCATTTGGGTGCCTAGATGGAATAAGTATGGGAGAAAAATCAACCAGTATTGGGCAAAAACCTTATTTTCCATCATTTTCCTTCCGGTCAAAGTAGAGATTGAAGGAAAACTTGAAAAAGGCAAACCCTATATTTTCTTGGCCAACCATTTTAGTTACTTAGACGTGGCCATGATGGGTTTTGTGCCAGGAGACGCTGTTTTTGTAGGCAAAGCATCCATTCGAAAAGTTCCATTTTTTGGGTACTATTTCAAAAAGCTACACATTGCTGTAGATCGAAGCAGAGTAAAAAGTAGGGCTGAAACCATGCGAAGGGCTGGATTGGCATTGGATCGAGGCAGCAGCATGGTCTTATTTCCGGAAGGGGGAATCTACACCCAAAATCCACCCAATCTGGTTCCCTTTAAAAATGGAGCTTTTAGATTGGCTATTGAGAAACAAATCCCGATCATTCCTGTCACCCTATCCTACAATCATGTAATTTTGGCGGACCAAAAGGAATTGATTTTAAAGCGAATTCCTGCTAAAATGGTGTTGCACCAAGCACTTAATCCTACGGATTACCCAACGGAAGATGCGCTAAAGCAACGTTGTTTCGAAGTGATTCAGGACCAATTAGTGAAGGATAATCCAATCACAAGTCCTCTGTAAATTTCAAACCCTAGCGCAAGTTTCAAATCCAACTTCCTGCCTCATGAAAATTGATCAAGCAAGTCTCCAGAAAATCGCTCATTTGGCGCGACTTAATTTTGATGCTCAGGCTGCCGAAAAAATGAGCAAAAACCTTTCCCAGGTTTTGGAATGGGTAGAACAACTGCAAGAAGTGCCTACCGATAATGTCGCTCCCCTCACCAACATGTCTTCGGAAATTAATTCTTTTCGAGAAGATGAAGTAGGCGTTCAACTCACCCAAGAACAGGCCTTAAGGAATGCACCCAAACAAGAAAATGGGTTCTTTACAGTTCCCAAAGTAATGGAGTAATATGCCCATTCAATCCAAATCAAGTTTTTTTGCCAAACTGACCACCTTCCTATTCTTGGGAGTTGGAGCGATTTTAGCAGGTTATGGGTTGTATGGTTCGTCCAACTTCAGTCCCAATATTTTAGTAGGAGCATTTGTGGATCGTGTTTCGGTCCCTTTCTCTACCCTTGACATTGGCTCATTACAAATCCCCATTCAGGTAGACCACTTTCTGGTGTTTCAAAATTACCAGGTAAACTCTTACCCGATGAATACTTCGGAAAATCTCCTTTTTGGGGGATTTGTTTTTATCCTCTCGGTTACGGTGCTCGCTGCACTGAGCTTTTTCAAAAAAATTCCATTTTTAGGCGCTGGGATAGGCTGGATCCTGGTTCTGACTTTGGCCAACTTAAATGGTCTGAATATCGGTGGAGCAAGCTCCAATCTTCCGCTGCTCCTGCTATTGATGGCTACCCTGATCCCCACCATCTATTTCCATATTTGGGGAAATCAACTCTCGTATTGGATCCGATGGATTGCTCTTGCCGTCACAACAGGCGGTACTGTCATCCTACTCATCTACCTCAGTCCAATCATTCAACCGAGTCTCTACCTCGCTGAACAAAGTTTAATTATCGGATTGGGAATGAGTATCGCTTGGATTCTCTGGCAAGGTCATGCCGTCCTTTCAGGACTCTTGGTCCTTATTTCTAAAGCAACTGCTGGAATTCGGATCAGAATAAGTATTCAATTTTCAGCAATTGCCTTCCTTTATCTCGGGCTGCTTTTCTATTTGCTTCTCAACCTAAAAGGTGAGGCCAACCTCCCATTTGAAAACTTCTCAATCCTCTACCTTGTATTCCCATTGGGTGTATTGGGCTGGTTTTCTACTCAGGAAAAATTGGGCCAAGAGGAAAATTTAGCAAGCTCCCCAAAAATCATCCAAACCCTTTACTTACTTGGCTTCACAAGCACTTTGTGGACGATTTGGAAGCTAGCCGTGTCACACAATCAAGCAGGAGAAGAATTGATCAAGCACTTGATTCTTTATTCTCAACTTGGCTTTTCTCTTTTCTTTTTCATCTATGTAGCAATCAACTTTTTTCCGCTGATGAATCAAGGAAAGTCGGTTCATTCGATAATCTTCAAGCCTTATGTACTTCCCTATTACCACCTCCGAATAGGTGGAACCATTGCATTTTTGGTAATTACAACCTACTTGGAAGCCATCATTGCCTTTCAAGCAAGTTCCTTAACCAACAATATCGTAGGCGATTACTACTACCAGACGAACCAAAAGCTTGAAGCAAGTATCCTCTATGAAAATAGCTGGGATCGCTATCGCTACAATCCCAAAGCAAAAAATCTCACCGCGCAACTTTTATTTGAACTAAACCAACCAAGTTTGGCCAAAGAGCACTTAGAGGAAAGCTTTGATCTAGCCCCGCAGGTGGATAATATTCTCTTGCTTTCGGAGCGACTTCAGCGGGAAAATAAGCCCCTAGAGGCCGTATTTTACCTAGAAAACGGGTTGAAATTCTTTCCAAAGAATCCCTATTTGACCCAAAACCTAGCCTTGCAGTATACGCTGTTAAAAAAAGAGAACGAGGCCTTGGAGCTATTGTCAGAATTACCCAAAGATAGTCCAATAGCAGCAGCCAATTGGCTTGCCTTGCAGGTAAAGCTGGGTAAAAAGGTGGAGCCACCCAGCAATCAAGAAGACCTTATTGTCAGCATCAACTGGGTGGCGGCAGCTCGCAAAAATGGACTAGAGGTCGCAGCTGAAACCTTGTCTCATTTAAAGATGAAACTAGAACAAGAAAGATCACCCCTAGTGCTTCAGGCTGGTTACCGGAATTTGTTAGCTACACCCAATCTGGGAGATCCAACTGCCGATCTCGTTTTATTGGATTCGCTTGCAAAGCGAGAAGACTTTTTAGAATATACAATGGAGGTTCAGGAAACAGCTATTTTGAGGAGTTTGGGAGCAGGAAGAATCAATGATGCTGTGAAAAATTTGAATGGCCTTGCCTTTCGAAATCCAGGAGATGCTGCCTACTACCTCAATTTGTCAGGCCTTATTCTCGCGCAGCAGCTCGATTTTGAAAAAGCAGCCAAAGATTTTGCTATTTCGGCCGAAAAAGGATTTCAAGCGACAACACCAATTCATGAAGCAATTCGAACATGGCAGGAAACAGAAATTGGTGAGGGCAGTCAAAGCAATCCTGTTCAAACTGAACTCGCATTCTTGGGAACATTCAATCAGTCTCATTCTCAAAAGCTCTTTGCCAATTGGAAAACCATCTCTTCAGCAAAATTCAAGATCGATATTGCCTTGATGCTGATAAGCCATAAGGCACACGGTCTGTCCACTCAACAACTTCAAGAATTGGGTGATTTCTTAAATGGAAAAGTAGATCGCGAGGAGGAATTAGTAGCGTTTCTAGCTCAGCCCGATTGGGCAAATTCAACTTCTCTTAAAGCTTTTGCCCGATTCATTGGGTCCCCGGAGGAACTTACTGCCAATCCTTACTTTAGTCCTTTGATCTGGAGCGCAGCATTACAAACTAAGGATAATTTGCAAGTATACGAACTGCTTCAATCTGCGAGTGAATTCAATAAAGACCCGCTAATTTGGGCTAAAAAAGTAAAGGTAGCTCAAACCCTTGGCTTGGATCGTTATGCCTTCGAAGCATTGGAAGAAATGAAAACCTGGATGAGTGAAGAAGAAATTGAAGGAGTTTTTGGAGAGATGAATTGAGAGATTTCATGTATTTTTAGTACAAATGAGTACCTTTCCGTATTGCTAAACCAACAAGTAACCAATTTACACCATGAGCAAAGTCATTGAAACACACGAAATCAATAAAACCTATAAAATGGGTTCTGAAATTATTCAGGCGTTGAAATCGGTTAGCATTAGCGTAAACAAGGGAGAATACGTCGCTTTCATGGGTCCTTCAGGATCTGGAAAGTCTACTTTGATGAACATCATCGGCTGCTTGGACTCTCCTACTTCTGGCAGTTACGTTCTTGCTGGAAAGGATGTCAGCGACATGAGTGAAAACGAGTTGGCCGACATTCGAAACAAAGAAATTGGCTTCGTATTCCAAACGTTCAACCTTTTGCCTCGCGCAACTTGTTTGGACAATGTAGCCTTACCCCTAGTGTATGCAGGCTATTCCAAATCAGACCGAGAGGAGATTGCCTTCAAGGCGTTGGACAACGTAGGATTGGGAGATCGAACCAATCACCGCCCCAATGAACTTTCCGGTGGACAACGACAGCGTGTCGCCATTGCCCGAGCCTTGGTCAATAACCCTAGCATCATCTTGGCGGATGAGCCCACAGGTAACCTAGATTCCAAAACTTCCTATGGAATCATGGAACTTTTCCATGAACTCCATTCCAAAGGAAATACCATCATCATGGTTACCCACGAAGATGACATTGCCCATTACGCCCACCGGATTGTCCGACTTCGAGATGGATTAGTTGAATCAGACAAAGTCAATCCAAATCCTACGCGAGGCTTAGTGACTGTCTAATTCCTTAAAAAGGAAGTTATTCGATACAGCATTCAGATTTACCGTTGATATGAAAATCTATACCAAAACAGGGGATCAAGGAATCACCTCCTTGTTAGGCGGAGTACGAGTACCCAAATCCGATCTACGCATAGATGCCTATGGCACCTTGGACGAACTGAATTCCTACTTGGGATTGCTTCGAGATCAGGAGGTAAATAAAAAAAGAGCAGAGCTACTCAAAAGCATACAAGATCGCCTGTTCACCATTGGTGCCGATTTGGCTACCGTTCCTGGTAAAGACAAGGTAAAAAAACCTGACCTCCTCCCGGACGATGTGGAGCTGTTAGAAAAGGAAATGGATGCCATGGATGCTGAACTTCCCATGCTCACGGCGTTCATTCTGCCTGGAGGTCATACCGCCGTATCTTTTTGTCATCTAGCACGAACTGTCTGTCGACGCTCCGAAAGGATCGTCGTGGAACTTGCATCCCTGGAACCAGTGTCTGAACTAGTCATTCAATACCTCAACCGACTTTCTGACTTCCTCTTCGTACTAGGTCGAAAAATGGCTCAAGAACTAGAAGTAGAAGAAGTTACTTGGAAACCACGTTGGTAAATCAATAGCTAATCCAAGGATAGATATCCATAGCATCAGTAAACGCACCCACCCTTATGAGCAACATTTCGATCCCAGTTTCCAAAACCACCCATTCCAAACTTTCAGAAACTGACTTTTCTTCCCTGGTTTTTGGAAAATCTGTTTCTGATCACATGTTTGTGGCAGACTATCAAAATGGCGCTTGGGGAGATTTTAGGATTGTTCCTTATGGCCCTATGGAGATTTACCCTGGCAATGCGACGCTACATTACGGACAAGCCATTTTTGAGGGCATGAAGGCCTATAAAAATGAAAAAGGAGAAGTGTTGGTCTTTCGTGCAAAAGCAAATGCCAATCGCTTAAATGAATCCGCCACACGAATGTGCATGCCTACATTGCCTGAGAGTATTTTTCTGGAGGCACTCAAGCAGCTCCTTAGCCTAGATCGGGATTGGGTACCACAAGGCAAAGGTTCCAGCCTCTACATTCGGCCATTTATGTTTGCGATGGACAATTACCTAGGTGTCAAACCATCCGAAACGTACCGATTCATGATCTTTACTAGCCCAGTTGGGGCCTATTATTCAAAGCCTGTATCCGTAAAAGTAGAAACGAAGTTCACCCGTGCATGTGAAGGAGGTACTGGCGAAGCAAAAGCAGCTGGAAACTATGCCGCATCTCTATTTCCGGCTCTTTTGGCTCAAAAGGAAGGCTACGATCAGTTACTCTGGACAGATGGCAAAACCCACAGCCAAATCGAAGAAAGTGGAACCATGAACGTCATGTTCAAAATCAAGGGCACCCTCATCACAGCGCCTACCCATGGAGGAACCATCCTCAAAGGAATCACAAGAGATTCTGTAATCCAATTGGCAAAAGATTGGGGTCAAAAATTAGAAGAGCGATTCCTAACGGTAACTGAACTTCAAGAGGCCTTGGAAAACGGGACTATGGAGGAGGCTTTTGGAGTAGGAACTGCTGCAACAATTGCATTTATCAATAAAATCCATGTTAACGGGAAAGATTATCTCCTCTCAGAGCTAAATGCGGATGCCTTTTCAACCCGGGTGCTCAGCACCTTGGATGGCATTAAGTATGGAGAAATCCAGGATCCGCATCAATGGATGATAACGATTTGATAAACAAACGAATGAACAAGGCAGCCTCAATCTCTAAACAACTAGCAGCGGTAATTCTTACCCTTCTGCTTTTTGGTTTGATGGCAACGTCCTTGCTTGCTCAGGACCAACCCAAGAAATTTTTGCTACTCAAACGAGGAACCAATCAAAAGAGTCAAATTCGATTTTACCCTGGGGAAGACATCACCTATAAAAGCAAGAAGATCGGCTACTTCGTCACAGATAGAATCGTCAACTTGGATACCGAATACCTTTACCTTACTGAGAATATCCTTAGCCCTTCAGATATCCTCGAAATCGACATCCGAAGGAAAGATCCTCGAAATCGTACCCTGAATAATTTGACTAGTCTTTCCTTAGGTGCAGGAACCATGGCCATCGCTTTGGAAGGGATCAATAGCCTTTATCAACAGCGTAAACTGCAATTCAGTCCTGGATTGATCAAGACTTCAGCCATACTCCTGGGTACGGGGTTCGGACTGCTTCCCCTGCGCTACAAAACCTTCACGCTCTCGGACAGAAACAAACTTCAACTGGTACTCCTTGAAATTGAATAAGGGGAGCTACTGGTAAAAACCAGATTTTTTTCCGATTTTTGACTCAGATTTTTAACTTAGACAGATGACTTCAGACCAACTGAAAGACTTGAAAGCCCGCACATCGGCTTTGAGGAGGTATCTTTGACTACGATCGTAAGAAAGTAGAAATCCAAGACCTAGAGGCCGTATCGGCCCAAGCTGATTTCTGGAACAACCCAGAGGAAGCTGAAAAAACAATGAAACAAATCCAAGCCAGAAAAGGCTGGACAACAGCTTTTGAAAACCTGGACACGAAAATTCAGGATTTGGAAGTGCTGTATGAATTTTTCACTGCAGGAGAAGTTACCGAAGACGAACTCAAGAAAGACTACCTCCTTACCAAAGAGGCAGTAGAAGAGTTGGAACTCAAGAAAATGCTCTCCGCAGAGGAAGATCAACTCAATGCTGTTCTTGAAATCAATCCAGGTGCTGGCGGCACAGAAAGTAACGATTGGGCATCGATCCTCATGCGTATGTACATCATGTGGGGTGAAAAAAATGGCTACAAAGTACGCGAGGTAGACATGCAACCTGGAGAAGTAGCAGGAATCAAATCCGCCACCCTCCTATTTGAAGGACCATTGGCATACGGATTTCTAAAATCAGAAACAGGTGTACACCGACTGGTACGAATCTCTCCATTTGACTCTGGAGGACGAAGACATACCTCATTCGCATCAGTTTATGCCTACCCCGAAGTAGACGATTCGATCGAAATAGACATCAATCCAAGTGATATTGAATTGCATACCTCTAGATCTGGTGGTGCAGGTGGACAGAACGTAAACAAGGTAGAAACCAAGGTGCAACTTACGCACAAGCCAACCGGTATCGTGGTTGTTTGCCAGGTGGAGCGCTCCCAACTTGCCAACCGAGAAATGGCAATGCAAATGCTAAAATCAAGGTTATACCAATTGGAATTGGAAAAGAGAAATGCAGAAATCGCTAAAATTGAATCTTCCAAACTGCGGGTAGATTTTGGATCGCAAATCCGAAACTATGTACTGCATCCATACAAATTGGTGAAGGACAACCGTACCAGTCATGAAACCTCCGATGCACAGGGTGTGCTAGATGGAGGACTCAATGAATTTATGAAGGCATTCCTTCTCGCTCAAAGTGAGGAAAATGCAAACAAAGATTAAGTATTTAGGCCGAGGAATTCTTCTTCGGCCTTTTTAGTACAATTTCATTCCATGAGGCTACTTCCCTCCTTCTTTACGCTCAATTTTTTTCTGCTCTGCATGAGTAGTTTTCTGTTTTTTTCGAGTTTCAACATGATCATCCCCGAACTCCCATCCTACCTTACATCCTTGGGAGGGGAATCTTACAAAGGGTGGATTATCGCGCTATTTACGCTTTCGGCTGGATTGTCTCGACCCTTTAGTGGAAAGTTGGCAGACAAGATCGGCCGAATACCCGTCATGATTTTTGGTGCAGCTGTCTGCTTTGTCGTAGGGTTAAGTTATCCCTTGCTCCAATTTGTGGGCGGCTTTTTGTTTCTCCGATTTGCCCATGGATTCTCAGCAGGGTTTACCCCTACAGGTACTTCCGCCTATGTGGCCGATACGGTTCCATTTGATCAGCGAGGAGAAGCACTGGGGATTCAATCCCTTTTTGGTTCCTTGGGAATGGCCGCAGGGCCTGCCTTGGGTGGGTGGATAGCAAGTGTTTGGCCCATTGAGGTATTGTTCTATTCAGCAGCGTTCACTGCGATATTCTCCATCTTGATTTTGATTCGCTTGAAGGAAACGCTCCAAGTAAAAGAACCCCTTCGATGGAAGCTATTCAAATTGGATAAAAATGAAATCCTGGAAAAAAGGGTATTACTTCCCTCTGCCATTCTTTTTTTATCTGTCTTTTCCTTTGGTGTGGTGCTTACCTTGGTTCCTGACCTTTCCAGTCACTTAGGTATCCAAAATAAGGGGCTTTTCTTTGCAATATTTACACTTTCCTCCTTGGGCATCCGACTTATCGCAGGTAGAACTTCCGATCGAATCGGACGCGTGCGCGTGATGCGTGTGGCATCTGCCGTGATGGTGGTGGCGATGATTTCCGTAGCCTTTGCTTCTAGTAAAGTAATGCTGCTAGGTGGAGCGGTGCTCTTTGGTGCTGCGGTTGGCATGTATAGTCCGACTACTACCGCCTGGGTAGTAGATCGATCCTTGGACCAATTTAGAGGAAGGGCCTTGGCAACCATGTACATTTTCCTTGAATTGGGAATTGGTCTGGGCGCACTCGTATCTGGATGGCTGTACGACAACCAATCGGAAAATTTTCAAACAGCCTTTCTTTTTTCTGCTGGAGTAGCGAGTCTAGGTTTCGTCATTTTGCTTTTCACAAAAAGTGACGGAAAGCCAAAACCACTATCAGTAGCCTAGATAGTCGCTTTTTCGAGGAATGGCGAGAATGGATTTTTGACGACCGTTGTAGTAGGTCACTTTTTGTCCGTCAAAATAAGCACCTTCCTCAAGCATGACACGAACATCCTTGTTCCACTCTTTTACAAAAACGACTGCATTCAGCTCTATCGCATAGCCCGTGTGGGCATGCATCGGGAAGTCGCCTGCTCCAGGGGTATCGCCTTGGTTGTCCCACATGCCGATAGTCGGTCCAGCCGAGTGCCCATAGAAGCCCAGCGGATGGGTATAAATACTTCCTTTGATTCCCTCCTTATCCATCTGCACTCGAGCAGCTTTCAAAATTTGATTGCCTGTTTTGCCAGTTGTAAAATTGGTGGTCAAAATATCCTGCAAACGATTCCCCACCTTTAAGGCATCTTGTAGGTAAGCTGGAACTTCGGTTTCTCCAGCCTTGAGCACATAAGCCAATTCCTGGGTATCTGTATTCAGACGCAAATAAGTAATCCCAAAGTCAATGTGAAGCAAGTCCCCTGGAAGAATCACCTGCTCCGTAGGACGTATGGCAAAGGAACGGGAAGCCTCTTGAGAACTTGGATCTGGCCTTTGAATGTCCACGGTGGGATGGAACCAGGTATCTAACTTCATCTCCTTGATTTTTTCTCGATAAAACCACACCACATCTTCTGTTGTCGTTACTCCTGGGGTGATCACCCGATCAGACAGTCCTTCGGCAATAATGTAATGTGCCAATTCCTGGATGTGTTTGTAAGCTGCCATTTCAGCAGCAGTACGAGTTTCCAGCCAACGCACTGCAAGCGTCTGGGCGGATACCACTTTTGTCCTCTCTTGAGCCGGAAGAATGCGCATCAATTCCTCGTAATCGAAGTGCGTCAGTCCATCCGCATGACCATAATCCTTGGAGAAGTTCAAACCGATTTTTTTGGGTTTCTTGGCTTCAATGATTGCCAACAAGGCTTTCCATTGATCCGGTTGCGCTTCAGGATCCCAGGCTTTTTTAAATGATTTACCCACATCGTAACGCGCTACTGCGTATGTTTCTACGGGTGCATTTGGACCTGGCTGGTACATGACTAGAATCGTACGTCTACGCGCAGCATGCCAGGTAGCAGGCAAAAGTGTGCGGATCACAGGATCCTCGTTGTATTCACGGGAAACGACTATCCAAAAATCAATGCCCGTCTCGGTCATTATGGTAGGCAATACTTGCTGGATACGGTCTTCTAACCATCCGTCCACTACAGCTGCCTGCTCACGAACAGAGAGTACAGCTGGCCCTTGGGCAAAAACAGGATAAAGAAAAAAGGAAAAGGCGATGGAGAGCAGTAGTCGATTCATAGATTCAGAATTTAGAATCGTCAAGATACTTCTTCCCTCCTAAAAATCACAGCCGCAACTAGAAAATTAGGTTGTAGCAGGTAGGTCTGTATTGGACTTAGTCTTCCTTTTGCTCAGCTGATCAAATCGATACAGGAGCATGCCTGCGGTTATCGTCAGTCCAACCAACAGGCCAATCCAAATTCCTTTTTCCGCAAAACCCATAGTGAATGCAAGGAAATATCCCAGCGGAAGTCCAAGTCCCCAATAGGCTAAAAAAGTCACTACTGTGGGCACCTTGACATCTTCTAGACCACGAAGGACACCCAAGCCTACCACTTGGATCCCATCTGAAAGTTGGAATAATCCTGCTAAAATCAATAGCGAAGCGGCCAGGGAAATAACCTGTGGGTCATCAATGTATAGCGTAGGCAGCCAAAACCGGAGCACAAAGAATAGAAGGGCACAGACGAACATAAAGGTAGCCACCAACCCGAATGCAACCATTCCAGCCTCCCGCATTCCTTTGTAATCTTCTTTGCCAATGTAATGGCTAACGCGAATCATCCCAGCTGTAGCTAATCCTGTTGCCATCATGTAACTGATGGAAGCCAGGTTCAAGGCGATTTGATGTCCAGCCAGCGCATTGACACCAATCCAACCCATCATGATGGCGGCTGCACTGAAAGCGGATACCTCAAAAATAAATTGAAAGCCCGTAGGAACACCTATCTTCAAAATTCGCTTACAAAGTGTCCAATTGGGTTTAAATCGAAGAATTCGTAGTCCAAAATCTGCATAGCGCTTGGAATAAAGTACATAAGCTCCCATCAGCACCATCATCAATACACGTGAAATTAAGGTAGCCCAAGCAGCTCCCAAAAATCCCAATTCCGGAAATCCCCAATGTCCCCAGATCAGTAGCCAATTCAGGAATACATTGACCAAATTGGCAGCAATGGTGATGAACATGGCTTGCTTGGTCTGTGAAAGGCCTTCGACAAACTGCTTGAACGCTTGAAACACCATCAGAGGAACCAACGAGGCCGTGATGATCAATAAAAAGGGCAATGCCAAAGTTTCTACTTCTTCGGGCTGGTTTAATAAATTGAGATTTCTTGAGAATAAAAGAACCAATCCAAGCATCACAAGGCTTGTTAAAAAGTTAATCAATAGGCTATTGCTAAAGAGTCTCGAGATTTGATGGGTCTTCCCTTTGCCGTAGGCCTTGGATACTAAGGGTGTCAATCCCATCGAAATCCCGATTCCAAACATGAGGAGCACAAAAAAAATACTGTTGGCAAGGGAGGAAGCTGCCAGTTCCAGCGCCCCTAAGCGCCCTACCATCATGGAATCAGCTACACCCACAGCTACTTGTCCTAGCTGACTGAGCATCACTGGATAAGCCAATAGGAAGGTGGTTTTTACTTGTTCTCGTACTGCCATAGTTTCAATACCCTAATGCTCTTGCGACACGAAAAATAGCAATAACCGACAAAGAATCGGTAATTTTTCCCTGCATCACCCAGTCCATTGCTTCGACAAATGGAAGTTTTTTTATGCTAATGTCTTCGGTATCTTCAAATTCAGGTTCGCCTTCAGTCAGACCCTGAGCCAAGAAAATGTACCCTACCTCATCGGTTACCGAGTTGGAGGTATGGATCAGCTGCAGTTCAGTCCATTGGCTGGCAGTCAGTCCTGTTTCCTCTTTCAATTCCCGCTTTGCAGAATCAAGGGTATCCAATTCCAAGGGGCCTCCACCCATCGGGACTTCCCAGGAGTAGGCATCAAGCGCATAGCGGTATTGACCTACCAACCAGGTGTTTCCTTCTTCATCAATAGGAAGAATGGCAATGGCTTTGTTTTTGAAATGGGTTTTACCATATATCCCATCCTTTCCAGCAGGGGTGAGCACTTCGTGATGCTCCACACGAATCCAAGGATTCTCGTATACCGTTGCTATGGATTTAGTTTTCCAAGGGTTTTCTGTCATGGTATTCAAAAAAAAAGGGTGGCATTGCCACCCTAAAATTCTTTTTGGCTAATTAAGCTGGAATTGGAAGTACTTTGGAATCCTTAAAAGTAGAAAGAATCACCATGGATTGCATGGAATCTACTTCTTTGATTTCTGAAACCTTTTCCAACATCAATTTTTGGTAGGCCATAATGTCTTTGGCAATAATTTTCAAAATGAAATCACCTGTACCTGTAATATGGTGACATTCAATCACTTCAGGTATTAGGTTGATTTCCTTCATGAAGGCATCGATATTCCCTTTGTTGTGGCCAATCAAGCTTACCAATACAAAGGTGCTCACGCCCAATCCAATTTTCTCCGGATCCAACTTTGCGTGGTAACTCTTGATGATTCCAGATTGCTCCAATTTCTTCACACGCTCCAAGGTGGGAGCAGGAGATAGCCCGATATCTTTTGAAAGTTGAGCATTGGTGATTTTGGCATTGCTCTGAAGTATTTCCAAAATACTTCGATCGATTTTATCAAACTTAATTCGAATGTTGCTATCCATTTTTTTGTGCTTTACAAAATTTTATGTGGTGCAAATTTACAATAAATGACGAAAGTTCTACAAGTAAGCGAATGTTTTTTAAGGTGAAATCCGAATTTTGTTAAACATTACAAACAATAAAACGAATAATCCACTTATTTAGGCTCCATTATTACACGAATTCAAATTATCTATGGCAAACGGGAAAAAATAAGGATTAGCATCCTTACAGTTTATTCTTTTTGATAAAATCTCTCGCTTCCTGATGCGCTGGATGCTTTCGTTTGGCATACCTTTTTACTTGGTTGAAATAGGTTCTTGCCAACGCTTTGTTTTTTTCAGCAGTAGCAATCTTTCCTAAAGAAATCAAGGAAAATAAATAATAGCCACTCTCTTGCGATTCAGATTCTTCCCCGAGCGTTGCAGTCTTGGAATAATAACGCTTTGCCTCTATTGTATTTCCTATCCGGTAATAGTATTCTCCTAAATAAAATGCCGCATAGCGTCCACTAGTGGCTTCATATCCAAATTGCTTCTTCTCCATCCGATCCATGATCTCTAGGGATTCTTGCATGGCCTGCGTCCACTTTCCAGTGGTGTAGAGGTAGCGTGCGTAAGAACGATGGAAATAGGGATTGTTAGGGAATTTTTCGTGAAGGTATTCCACTATTCTCAGGGCATCTTCTGGCCTTTTCTCCTCTGAACCGTATAACCTAAACAAGAAGTATTGGGCTTCAACTCGTGTGTAGAAAGCATTAGACGCTACCTTTTCAAGTTGCGTTAGTCCCAGCTTTTTATTTCCCTTTGGAAAAAGAGCCAGCACAGGCTTTAGCAAGGGATAATTCTCTGGAATCCAAACCGAAAAATAGTTGAACAGCGCATCGCCTAGCAGGAGTTCGGGATTAAACTCCTGTTCCCCCCTACTCATTTCCATGTATTTCAATGCATTTTTTCCAGCTAATGTGGCCTTAGTCCAACTTTTGCGCTCGCTATACAAGCGCCCTTGAAACCCATGCCCCGCAGCTAAAAAAAATGCTGCTTCCTTATTTTTCGGATTCTGATTCAACATTTTTTCTGCTTTGGCATTGGCACGGTCCAAGTATTGGATGAAAACATTGTCGTACCGCTTGTTGTCGACATTAACTTCAATTCGCCACCAATAGGCAATAGCCATCAGAAAGTCTGGCAAGGGATGCTCAGGGTATTGGTACATGATCACAGCAAAATCTCGTTCCGCGGTGGCGAAATCAAAATTGTACATGCTATTAATCGACTTCGTAATTCGGTATTGCAGTCCTCTATCCAAAAGTAAATAGGGACCAGTAGCTGTTCCTGGCGCTTGTGCCTGCGCCCTTTGTAGCGGGACAATCACAAAAAATAGAAGAAAAGCAAACAGATAAAAGACCTGGCGCATAGCTCTTAGTTGGTTTACAATGCAAATCTACGTCGAATTCCAAACAAACGTTTAGATTTACGGGGATAAGACGAGAAAATGGCAACAGCACCTTCCCCTTTAGCTCAAAAAATTTCAGAGGGCCTAGACTTTGATAAGCGGCTTTTCTTCGGTGTACTTGTACTTACCTTTCTTGTAATCAGGTACTTGACCAATACCCTCGTTTTGGAAGCCATTCCTGATTCGGAACGATTGGAGGCTCAGGGAGACCTGCTATTTTTTCATATTTTTAACACGCTGAACTACCTATGGACACCTTTTGCGCTGCTCTGGAAGTTTACGGTGATCGCCTTTCTTTTCTGGTCCATCGGGTTAACGATCGGATACAAAGTAAAATTCAAAGCACTCTGGCAGTTTGCCTTGGTAGCCGAACTCATATTCATTTTCCCAGAACTGCTTCGCTTACTCTGGTACCTAAATCCAACAGGAACGGTGAGTTACCTCGAAATTCAAAATTTCGAACCCTTGTCTGCCCTTTGGATCCTCGGTCCAGAAAATGTGCAAGAAAAATACCATTACCCCCTTTCCCTTCTGAACCTTTTTGAGCTTGGATACGGATTCGTTTGGGTTTTTGGATTTCACACCATCAGTCGTAGAAGCATCCAAGAAAGCATCCCTGTGGTGCTGCTATCCTATTTCCTTCCCTTATTACTTTGGCTTGCATTCTATGCAGCCTCCTACCGCTAGGCTGGCTTTGTCTTTTTTGCTTCTCCTCGACAGCGGTCGGAGCAATACTTGACTTCCTCCCAGTTTTTTTCCCATTTTTTCCGCCAAGTAAATGGACGGTTGCAGACCACACAGATTTTGGTGGGAAGGTGTTGCTTTTTCATGTTAGGACCAGCGTTTAGAAAGAGTATGTTTGGCCAGGACGCGTACCGCATCGGCCACTACTTCAGGAGCCTTTTGAGCAGCCCAGATGCGGTCTCTAGCCTCAGCTGCTGCCTTTTCCACGTCTACTATGGGATAGGGGTACGTTTCACCATAGGCAAAATCGAGCCCCTGCAATTCTATGGGAGTCAGCTCCCATGGAGTATGTAAAAATGCAAGGGGAACAGGAGCCAGCTCAGGCACCCATTTGCGAATAAAGACACCATCTGGATCCTGTTCTTGAGATTGCTTGACGGGATTGTAAATTCTCACGGTATTGATTCCTGTTACACCAGCCTGCATTTGGAGCTGGGGATAATGGATGCCCGGCTCAAAATCTAAAAACAGCCGCGCCAGATGATCGGAACCGGACTTCCAGGGCTGACCTAGGTGGTGGGTAAGAAAAGAGACCACCATGGCCCGCATGCGAAAGTTAATGTAACCAGTCTCGCGCAAGCAGCGCATACAGGCATCCACGAGGGGAAAGCCTGTTTTACCCTCTTCCCATGCCTTAATCCAAGCTGGTCGTGAAGTGTAGGGAAAGGATAAAAATCCACGGTTGATGGGCTCTAGTTCCATACGGGATTCCATCTCAAATTTTTGGATAAAGTGGCAATGCCACCTCAAGCGCGACTGGAAATTAGCCAAATTACGGGCTTGAAAGCCAGTGGCTGACTTTTCCATAGAAGCTTGAAACACTTCCCGAAGCGAAAGACATCCCCAAGCCAAATAAGGCGATAGCCGGCTACAGCCTGTTCGACTTCCTTCGGGCTTGCTAATCTGTTTGCTGTAGTTTTTTACACGCTCATCAAGAAAACTTTTTAAGTACTTACGCCCGTTTCGTTCTCCTCCAGGCTGCATGATGTCTTGTGAAGTGGTCCAAATTTCTGGCAAGGTGGTGAAGGCCTGCTTGAGTTGCTGTGCGTCAGGAATGGGAACGAAGGCAGCCCGATCATAGGCCGGCTGTGCGAGTGGAGCATTCATAAACTCGTACCAAAAAGACTCCCATCCCTTTCTGTTTTTACGTTTGCGCTGCACACCCTGCTGCAGGTATTCTTTCCAAGGGATGCCCTGGGCGCTGAAATAAGCAGCCATCTCACGGTCTCGGGCGTAAGTGATCGCGATACCCGTTTCCTGATGGGAATAGACGGACTGAATGGAATAGTCTTGCTGGAGTTGGGTAAAAACTGTTTTTACTTCATCTCTAACAATCATCAGATTGGCCTGCAATGGAAGTAATCGCTGCTCCATGTCTTTGAGGCTTTCGCACACAAAGCGCCAATGTCGATCGCTACTTTGCGGAGCAGCCAGCAGAGAAGGTTCGAAGCAGTAAAGCAGAAGTATGGGGAATCCTGCGGCAATGGCTTCAGCCAAGGGTTGGTGATCACTCAACCTCAAATCACGCTTCAACCAAACCACAGAAATTTTCATATTTCTAAAACCTTGGGAGCAGCTCAAGGTTTTAAGAATATGAAAAAATTAAAAGAGCTTTCGCTCTCAGATATTGATCGGATAATCGAAATGGCCTGGGAGGACCGCACCCCTTTTGATGCGATATTGAGTCAGTTTGGAATTAGTGAGGGAGAGACCATTAAACTGATGCGCCTCCACATGAAGAAAAGTTCATTCAAAATGTGGCGCGCTCGCGTACAAGGACGCAGTACCAAACACAGCAAAAAATCCCCTGAAGACCTACTTACCTTCAAATCC
>CANGUK010000021.1 GCA_947457095.1 Cyclobacteriaceae bacterium
AAATGTGAAGAATGGAATGACCGTGACCTATACCTTGGTGTCAGAGGAAGAGGCTGATTTGAAATCGGGGAAAATATCCCTTGCTTCACCATTTGGAAAAGGGTTGGTAGGGAAAGCAATAGGAGAAATTGCAGAGATAAATGCTCCTGCGGGCAAACTTCAGTTTGAAATTTTGGACATCACCTATTAATTCTTGGTTCATCTAGGAAGTACCTGAATAATTTTTACCCATGGCTAGTTTATTCTCCAGAATCATCGCTCGCGAACTTCCTGCTCAAATCATTGCAGAAGATCAGCAATACATTGCTTTTTTGGATATCATGCCCTTGGTCAAAGGACATGTGCTGGTAGTTCCCAAGCGGGAGGTGTCCTATATTTTTGACTTAGGACCTGAGGAACTTACGGGGCTACACCTTTTTGCGCAGCAAGTGGCTAAGGCCATGGACAAGACGTTAACCTGCACCCGGATTGGGATGGCTGTGATTGGGCTGGAAGTACCTCACGTACACATCCATTTGGTACCCTTGCGCACTGTAGATGATATCAACTTTACTCGACCCAAGTTGAAGTTGACCGAGCAGGAACTTGCGGAAACTGCTGATTTAATCCGTAAAGGATTCTAAATCCGCGCCAATTTGCCCTATTTCAAAGGCTTAATCCAGATATTTCGGTAAAGGACATCGTGACCTTCTGCCTGGAGCTTGAGTCCACCTGGACGATCGGTAATTCCTTTTCCACCTTCATTTCCACCATCGATGCCTGAGTTGGGACCACCCCAAACTTGCTGTATAGCTACTTGGTCGTGGATTTTGACTCCATTGAAATAGATCGTCACCTTCGCTTTTTCCACTAATTTGCCTTCAGCAAATTTTGCAGCTTGGAATTTGATGTCGTAGGCATTCCATTTTCCAAGTCCATTGTAGACTTGGGAGGTAGGCAAGGTTTCATTGATTACTGCGGCCATGCCATGTAAACCATAATCACCATCTAAAACCTGGATTTCATAGCGATTCTGGAGGTAAACACCGCTGTTGCCGCCTTCTTTGAGTATCAAAAATTCCACGTGGGCCTCGAAATCTGTGAATTCGTCTTTGGTGACAATGTCCGCAGCGCCGTATTTACCTCCTGCACCTGCGGGATCATTACTGGAAATTGCTTTTTTGCCATCTACAGGGTCGAGGACCTCAGGCCATTTTAGTGGTGGAGTAGCGGCAAGTCTTGGTCCTTTCCAATAGATCCAGTTTTGTTGCAAGGAGGCATTGCTTCCATCCAAATAAAGTTTTGCACCCTTGGGTGGAGGTGTTCCAAGGTAGGATTGCTTTTGTCCAAAACTACTGGTGTAGGCGAAAAGCGTAACGATAAAAAGAAGTCCTAGTTTAAGGAGGGATTTCATCTGCGATCTGGGTTAGTGTTAATCGATATAAGTTCGGTAATTTTCAATCAATTCAAAGCAATTCTTAGGAGCTTTTGGGTTTAAAACCAACCCACAGCAGCACCAAAACTTTTAATCCCAAGAATAAGGGTAATGGTCCAAATGAAAATTCCAAAAAGGATTCCTTGGGGACTAAGTGCATGTGCTCCCAAAAGCTCTTTTTTGGTACTCATCCAAATTAGCCATCCACTAATTAAGGGAAGCAAAATTCCATTTGCGAGTTGGGCTAACGTGATGAGCGTGACGGGCTTGATTCCAAATGAGGAAAATAGAATCCCTAAGAAAAGAATGACTCCCATGCTCACCCGCATGGGGGTGGATTGAATGTTTTGATTCCATCCAAAAATTCCGCAAATCACCAATCCAGCTGCTAAGGGGGCGGTGAGCGAGGAGGTAAGTCCTGCGGCCATTAGGCCAAAGCCCATCAAATAGGTGCCGAAATTTCCAAAAATACCGGTAAGTCCTTTGGCAATGTCCTGTGCTGTTTCCAATTCTTGAACGGGGTTAGCAACACCAGCGACCAGGATTGCCATGGAGACAATGCCACCCAGTACAATAGAAATCCATAAATCACTTCGCATGGAAGGTAAATCCTCCTCTTTCGTCCATTGCTTTTGAACCAAGCTGGCGTAAAGGAACAAGTTGTAAGGTACCACTGTGGTCCCAATTAGGGCGACAAGGGTGGGGAGCTTTTCAGTAGAAAAAGAGGGTACAAATCCCAGAACTAAGGCAGAAAAATCAGGTTTGGTTAGGGCTGCAGCGATGCTAAAAGCAATCGACATCAGGATAACAAGACCTACCAAAATGTGCTCGAGCCGCTTGTAATTCCCCGTCCATAGGAGGCCAGCAGCCAAAAGGCCAATTACTAAATTTCCAGATTGAATGGAAAACGGCCCTAGGCTCCAGGTGGGTAGGTCTATAAAAATCCCCAATCCCAGGTAAGTTCCTGTAATGTTTCCACTTTGGTAGGCGGCATTTCCAATACCAATTGCTAGGAGAACTAGCCCCATGATGAAGTAGCGACTCCATTTATTATTTGTTCTATTTCGCACCAGCTGGCTAAGGTCCATTCGAGTGACAATACCCAATCTTCCGGAAAGTTCCTGCAAAAATACGGTGGCAATCACACTTAGCGCCAATGCCCAAAGCAGCGTAAAATCAAAGCGAATACCCGCTAAAGTACAGACAGTAACGGTTCCTGGGCCAATAAATGCCGCAGTAATTAGTGGTCCTGGGCCAATAGATGCCTTTAATTTCTTTAGATTCACGCTTGTAAATTTTCTCAAAATAGGTAATTGGGTAGAATTTTTGTAGGTTTTGCTTTGCACATTTAAAAAAAAATCATGGTTTGGTTAAAAAGGATTGGGCTTATTTTGGGAGGGATAGTGATTCTTCTGTTGATTGCATTGGCCTCTGCCTACCGCAGTGACCTTTCCGCGGAATCGGTAAATAAAAAATACCTAACTCCTGAGTCTCAATTTATAGCAGTGGATGGGATGCAGGTCCATGTCCGAATCCTCGGAGAAGGGGAGCCCGTATTCTTACTCCATGGGAGCTTTGCTTCCTTGCACACTTGGGATGCTTGGCAGCAAGCGATGAGTCCCTACTACCAAACCATCGCTTTGGATTTTCCAGGTCATGGGCTTACTGGCCCAGATTCCTTAAAGCGCTATGGAACAAAAGATTACAGTGAACTAGTTCGAGCGATAGCTCAAAAATTAAACCTTTCCCAATACCATGTAGCTGGTAATTCCATGGGTGGCGGAGTTGCTTTGCAGCACGCCTCCGATTACCCAGGGAATGTCCTCTCCTTGAACCTGATAGATTCTGGGGGTGCTCCATCCGCTGACCGGCGGACTACTGATTCCACCTCTCAAAAGAAAACGAATACGGGTGGGGCATGGATCTTCCAAGTAGCTCGTCATCCTGTTTTCTCCAAGCTACTCTTGTCCTGCACCCCTAAATTTCTTTTTGCACTGAATATGGAGCAGGTCTATGGCAATGATGCCAAAGTCACGGATGAGGTTACGACGCGCTATTACGAATTGATGCTACGCGAAGGAAATCGACAAGCAACCTTAGACCGTTTGAGCCAGCCAAGAAATAGCAACATCCAATTTGAAAGGCTTTCCATGCCAACCTTGATTCTTTGGGGTGCCGAAGATACCTGGATTCCCGTGGCTCAAGGAAAACGCTTGCAACAAGCCTTACCCGGATCTAATCTGGTCATCCTAGATGGAGTGGGACATGTCCCAATGGAAGAAAGCCCGACTGAAACTGTCGCAGAATACCTCAGTTTCCTCGGTGTGGAGGTTAGAAAGAGCTACCTTCAGCCTTTCAACCAAGTAGCCTATGCACATTGAACTTTTGGTATACCTCCTTTCTGGGTTTTGTATATTCTTGTTGGGAGTTCTATTTTTTGGCAAGGGAAAACGAAATTCGGACAAGGAATTACGGGAGGAACTACAGGCTTTAACCAAAGCGCTGAATGAGAATCTGGCTGAGGCACGAAAAGAAGCTTCAGAAAACCTCCTTCGTCAATTTCAATTGGTATTTGACAACCAGCGGACTTCTGCGAAAGATCAAAATGAAGCCTTACAGCAGTTTGGAGAGCGAGTACGTCAATCCTTGCTCGACTTGAGTAATGTGCAGCGTGAGAAGTTATCGGAACTGAGCCAGCGCCAAGATGAACTCTTGAAAAATACGGAGCAGCGTCTGGAAAAAATTCGCGAGACCGTAGATGAAAAACTTCAGAAAACCTTGGAAACCCGCTTGGGACAGTCTTTTGATTTGGTTAGCACTCAGTTGCAGGCCGTTCAAAAAGGGCTGGGAGAGATGCAATCTCTTGCAAGCGGAGTGGGGGATCTCAAGCGAGTACTGACCAATGTAAAAAGCCGTGGCCTACTAGGAGAATATCAGTTGCAAGCCATTTTGGAAAATATACTCAGCCCAGACCAATATGTAGCCAATGCAGCTGTGACTGGTACCCGAGAACGGGTAGAGTTTGCCATCAAGATGCCTGGGCAAGCGGAAGAGATTTTCCTGCCTATCGATTCTAAATTTCCGCAGGAAGCGTATTTGCGACTAGTCGATGCGCTGGAAATTGCAGATAAGGCCTTGGCAGATCAATACCGACTGGAGTTGATCAAGGCCGTGAAAAAGTCTGCTGCTGATATTTTTCAAAAGTACATTCATCCACCGATGACCACAGATTTTGCCATCCTTTTTCTCCCTATGGAAAGCCTCTATGCGGAGGTCCTTCGGGAACCTGGGCTGGCTCAGTACCTGCAGCAGGAGTACAAAGTGATCGTGACGGGTCCTACCACGCTCTCTGCCATTCTCAACTCCTTGCAAATGGGCTTTCGTACCCTCGCCATCCAAAAGCGTAGCTCGGAAGTTTGGCAGGTATTGGGAGCAATCAAAACAGAATTTGGGAAGTTTGGAGTCTTGTTGGAGCGAACCCAAAAGAAACTCAACGAAGCAAATTCGGAATTGGATAAGTTGGTAGGGGTACGAACCCGGATCATTCAGCGCAAGCTTAAAGAGGTGCAGGAGCTTCCCGAAGGGGAGAGCACGCGCTATTTAGAAGAGTAGTAAAGTAGTTTTCCTTTCCCTTCCTTTTTTAGGAGTCCAGATCCATCTGGGCAAGTATTTTTGCAATTTTATCCTCCACAGACTCTGAGGAAAGACTTGTGCGGCTCAAGCGATCTACCAAGATCGGAAAGGAGAAAGGGGTAAGCTGACTCGGATAGCGCACCTGTATGGACTGCCTATTGATTTTTCGAACAGCTTCGATGAGTAGTTCCTGTTCCATTTGTTGATTTAAGACCTCAGCTCGGGCTTGCTTCAGCAGAAGGTTATCCGGTTCATAGTCCTCGAATACTTGAAATAACAAGCCTGAATTGGCTTGGATGTGCTTAAAGCTGGTGGGTTTGCCAGGATAGCCTTGAAAAACCAGCCCTGCGATACTGGCGATTTCCCGAAACTTACGCTTGGCGAGCTCACTTTCATTGATGCAATGGAGGATATCTTCTGCCAAATGATCTAGGCTAAATAGGTCCTCTTCCAGGAGTTCCTCAATGTCAAGCTGTACATCTGAATACAATTCAAAGCCATAATCATTCATCGCCATGCTGAAGGATACGGGGAGCCGCTGCGCGATGCGGTAAGCAAGCAAGGCGCTGAGGAGCTCGTGCACCATTCGTCCTTCGAAGGGGTAAAAAAAGAGGTGAAACCCTTCGCGGGTTTGCAAAGACTCAATCAAAAACGTTTGGGCATCAGGAACTAAGGAAAGCTGCTGTTGCAGGTCCAAAATCGGCAACACCTGCCGAACTTCTTCAGAGCCCACTATTCCTTGGTTGTAGGCTTTGAAGATTTCCTGGATTTGTTGCGAAAGCTTGGACGAAAGCGACATTCGAGCGCCCATCCAGCTGACCACTTGGTTGGCTTTCTTTGTGGTCACCTGCACCACAGCATCCAAGCCTTTGACATAGAGCAGTTCCAGATTTCTTCCGGCAAAATAGAAGCGGTCTCCTACCTTCAACTTGGCAATAAAGTATTCTTCCACCGTCCCTAGGTAGGCTCCATTTTTAAATTTCACCTTCATGGACACATCGCTGACAATGGTCCCCATGCTCAGGCGGTGCTTCATCGCAATTTTCTTGTTTTTTACCCGATACATCCCATCCTCCTCGATGACTACCTTTAAAAAATCATCGTAACTCCCCAGGGAACTGCCTCCCTTGGTGATGAATTCCAGAATCCACTGGTATTCTTCTGGACTCAGGGATGCGTAGGACTCAGTCTTTTTGATGATTTCATAGAGCGCATTGGGTTCAAAGCCTTCACCAACAGCAAGGGTTACTAAAAACTGAATCAATACATCGTAGGGGAGTATGGGTGGAAATTGGGATTCCAAGTCATCCTGTTCGATGGCATTGCGCAAGGCCGCCGCTTCAATCAGTTCCAGGGCATTGGTAGGTACAAAGTAGACGAGGGAAGGCAGCCCGGGCTGATGGCCTGCTCTGCCTGCACGCTGTATAAATCTGGATACCCCCTTGGGACTTCCAATTTGAACCACTCGGTCCACGGGTCGAAAGTCTACCCCAAGATCCAAACTGGAGGTGCAAACCACTACCTTGAGGATACCATCGTGCAATGCATTTTCCACCCAAGTACGAATCTGGCTATCCAAGGATCCATGATGCATGGCCATCCATCCTGCCCAATCGGGTCTGATTTCTAGAATTTTTTGGTACCACATCTCCGTTTGTGAACGGGTGTTTGTAAAGACCAACACAGATTTTCCTTCCTCAATGGTTTGGATGACCTGATCTATCATGCGAATTCCCAAGTGACCTGACCAGGGGTATTTTTCTATTTCTTCTGGAAATAGGGAGCTGATCCGTATCTCTTTCTGGATGTTTGCCTTGATGATATTTTGAGGGAGTTCATTCCCCAACAAGGTTTTTGCCGCTTGTTCCAAGTTGCCCAAAGTAGCAGAAATCGCCCAGCGCATAAATGGATGTTGACACCTTGCTTGCAAATAGGCGAGTGCAAGTTGAACCTGAACACCCCGCTTGTTGCCTACCAATTCATGCCACTCGTCAACTACCACACAGCGAAGATTCTCGAAGAGAGGTTCGGTTTCCTTTTGGGACAATAGGATATGCAGGGTCTCTGGTGTGGTAATTAGGCACTCGGGTGGATTTCTTTTGAAGCTCGCTCGGGTCTTCGCATCGGTGTCCCCATTTCGAACTGCTACTGTCCAAGGTAATCCAAGCCCGTCGCAGGCTTCCTGCATCGCTTTTTGCAGGTCCTGTGCAAGAGCCCTCAAGGGGGTCACCCAAATGATTTGCAGCCCATTTTTTCGAGGTTTTTTCCAGTCGGAGGGGTTGTTTTGAATGTAGTTCAAAAGTACACCGAACCAGAGGGCAAATGTTTTACCAGAACCCGTGGGAGCATTGAGTAAGCCTGATTTTCCATCCAAATAATCATTCCAGGTCTGGACCTGAAAAGGGAAGGGGCTCCATCCTTTTTGGAGGAAGTAATCCAAGCCTGGTTTTAGGCGTGCATCTTCCATATCAGGGTAGCAGCGCTTTTAGGTCATCCAGGTTGTTGGCCTGATCAATGGTTTTGTCCTTGCGCCAGCGGGCGATTCTTGGGAATCGAACAGCCACTCCACTTTTGTGTCGCGGACTAGCCTGTATTCCTTCAAAGGCAATTTCAAATACCAATCCAGGGGTAACCGTACGCACTGGGCCAAATTTTTCCTTGGTGTTTTTTTTGACATAGGCGTCTACCTCTCGAATCTCAGCATCCGTCAGTCCAGAATACGCTTTGGCAAAGGAAACCAATACCTCTCCGTCCCAAAGACCAAAGGTATAGTCTGTAAAAAGATCAGCCCGACGCCCATGACCTTTTTGCGCATAGATGAGCACCCCATCGATATGGAGCGGATCAATTTTCCACTTCCACCAAGCGCCTCGCTTTCTCCCAGTTTCGTAGGTAGAGTCCTTTTTTTTGAGCATCAGCCCCTCTGTTTGAAGTTCTCTGGCATGTTCCCGAACTCCTGTGAGTTCCTCCCAGGAATTAAAGGTGAGCGTTTCTGAAAGGTTAAATCGTGGATGATTTAGGGATTGGACTAACTCCTCAAGCAGCGCCTTTCGATGGGATAAGGGTTCATTCCGAAGGTCTTTACCTTCCCATTCCAATAGGTCAAAAGCGATGAAACTTACAGGAGCATCAAGTAGGACTTTCTTGGATAGGGTTTTTCGGGTGATACGTGTTTGAAGAATTGAAAAAGGAAGAGGAATTCCTTCTTTGAATGCCAGGAGTTCCCCATCAAGTACGGTACCGTCTGGTACCATTTCTAGAAACTCTAGTACTTCGGGAAACTTTTCATTGACTAGCTCTTCGCCTCGACTCCAGATAAAGGATTGTTGCTCTCTTCGAATCAGTTGACCCCGAATACCATCCCATTTCCATTCGGCAAGCCATTCGGAGATGGAAAAGCTTTCTTGGAAACTCGCTTCAATCGGATTAGCCAAGAAAAAGGGGTAGGGTTTCGACTGATCTTCGCCCTGATCATCCGGATTGAGGAGTTCATGAAGGCTTATTTTATCAGGATTCCAATTGCCCATCAAGCGATGTGCTACTTGTGCTTGGGACAATCCGGTATGGGTGGCAAGCGCTTGAATCAATAGGTTTTGACTTACGCCTATTCGAAATCCCCCTGTAATCAACTTGTTGAAAACGAATCGCTCCAGGCTTGTAAACTGATCCCAGGCAGATAAAATTTTCGTTTTCTTCACTTCCTCTGTATCCTTTCCCATGTCCTGAAGCCAATTGATCCATTCGGTGAGTGATTGGGAATGAGTTCCTGTCGCAGAAGGGAGAAGTAAGGCAATCGTTTCTGCTAGATCCCCCACGGCCTGATAGGATTCTTCAAAAAGCCAATCAGGGATACCTGCTTTTTCTTGGCACCAAGTCCGCAATTGTTTGGTACGCACTTGGCGCTTGGGTCGCCGATGGGAAAAAATAGCAATCACCCAGACCGAATCAGTAGCAGAAGCATGCTTAAAAAACCAAGCCAATGCCTCGAGTTTATCCCCAGTTTTTGTGGTTTGATCGAGTCTATGGATTAGTTCTGCAAAAATTTGCATCGATTCAGGGATCTATTCGTGTATTTATTTAGTAAGAAGGAGTGCTAGCCAAAAGGATTCCCTAAATTGGGAATTGATTTAAACCACTTTTCTGGAATTGCGTTTAACAAGAAAACTTACTTCTTATGAAAAAGTTACTCCTGCTGCTCACTATATCTTTTGGCCTAGGATCCTGTGCGGAATCTGAGGACAAGTATTATACTGGAAGAAGTTTGGAAGTGGACCTTTTTCAAGCCAGTACCTATAATTACAAAGGTAAGGTAGAATTCAAGGAAGTCGTAGGGGGAAGTTTAGAGTTATCGGTTCGATTGGATGGAGCAAAGTCCTACACTGAAGATGTTTTTCCTGCCCATTTGCATTTTGGTAGTTACAACCAAGCCGATGCGCCCATCGCACAGGTACTGAATCCAATTTCCTCCAGCAAGTTGGAATCCACTACCCAGTTGGGTTCACTTTCGGATGGAAGAAACTTAAAGTTTGACGATTTAATGGCCTTTGATGGGCATATCAAAATTCACTTGGCGAATGAAGGGCCTGACTACTCGGTTATTTTGGTGGCCGGAAATTTAGGCCCAAAATCCAAGGCAGATTTTGACCCGAATCAAGTGGCCGTTTGCGGCAAAGCATTTTAATCAAAAAAGGGGCTAATTCAGAGAATTAGCCCCTTTTTTGGTGCTTCTTTTTTTACTTCAAAATCACTGGGAAGGTGATGTCCAGGTCGGTTTCTCCACCTGCCTGCGCGAAATTTGCAAAGGTAGGGCTATTGGCGCCTGCAAAGCTTTTGTTCAGATCATGACGAAGAACCACGCGCATGCTGCTGTTGTTGGTGCCTGTCGAAGGAGATACGGTAACTATGGTTTTGAGTCCCAAGGCTATGCCACCGGCATCCGCATATTGAATGCTGAAGATACTGCTTTCGAACACTTGGCCCAAGAAGAAAAACTGGTGTTCTGCCGCTTCTTCCAAGATTTCTTTCGTGATATCTTCTCCTTTAATCGCATTGGTAACTTCAATTGTCATTTGATACTTTTTGCCTTTGGTCAAATTGATGGACTCGATGTTTGGAGTCTTGCCAACTTCAATACCTTGTGGATCACTGGCTTTGAAACTTAAAACAGATCCAACTAGTGCATTTGAAGCATTCAATTCTTGAAACTTTAGGGTAACGTCTGTAATTACTTCACCGTCATTTTCTTTTTCAGGATCTTCACTTTCGCAAGAGGCAAAACCAAAAGCTACTAAAGCTAGGAGGTACAGGGATACTTTTTTTAGGTTTTTCATGGTAGTAAAATTTAGAATTGGTAATTGAATTTGAGTTGAAAATTTCTTCCCATATCGGCAGTGAAATACCGAAAACGGTTCATGTATTCTTTGAATTCGGTATTCAACAGATTGTTCACCTGCAGACTTAGGCTCAAGGTGTTTTTGAAAAGTTCTACTTTCTTGGAATACCCCAAGTTGAGCAAGGCATATGCAGGCGGAGCAGGTGCTAGGTCAAATATTGGTTCGCGATGCTGTTTTGCAACCAGTACATTGCTTAGGGTAATTCGATTTTTTCCCTGATCGGGATTTTTACCCAAGGAGTAGGAAAGCCCCCAGTCCATCCGATCCGAAGGGATAAATGGAAAATAGGTATCGGTTTCGGTTTCGGTATTCTTAGCCCGGATAATTGAACCTTTCGCATAGCCATTCAGATTCTCCGTAAACGAATAAGTTCCCGATAGGTCTAGTCCATAAAAGAAGGCATCAGCCTGCAAGTACTCATAGACATTGAAGGTGCCTCTTAAGCTGACGAAGGTCCCTCCGGTTGGGTTTAGGTAGATGTAGTCTCTGATTTGGTTGGCGTAAGCAGTGAGTTCCACAGTGGACCGCTTTCCTTCAAATTCGAGTCCATTCACCCATTTGAGGGATTTTTCAGAATCCAAATTCACATCCCCCAATTCCACGGCAGCAGCACCGTGGTGCAGGCCTTGGCTAAACAATTCATTCACATTGGGAGGTCTCCAGGCTGTGCCCAGGTTGGAGGTAAATGCCCAATTTGGATTGATTTGGTACCTTCCACCAATAAAAATAGATCCATTTTGGTAGGTCAAATCGGATTCTTGCAAGTCATTGCCCACATACCTCGCTGCCGAAACAGTGCGGTAATCGTAGCGTAAGCCAGCCTCGAGTTCAAGTGCCCCTTTTAGGTATTTTTCCATCACAAAGACTCCAGCATTCAGGAGATCATAGTTTGGTATCAAAGGAGTCACTCCCGTACCCGGCACATTGCTGTTTGCTTGTTGGATCAGGTGAATCCCCATGGAACCAGTCCAATGAGATTTTAAATTGTGCTCCAGCACCAACTCGGTGGTATTGGTGAATAATTCCAAATCCAAACTCGGCCTTACATTCAATTCACCTCTTCGCCGATCAAATTCTTGACGCTTATTTTTTTGAAACCCATATTGAAAATTGAGTTTCCAAGAGGGATTCAAATGGTAATGTGCTTTTAGTTTTGCCAAGTGGTGGGTGACCACCTGTTTGGGATTGTTGATGGTATAGGTGAAATCTGCTTGCGAAAATGGCGCTCCGTTTTCAATGATGGCAAGCAAGTCGGAAAGATTGCCCGTATGTGCATCACGAAGAATGCCTAATTCAGTAGTGAAGAAACTGTAATAAGCCTCGGTTCCGATTTTGGAGGAACTGTATCCCAAGGCCCCAGAGAGGCTGGATTCAGACATACCCGTATTTCCTTGGTAATAATTGGGCGTTTGGATATTGCCTGCGCGTCTTGTGGCTCCTTGGATGCGGTATCCCAAACCTGGGTATTTTCCGGATCCTCCAGCATGTGAAACAGCCACATTACCCGCTCGACCATTGGTATTGCCCACCAAATTGAGTTCCGTTGTAGATTTTTTGGAGGTAGGCAGGGCAGGAGGGTTGACCAAAATCACCCCACCCATGGCCTCAGGTCCATAGCGAACGGTCTCTGCACCTTTGACCACCGTAAGTTCATCAGCTAGAAAAGGATCAATTTCAGGAGCATGTTCGGCTCCCCATTGCTGTCCTTCTAGACGAATGCCATTGTTTAAAATTAGTATTCTGTTGCTGTGCAGCCCGTGGATCACCGGCTTTGAAATCGTGTTTCCGGTAGAAAAGGTAGTTACGCCAGCAACCCGCTTCAAACTTTCACCCAAACTCTCCCCTCGTGATTGAAGGAGGGCTTCCCCATAAAGCGTGGATACCGCAGTGGTCGTTTGTACTGCTTCACGGTGCCCATGTACCTCAACGCCTGTGAGGGCTACCGCCTCTTCCTCCATTTTGAAGGTCAAATTGCTAGTTGCGGAATTCAGAACAATGGATTGCTTGATTTCCTTGTGTCCGATAAAGGTGATCTGTATTGTTTGCTCCCCTGCACAGAGATTTTTTAAGGTAAAATTGCCATTTGCATCTGTGGCTACGCCGGTAGCTGATTCCGAAAGCCATACATAGGCGGCTTCAATGGGCTGGTTATTCTCCAAATGCAATACCCTTCCTCGTAGTATGAGGTCGCATTTTTGGGCGAAAAGGGTACCAAGGGAAACTGCCATTGCCAGACAAAGCATAATTGCTTTTTGAATCATAGTTGCAAAAATAAAGTATAACTTAAAATTACCTAGCATTTTTGTAACAAAGTTGCAAATGATGACCAAAGGTAAAATTTATAGTTATTTAGTTGAATTAGTTATTTCAGATAGCTAGGCAAAAAAAAGATCCAGCACCTGGCTGGATCCAATACTGAAAGGCAGTGTCCAAAGGATCAATTGCCCAGCCAACTTCCCCATGGAATTCGGCTCAAAATCAACACTAATCCGACTGCATATAGCATGTAGATGCTTCGGAATTTGGCTTTGGAACTTTCTAATTTCTTTGCTCTGCTGTACCCAATAGTAATCAATACGATGGCAATGATATTGATAAGCGGGTGTTCCAAGGCAGTTAAACGAGCTGCAGCATCAGCCATGGCTCCGCCACCAGAAAGTAGGGAATAGCCTAGCGGGCTGACAAAGTACAGAATCAAGCCTACTAGCAATTGCACATGGCACAGGATAAATGCGATTAGGGCAATTTTGCGGTCTTTCTCTTGGTACTCACGGCCGGTGAGCGCGCCAACAAGTGACCATAGAATTACAAGAATAAGTGCCAACAAAGCCAAATAGGCTAGGCCAGAGTGTGCGTGTTGAAGTCCAGTGTACATGGGTATGATTTTTTGAGATGATTTAATTGGTGTAAAGAAATTTCGATGGCAATATGTTTGAAAACTAATCTACATACAAGACAAGCCCCTTCAAATATTCCGTTTCCGGGTGAAAGCAGTTGATCGGATGATCAGCAGGCTGGGAAAGCTGGTGCAGTATGCGCACATTTCGTTTGCTCTCTAGCGCTGCAGCAGTGATGGTATTGGCAAAAAGTCGCTTATCGACCACCTGGCTGCAGGAGAACGTAAATAGGATTCCTCCCGGTTTGATTTTTCGTAGTGCTTCGGCATTTAGGCGCTTGTAGGCCTGTACCGCATTGTGTCTTGCCTTGAGGCTTTTGGCAAAGGCCGGGGGATCCAAAATGATGAGGTCGAAGTCATCTCCAATCTCTCTAATGTATTTGACTACATCGGCCACAATGGATTGGTGCTTGCCTTTAAATCCTGCGTTCAATGCGACGTTTTCTTCTGTGAGATCAATTGCTTTTTGGGAAATATCTACTGAATGGACTTCGGTGGCTCCTTCTTGAAGTGCCAAGACTGAAAATCCTCCTGAATAACAAAAGGTGTTCAGTACTTTTTTGCCTTTGGAGTAGCTGGCGACTAACTTTCTATTTTCGCGTTGATCGATAAAGAAGCCCGTCTTCTGTCCTTTTTCCCAATCAATTTTATAGGAAGCCCCATATTCCTTCACCAAGTCTGTTTCTGACTTGCCCCAAACCCATTCGTTGGAGGGTACTGCCTCAGCTTTTGGAAGAGTTTCAGAGCTTTTATCATACACCCCTTTGAGTTGCTTCCCATAGACAGCGCGTAAGCCTTCCGTGATATCTAGTAGGTGCTGATGCATGCCGATGTGATGCGCTTGGATCACAGCAGTGCCGTTGTAATAGTCAATGATTAACCCGGGCAGCCCATCGCTTTCACCATGAACTAGCCTGTAGACGGTTGTTTCTTTTTGTTGAGTGAGATTCAGGGCTTCTCGTACGGCATGGGCAGCACGAATCTTCGCTGTCCAAAATGCAGCATCTATGGCCTGTTCTACGAAGGAGATAATCCGAACCATGATGGATCCCATCGCATAATGCCCTATCCCCAAAAAATCATTTTTAGAAGAATACACTGCGACCAAATCTCCATTCTGAATGCCTTCTTCTTTTTTGGCAAGTGCCCCAGAAAATACCCAGTGGTGTTTTCTGAGCAAGGAAACTTCTTTTCCTTTTTGAAGAAATAACTTAGGATAGGTCATGGTTGGTTGTTGTTTTTTTAGGAAAAATCAAGCTTCCTAGTAGCATGGCGAGTCCACTAGCGAAAAGCCCAATGAGATGGGTTTCTTGATCGGGCAAATGGAATTCTGCTGCAAGATAGGCTGCCATACCCACAAATAAGGCAAGATAGGCTCCACCTGGAGAGGATTTTTTCCAATAGATCCCAGCAGTCAATGGAACAAACAAGGAAACGAGCATTAAAATAGATGCTCCAGCCACTAACTCGTAAATATCTGATTTCCAATAAGCCATGACCAGAGCCACGGCTGCCACCAAGATCACATTCATGCGTAAGATCCACAAGAAGTGTTTGTCGGATAAATGCTTTCCAAAATAGGGGCGAATCAAGTTTTCAGAAATGATGGCCGCAGGGGCCAAAAGTCCAGAGCTCGTCGTACTCATAATTGCGGAGATCAAGGCACCAAAAAAGAGCACCTGAATGGGAAGGTTGCTGTGCTGCAAAACCATGGAAGGCAAGAGCATTTGCTTGTCTGCCAAGTACAATTCAGGATACAGGATTTTGGCTCCTAAGGCGATGAATAGTGGAAGCAACCCGAAGGTCAAGTAAAAGATACCTGCCAAATAAGTGGATTGCACGGCCACCTTTTCAGATTTGGAAGACATCACCCGTTGGTAAATATCTTGGGAAGGGATGCTCCCCAATCCTAAGATGATCCATGCTCCAAAGTAGGTAGTCCAGGCAGAAAAGTTTGCCTCAGGGAAAAATTGAAAACTTTCAGGTGGGGCTTTTTCAATAATCACAGCCACGCCACCTGCCTCGTCAGCTACGAGGTAGGCCACTGCCAGCAAGCCAACCACAATCAAGGTAGTCTGCATAAAGTCGGTAATGGAAATGGCCCACATTCCACCCAAAAAAGTGTAGAAAACGACAATGAAGGCAGAAATAACCGCGCCTTCTAGTAGGCTGAGATCCGTGACTGCTCCCAATACCAGACTCAAGGCAATCAGTTGCGCAGCAACATAGCCAAAGTAGGCGGGAATCATAAAGATGGAGGCAAAGAAGGATAGGCGTTCACCAAAGAGTTTCTTAAACACGTCTCCAATGGTCAGCACATTCATGCGGTACATGGGCCGGAGAAAGAAAAGTCCAAACAAGATCAGACAAAGTGCTCCTCCAAAAGGATCCTCAATTACACCCAGAAGGCCTTCTTCAAGGTACACGGAGGAAGCACCGAAAATGGTCTCTGAGCCAAACCAGGTCGCAAAAAGTGCCGATGCAGATAAAAATAAGGGGAGAGATCTGCCAGCAAGCACAAAGTCATTCGAATTTTTGACTAGCCTAGACGACCAAGCTCCAATAGCAAGGGTAATGGCGAGGTAAATAAGAATTGCAGTGAGCAGCACGACAGGAATGCTTACGTGTTAGATGGTTCCGCCGTACATTTTTTCCCGCATAGCCTTGATTTCAGGACTCATTAGGTAATCATCGTAGGACATCCGTCTGTCGATGGTACCTTTCGGCGTAAACTCAATAACCCGGTTACAGGAAGACTGCACAAAGGTGTGGTCATAGGAAGACATCAGCACAGTGCCGTTGAATTCGATGATGGCATTGTTGAAGGCCGTAATTGATTCCAAATCCAAGTGGTTGGTAGGTTCATCCATCACCAGCAAGTTTGGATTTTGAAGCATCATTTTAGACACCATGCAACGTACTTTTTCTCCTCCAGACAATACGCTACATTTCTTCAGGGTCTCTTCACCTGTAAATAGCATTCGACCTAAGAATGTGCGCACATAGGCTTCTTCCTGGTTGCTGGAGTACTGTCGCAACCAATCGATTAGGTTGAGTTCGGTCTTGAAGTAGCTGGAATTGTCATTGGGCAGGTAGGCCTTGTTGATGGTTACTCCCCATTTCAATTCCCCTTTGCTTGGCTTAATTTCTTCTACAATGGTTTGAAAGAATTTATTGACGGCCTGCTTGGTTTTCGAGATGAAGGCAATCTTGTCGCCCTTATCCACCATCAGGTTGACATCCGTAAAATAAGTGACTCCATCAGCCTTCAACTCAAGGTTTTCAGTCATGAAGATCTGGTCTCCAGCTTCGCGCTCTGGCTTAAACAAGATGCCTGGGTACTTTCTGCTTGAGGGCTCAATGTCATCTACATTCAGTTTCTCAAGCATCTTTTTACGGGCTGTAGCCTGTCGAGACTTGGCCACGTTGGCAGAGAAGCGGGCGATGAAATCCTGCAATTCTTTACGTTTTTCATCCGCCTTTTTGTTCTGATCTCCACGCTGCTTCAAGGCGAGCTGGGAGGATTCGTACCAGAAGGTGTAGTTACCGGAATAGATTTTGATTTTTCCAAAATCAATGTCTACCACGTGCGTGGAAACGGTATCCAAGAAGTGACGGTCGTGGGAAACGACAATCACTAAGTTTTTAAAATCAATCAAGAAATCCTCGAGCCACACGATGGTCTCAGCATCCAAGTCGTTGGTTGGTTCATCCAGAATAAGGATGTCAGGATTTCCAAAAAGTGCTTGAGCCAAAAGTACGCGTACCTTTTGATTACCGGCGAGGTGCTTCATTTGCTGGTAGTGCAGGTCTTCAGAGATTCCAAGACCTGAGAGGAGGGAGGCGGCATCCGACTCGGCGTTCCAGCCATCCATCTCGGCAAATTCAGATTCCAACTCGGAGGCACGGATTCCGTCAGCTTCAGTAAAATCTTCCTTGAGGTAGATATCGTCCTTTTCCTTCATGATGGTATACAGTTTTTTGTGTCCCATCAATACGGTTTTCAAAACCTCTATTTCGTCAAATTCAAAGTGATTTTGTTTCAATACCGCCATGCGCTGCCCAGGAGTGATGTTGATTGCACCCGAGGTAGAGTCCATCTCTCCAGAGAGGATCTTCAAAAAAGTGGACTTTCCTGCACCGTTGGCACCAATTACTCCGTAGCAGTTGCCGGGAGTGAACTTTAGGTTTACTTCCTCGAAAAGGGTTCTTTTTCCAAACTTGAGGGAAAGATTATCTACAGAAATCATGTGTTTTTTCTAAATTTTGAGCGGGCAAAGATAGGAAAAAATAGCCTTTGGGACTGCCAGAATGTGTGCAATTCTCCTTATTTTTATCACCCATGGGGCAGTGCGATGTCTTTTGCAACGCGTCTTCAATTCCAGCTCTCTTCAATGACCTCCTAATTTCAGTTCCCCTAGATGAGATTTCTATATACCTGCCTGTTTTCGTTTTTCCTATTCCTGGGCCTAGCACGTCCTGCACAAGCACAGCTTTCTACCATCGGAAAGGAATTTTGGGTAGGGTTTATGGAGAACTACAGAGTTTTCCCATCTCCCAATAATCCAAATGGGCTTATCGATTACGCAGTAATTGTGATTACTGCAACAGAGGATACAGAAGGTGCAATTGAATATTTAGGTCAATCCACTTCTTTCGAATTGAAATCTGGAGAACAGTATATTTTTCGGAAGTCTTCCTTGGATTTAGATTTACTAAATCGGAGTTCAAGTAATCCTGAATCTCTTGGCATTCATATTACTGCCTCAGGAAAAATCTCCGTTCATGCATTTAATGAGAGGGAAGCAAGTGCTGATGGAACTGTGATCCTTCCTGTTTCTGCACTTGGTAAAGATTACCTGATAACCTCACATCATGAATTTAGACCTACAAATCCTTCCAATCCAACAACCAACTTGAATAAAGAGAGTTTACTATTAATTGTTGCGACTGAGGATAATACGAAAATTGAAATTACCACAACAGTTAATTCCATTTCAGGGAAAGAATTAAAAGGAATCCCTTTTGAAGTTGAATTACAACGTGGACAAAGTTATCAAGTAAAGGCTGCAGGAGATTTAACAGGGTCCCGCGTTCGAGTTCTGGGTTCCAACGCCGATGATTGTAAAAAAATAGCCGTATTTGGAGGGAATATATGGACCTCTGTAGGTGAATGTGGACAAGCCAATGACCACTTGTACCAGCAAGCATATCCCATTTCTACCTGGGGCACTTCTTTTGTTCATACTGCGCTTTTGGGCAGATCTTCAGGTGAATTGGTTAAAGTATTGGCATCAGAAGATAACACAGAGGTATTCGTTAATGGTGTTCCTGATCCTCGAATTTTAAATAATGGAGAATGGTTAGAGCTTAACTTCCAAGCCAATCAATCAGCAAAAATAGAAACACCAAATAAGCCTTCTTCGGTAACTGTTTTTTCTAAAAGTCAATCCTGTAATAGTGACTACGTTCCAAATATATCTGGTTTAAATGGTGATCCTTTTATGATTACCTACAGCCCAACAGAGCAATTTCTCACACAATTAAATTTTAGCACCATAACACTTCCTTTGATTCAGAAGCACTATCTAAATATTGTAGTGAAAGAAGGAGAGGAGAATAATACTCGATTTGATGGTAGTTCAATTGAAGCATCTGGAGGGATGTTCGAAACCATATATTCTGGCTATAAAGTTGCAAGAATTGAAATTAGCGAAGGTGTCCACAGCCTATCCAACCCAGCAGGATTTACGGCCTACGTATATGGCTTTGGAAATCCAGAATCCTATGGTTATGCTGCCGGGGCTTCGTTAAATAACTTGAATTTTACGCCAAAAAGTGACTACGAGTTTGATGTAGTGGGTGAAAAAGTAGCTTGCCTCAATCAGGAATCCGATTGGACCATCGAATCTGAAAATCCGAATTTCACCTACTTTGTCTGGGATTTTGGCGATGGTACGACCCCTCAAGAAGATCAAACCGTACGCCATAAATATACCGCTCCTGGTCGGTATGAGGTAACTATTGTCGCCTCCTTAAACCAAAACTCCTGTGAGGAGCAGGAGGAAATTACCTTCGAAGTACTTGTTGTGGAATCCAAAGCAGAATTCCAGGGTCCGCTATCGGTATGTCCTGACGAGGCAGTGTGGTACAAAGTGATCAATAAACAAAATGTAGCTCGCTTCGAAGTTGAAGTAGTGGGTGGAAGTGTTGAAGAAAGGAGAGGGGATGAGGTATTAGTCAAATGGGGTGCTTCAGGAGATGCAGTACTACGAATGTTACCATTTACCGAGGATGGATGTCCGGGTGAACCAGTAGAATTGGATGTAGTAATCAATTTGCGAATTGTGGTAGCGGAAGCATTGGGGGATAGGGAGGTTTGCTACAATCCTGCTGTTCCTATTACTTATTCTGTTCCAAATCCCTTACCTGGGCGTAGGTATGAATGGGTGGTAACAGGTGGAACTTGGGATAATGTACAGGGGTCTGATAACATAGATGTTACTTGGAATCAAGAGGATATCATCGGTACGATTATGTATACTGCAATTAGTGAGGTAGATGCATCCTGTGCCGGAACTTCCCCGCCTATCCAAGTACGCGTTGCGAAGCAACTCAACCTAGCTACCCAACTGGTCACCAATGTGGCTTGCTTTGGGGGCGCCACCGGGAAAATTGAAATGCTACCCAGTGGGGGTACTACCAATGCAACTACCGGATATACCTTTGAATGGTCACACGATGCAAACCTGAAAACTGCCGTTGCGTCAAACTTGAGGGCTGGTCTGTATTCCGTAAAGGTAATTGATGCGCTCGGCTGTGAGCGAGAGGTGACAGGGATTCAAGTGGAAGAACCCCCATTACTTAAGGTTGCGTCTTTGACTACAACTAAGACTACTTGTTTTGGAAGACCAGATGGAAAGTTACGCTTGGAGGTGATTGGTGGAGTAGCACCTTATCGTTTGGAATTTGGAGGAACGCAGGTTTTTAATGGCATCTTTGAAATCAACACACTCAAAAAGGAAAGATACAATTGGGAAGTAACTGACTCGAATGGCTGTAAAATCCCTGTTTCTTTTGTAATCGATTCCCCTCCACCCTTGGTGGTCGAAGTGTCACTCGCTAAGCCCGCATGTCCAGGTGAGGCCAATGGTGAGCTACTGGTAGAGCCCTCCGGGCCTGCAGGACCTTTCACGTACCTTTGGACTCCTTCTGATCAGCGTACCCAGCTTGCTACTGGACTTACGCAGGGCACCTACCAGGTGCAAGTTACCGATGCCGCGGGCTGTGTATCTTTCGGTTCCGGCAAGGTGATTGAGGAAGCTCCCAAAATCCGTATGCCGAATGCCTTTAATCCCAAGGATGATGATAATGAGGATGGTGAACCAGATCGGTTTACCGGCGTATCCAATTGTGTGGTTAATTTTTCATTGCTGGTATTCAATCGCTGGGGACAGCTGGTCTATTCTGGGAATGAGGGCTGGGATGGAAACTTTGCAGGGGACATTGCTCCCGTAGGAACCTATTCTTACGTCAATACCTACAGCTACTCGATGGAAGGCAAGACGGTTCAGGTGACCTTCCGTGGCTCCGTGTTATTGGTTCGCTAAGTCTGAAAAGTAGCCTATCTCCTGCTCATTTGGTCTCATTTGGGATAAATTCCCTAGTTTTGTCAGGAACTCTTTTTAATAGAAATGAAAAAAATTTTGATTACCGGGGGTGCCGGTTACATTGGTTCGCATACTGCAGTTGAACTCTGGAATGCAGGTCTAGAGCCGATTATTTTGGATGATTTTTCGAATTCCCAGGAAGATGTACTCGATCGTTTGGAAGAGATTACAGGCAAGCGTTTTGCCTGTTACCAGGGGGATTGCAACCAACGAGCGATTTTGGACCAGATCGCAAAAGACCATCAACTCGAAGGAGTAATTCATTTTGCTGCCTTCAAAGCAGTAGGAGAGAGCACCCAGCAGCCCTTGGCCTACTACAAGAATAACCTAGGCTCCTTACTTGTCTTACTGGAGTTTATGAGGGATAATGATATAACCAATCTGGTATTTTCATCTTCTTGCACCGTCTATGGCCAGCCAGATGTGTTGCCCGTGACCGAGTCTACCCCTCGAAAAGACGCCGAAAGTCCCTACGGCAATACCAAGAAAATCGGAGAAGATATCCTAGTGGATTACGTCAAAAGCAAACCTGGCATTCGGGTGGTAGCACTTCGCTACTTTAACCCAGTAGGAGCGCATCCGACTGCAAAGATAGGCGAGTTACCCATGGGTACTCCCCAAAACCTGGTTCCCTTCATCACGCAGACAGCGGCTGGAATTCGTCAGAAACTCACTGTATTTGGCAACGATTACGACACGCCCGATGGCAGTTGTATTCGGGATTACATCCACGTGGTGGATTTGGCCGATGCGCACGTGAAGGCGCTTCGTTTTCTCTTTGAAAAGCCCCTGGATTTTTACGAGGTGTTTAACGTAGGTACGGGCAAGGGCAATACCGTATTGGAAGTTATTCATGCCTTCGAAAAAGTCAATAGAATGAAATTGGCTTATGAAATAGGGCCAAGAAGAGCTGGAGATGTTATCAAAACCTGGGCAGACACCCAAAAAATCAATTCCGTTTTGGGCTGGTATCCCAAATACGGCCTGGAGGATTGCATGCTGGACAGCTGGCGCTGGCAGCAGAATTTGAAATGAATTAACTTCTTTTCAAGTTGGTATGTGCCCAACCTAAAGGAGAATAGGGATTCTTAATCCATTTACTAAACCCAGGTTTATTTTTTTTCGTTTCTTAATGTTTGCAGTGGCTCTTTTTTGTGCTTACTGCCTTTAGTAAAAATAGATAAATGTTGGGGTTCTCGCTTGCAAGTTTTCAAATGACAAAAGTTGATTTATCTGGTAAGTCGTTTGTATGGATTAGTAATATGGGTATTCAAACCCAATTGCTTCGTTTTCTGTGTTGTTTTCTACTAGTTTTTTTATTCTTTTTTCGTGAAGGTCTAGCTCAATACCAAGTGAAGGGAAAAATCCTTTCTTCGCAGAATGAACCCCTGGAATTTGTAAGCGTTTTTTCGAAGGTATTAGGTGTTGGTACTCAATCTGATAGCCTTGGTCAGTTTGAATTAGCAGTGCAAGGAAAAAATCGAGTTCTCCTTACTTTTTCCCGGTTGGGTTTACAGTCCATTCAAAAATGGGTGGTTCCAGATTCGCAGGAACTTCAGGTAATTCTTACTCCGCTTGAGACTGGTTTGGAAGAAGTAGTGGTTTCTGGGACCCTGCAAGAATTATCACGTACAGATAGCCCTGTACCGGTCGAGGTATTCAAAAGTTCCTTTTTTCGATCCAATCCAGTACCCTCTCTATTTGAATCCTTTCAGCAAGTCAATGGGGTACGCGCACAAGTAAATTGTGCAATATGCAATACCGGAGACATTCAAATCAATGGTCTTCCTGGACCCTACACCATGATTTTAATCGATGGGATGCCCATTGTGAGTGGTCTGTCTACTGTCTATGGCCTTTCGGGAATTCCTCAATCCTTAATTGATCGGATCGAAGTAGTCAAGGGTCCGGCATCCACCCTGTATGGTTCGGAGGCAGTAGGAGGCTTGATTCACATCATCACCAAAAGACCGGAAAAGGCCCCACTTTTTTCTTTGGATCTCATGGGGACCTCCTGGCAAGAATTTTCACTTGATGCATCGGTCAAAACTTCTTACGGGAAACACGTCCAATCCTTGACTGGGGTAAATGCTTTTCGCTACAATCAGCCTTTGGATAAAAATGAGGATGGTTTGACGGACTTAGCCTTACAGGAACGGTTTTCTCTATTTCAAAAGTTGGACTTCAAGCGGAAAGATGGCAAACTCCTTTCGCTAGCAGGACGCTTGGTGTTGGAAGACCGCTGGGGGGGAGAAATGAACTGGACTCCTCAAGAACGTGGAGGTGATCAAATTTATGGAGAAAGTATCCAAACGCGGCGCTGGGAACTCTTTGGAACCTATGATTTGCCCTTGATTCAAGATTTGAAATTGCAAGTTTCTGCCAATGGCCACCAGCAAGATTCTTATTATGGGGCTACATTTTATGGAGCAAATCAAAAAATAGGCTTTGGACAATTGACTTGGAATAAGACCAGTGGAATCCATCATCTTTTATTTGGGGCCGCTTATCGCCTGACAAGTTACGATGACAGTACACCGGCTACTGCAGATCCAAACAGTCAAGCCAATGCGCCATCCATTACCCATCTTCCAGGTATTTTTCTTCAAGACGAATTGAAGATCAGTTCCAATGCTCAACTTTTACTCGGATTGCGCCTTGACTTTAGTAGAGTACATGGTTCAATTTGGTCCCCACGGATCAATGTCAAATTAAACTCTGAAGATAAGTCCCTGATTTGGAGAACCTCCTTAGGAAATGGCTTCCGCGTGGCAAATGTATTTACTGAGGATCATGCAGCACTCACGGGTGCAAGGACAGTGGTCTTTACCGAAAGGCTGCGTCCAGAAGCAAGTTGGAATGCCACAAGTAACCTGATCAAGAAAGTATACACCTCTTCGGGCAACTATTTTGGATTCGATGCTTCTGTTTTTTATACCCATTTTTCAAATCAAATCATTCCAGATTACGAATCGAATCCCAATGAAATCCGCTACGCAAATTTGGACGGCACTTCTCGAAGTAAGGGGTTAAGCCTTAATTTTGATGGGCTTTGGTCTAATGGGTTTAAACTCTTGACGGGAATCACCTGGATGGATGTGTCGATAACTGAAGAGGGGAAGCGAGTTCAACAATTATTTGCCGAGCGTTTTTCTGGGGTTTGGACGATTGGCTATCATTTTCATCCATTGGAATTGACCTTGGATTATACTGGAAATGTGTACGGGCCCATGCGTTTGCCTTTGTTGGGCCCCCTAGATGATCGGCTGGAATATTCACCCTGGTGGAGTTTGCAAAACATTCAAGTTACCAAGCGTCTTGGGAATAAATGGGAGTTGTATGGTGGGGTAAAAAACCTATTGAATTACCGACCTCCAAGCAACAGTATCGCAAGAGCATTTGATCCCTTTGATCGGGGAGTGGTATTTGATGATGCTGGTTCCGTGATTCCCACTGCCACTAATCCCAACGCACTTTCTTTTGATCCCACCTATCTATTTGCTCCAAATCAAGGGATCAGAGGCTTCTTGGGGTTTCGATTCACGTTATGACAAAAAAAAACACCCTTAGATTAAAATCTAAGGGTGTTTCATCATACTAAATATAGAAAATTACTCTTCCTCTTTCTTAGCATCTTCAGGCTTTACAGCAACCATCTTTTTTACTCGGTCGCCTTCCTTAAGTTCCTTGCTGACCACAAAATAAGGACCAGCAATTACTTCATCTCCTTCTTTCAAACCTTCCAAGATCTCGATGTTTTCGTAATCTGAGATTCCTGTTTTTACTTCGCGCATTTTGGCTACGCCATTTTCGCTTACAAATACAATCTCTTTAGGCTTTACCGTGCTGGTTGCCAAACTATCCTTCTTCTCCTCGCGGGTAGTGACCGCTGAAAGTGGGATCGCAAGTGCATTGTTTTTGGAGTTGGTCAAAATCTCTACAGAAGCAGTCATTCCTGGGCGGAAAGGATACTTGTTGCCCGCCTTCACCAAATCCTGGTAGGATTCATTGAGGATGCGGATTTTTACTTTGAATTCCGTTACCGCATCTGGAGAAGCCTTGGTATTGGCAGTATTTGCGATGCTCGTGACAATGCCTTTGAATTTCTTTCCAGAAGCGGAATAAGCATCCACATCGATGATGGTGGTGTCTCCTAAGGAAAGGCGTACGATGTCGTTTTCGTTTACATCTACACGAACTTCCATTTTGGAAAGGTCAGCAATGGTCATCATTTCTGTACCGGCCATTTGCTGGGTACCTACCACGCGTTCGCCTTGCTCTACTTTTAAGCTGGATACAATACCAGATACAGGAGAGTTTACGTTCGTCAATCGAAGGTTTTCTGAAGCTTCACTAACCGAGGCTTGGGAGCTCTTTACAATAAATTCAGATGCAATTACATTCTGCTTTGCCGCTTCAAGGTCTTTCTGCGCAGAAATATAGTTGGCTTGCGCTTGCTCAAAATCAGCATCAGAAATTGCCTTTTGCTGGTGTAAAGTGCGTTGACGCTTGAATTCCAATTCGGAGCGCGTAAACTGTGCTTCCGCACGCTGTAAGCTAGCACGTGCTTGTGCTAGGTTTGCCATCTGCTGGTTCATGTTTGCCTTGGTACGGTCCAAAGCAGAGATAAAGTTGTCAGGTCGAATTTTCACCAAGAGCTTGCCCATTTCTACAGAGTCACCTTCTTGTACATTCAGTTCGATAATCTCACCGGCCACATCAGGAGAAAGTTTTACTTCCACTTCAGGCTGAATTTCTCCGGAGCTGCTTACTTTTTCGACAATGGCTACTTTTTTGGCAGTAGCAAATTCGACTTCAGTTTCTTTAGCGCCGCCAATCCATCCGGCTTGTTTACCGATGATGGCAAAAATGATGATTACACCTACTGCGCCGAGTAGGTAATAAAGCAATTTGTTAGACTTTTTAGTAGCCATGGTTTAGTTTAGATTAATGGGGTTACCAAGATAAAAATCAAGGACTTTGATTCGGAAAATGTAGGTGTACTTCGCATTCAATAGGTCGGCCTGGGCATTGAACAAGTTGTTTTGAGCAACTTGAAAATCAACGGAATTGATGGCCCCTAAGTTAAATCGTTGCTGTGCAATTCGGAAGGTTTCTTCCAAACTCTTAACCCGTACCAAAGATGCCTGGTAGGAAAGTTCGGAGGAAAAAGCAGAATTGTAGGCGGTCTCAATATCTTGTCTCAATCTATTTTTTGCCTCAGTAACGGATACTTCTGCCAATTGCCGCTGTACACGAGCACGCTGCAGGTTGGACTTGTTGCTGAATCGGGTAAATAAAGGGATGCTGAAATTTAGCGTTCCAGATTGGGAAAAGTTATTTTCTACTTGCGTATTGAAGGCGATGATTTCCTTAGATCCTGGAAGAAATGCCTGATCTACGTAGTTTGAAAAAGCAGAAACTCCCGCATCAAGGGTAGGTAAGAATCCTCCTTTTGCGATTTTTACGCCATACTCAGCGCTCTTTACACTTGCTTCCGCAGCTTTGATTTGTGGCATGAGGGTTACCGACACCTCAAAGATCTCTGCAGGGCTTCCAGAAGTTAAGGCTTCTTTAGAAACTTCGTATTCGGGTTCGATGACATCAAAATTTTCGGTAAATGGAATTTGAAGTGCTTGTGCTAAGGCTAGCTTAGCCAATCGAAGACCATTTTTTGCATTGATCACATTCAACTGGTTGGTGGCATTCTGAGATTGCAAATCCAACAAATCTGAATAGGGGAGCGAACCTGCATCCACCAATTGTTTGGTGCGGCCCAATTGCTCTGAGGTGGTGTTTAACTGATTTTCTGCAATTTTTACCTGCTCTCGGTTAAATACCACATCAATAAACAGGTTGATTACATTCAAGGTGATGTCATTGCGCGTGGCCTCCAAGTTATATTGACCAGCTTCCAAATCGCTTTTGGCCTGACCAATGCTATTGTTGATTCGCATGCCTTGAAAAACTGGCGCTCCAGTATTTCCAAATAGGTTGACGTTTCCGATTCTTCTGGTTTCAAACAAGTTGGTTACAGGGTTAATAGATCGTCCCCATCGGTAGCCTGAACTTGCACCTGCAGAAAGGCTTGGAAGCCTTCTTCCTTGGCTTTCCAGAAGGTTGGCTTCGGTAACCAGTTGGTTGAGTTCAGATCTTTTGAGTGTGAGGTTGTTTTCTATGGCAATCGCCACACAGGTGTTCAAATCCAAAGGCCCATTAGGAGCCTCCGTTTGCGCACTCACCTGTTGGATGATTAGTAGCCCAAAGAATAACAATGCAAAAAGTTTTTTCATCTGTGGTTGTCGTTGGTTTGTTGTAGTTAAAGATCAATATCTGGAATGTAAATCAGTTCCTTGATCCAGGGCAAGGAAAGTAGGTACTGACGCGTAATCTCTTGTATTCCGGAATCCATTTCAATCACATGGCAGGCCAAGTCATGCTTTCCTTTTCTCGAGACAGACATGGTTGCGATGTTTACTTTTTCTTGTGCAATCACACTTGAAATAAAGGCAATTGCACCCGAAGCATCATCTGCCTTAATGATTAAGGTATGGTTTTGTGCCGAAAAGTTGGCGACAAATCCATCGACCTCGGAAATATTAATTACTCCCCCTCCCAAGCTTTCTCCTATGATTTCTACCTGACGCTCTCCTTTTTTTAGTTGGAGTTTGATCGTATTGGGATGATGGACTGAAGAGTTGCCAATGGATTTGAAGCTGTAGATCAACCCCCTTTCATTGGCTAACTGCAATGCATCTTTGATTCGAATATCATCCGTTTTGAAGTCCATGAGCCCTCCTATAATGGCTCGATCGCTTCCATGTCCTTCGTAAGTTTTGGCAAAAGAATTATAGAAGGTCACGACTACTTCATCTGGAATTCCACCTAATACCCGAATCGCAGCTCGTGCAATCCTAACTACGCCTGCAGTATGCGAAGATGAAGGACCAATCATGATGGGGCCGATCATATCAAAAACACTGCTTTTATTTGCCATAGGTCGGAAAGCTCCAAAAATGATGCTAAGTCCAAAATAAACTCAAATCTACTATTTCTGTTTTAATAAATCCCTATTTAACCCTCGATTTAAGGGCTTGGCACTTGTAGATTTCACCAGATTTAAGACTCAAATTTTAAATATGAACGAATTCGAACAGTTGGTTGCACGAAAGCGATACACTCTACTGCTATACTTTTGAACAAGGTAGGCTTGGTAGGTTTATCCTAGTTTGCACCGAGTTAACTACCATTTAACAGCATCTCATTTTTTTACATTCAAATCCGATTGGCTAAAGAATTTACTACAATTGATACGATCGGTGTGTACACCTTTCAACCAATCGCTTATATTTAGCCATTAGATTGATTCGTTTGAAACTAAAAATCCTCTATTTTACCCAAAACAACCTATTTTCCTTTTTTCTATGCTCTTACAACCTCTCGATTTACTCGTTTTTCTCGGCTATGCATTTCTAATAGTCGGCATGGGATTCTTTGTGTCCCGTGAAAAGGA
>CANGUK010000022.1 GCA_947457095.1 Cyclobacteriaceae bacterium
ACGGCATTACCCCCCTCTACAAAATCACCCACTACCCGAACCTCACGGACTCTGATCTTATGATTAATCTTGTAAGGTTCTTCCTGTCTACCTCTTGGCTGCTGCGGTCTTTGATTCAAGTTAGCTTCGTTTGTTTTAAATAAAATGGACTGCAAATATCGGAATTATTTCGAATTCAAAAAATGGAATCCCATTTCTAGCCTATTCTTTGGCCAATGATTCAGAAATAATCCCTTGAAAATAACTAATAAATTCGGCTGGACTGAATACTCCCAGGTCTCCATGCCCGTGTTTCCGAACAGCCACCTTTCCTTCTTCCTGCTCTTTCTCCCCTACTATCAGCATGAAAGGCACTTTTTTAACTTCCGAGTCACGAATTTTCCGCCCAATCTTCTCGTCGCGGTTGTCAATCGTGCCTGTAATTCCAGCCTCATCCAAAATACCTTTCAATTCTTCCGCATAGGAAATAAATTTTTCAGAGATCGGTAAAATGTTGATTTGCTCTGGAGCCAGCCACAAGGGGAAATCTCCTGCGCAATGCTCGATAAGTACCGCTACAAAGCGCTCCAAAGAACCAAATGGTGCTCTGTGGATCATTACAGGGCGATGTTTTTGGTTGTCCGAACCGATGTACTCCAGTTGGAATCGATCCGGAAGTTGGTAATCCACTTGAATGGTGCCCAACTGCCACTTTCTTCCCAAAGCATCCTTTACCATAAAGTCTAGCTTTGGACCATAAAAGGCAGCCTCACCCAACTCAGTAACTGTTTCCAAGCCTTTTTCTGCGGAAGCTTCAATAATGGCTGCTTCAGCCTTATCCCAGGCCTCATCCGAACCGATGTACTTCTGCTTATTTTCTGGATCACGCAGGGAAATCTGCGCGGTATATTCAGTGAATCCCAAGGCCTTAAATACGTACAAGACCAAATCAATTACCTTGATAAATTCCTCCTTCACCTGATCTGGACGGCAGAAAATGTGTGCGTCATCCTGAGTAAAGCCACGAACACGGGTCAATCCATGTAGCTCACCGCTTTGCTCGTAGCGATATACCGTTCCAAACTCTGCATAGCGAATTGGCAAATCCTTGTAAGATCTAGGCTTGTACTTGTAAATCTCGCAGTGGTGCGGGCAATTCATCGGCTTCAACAAGAAGGATTCACCTTCATGTGGCGTTGTAATCGGCTGAAAGGAGTCTTTTCCGTATTTCTCGTAGTGTCCAGAAGTTTCGTAAAGGGCTTTATGTCCGATATGTGGAGTGGTCACTTGCTGGTAGCCCGATTTATCCTGGGCTTTTTTCATGAATCCCACCAAACGCTCACGCAATAAAGTGCCCTTGGGCAACCACAATGGAAGCCCCATGCCAACCTTTTCTGAGAAGGTAAACAATTCCAATTCACGGCCCAATTTACGGTGGTCGCGCTTTTTGGCTTCTTCCAAGAGCGTCAAGTAATCTTTCAACTCCTGAGCCTTGGGGAAGGTCACCCCATAAATACGAGTAAGCATCTTGCGCTTTTCATCCCCTCTCCAATAGGCACCTGCAATGTTGGTGAGCTTCACTGCTTTGATAAATCCCGTATTCGGAATGTGTGGTCCACGGCAGAGATCAGTAAAATTGCCCTGCTCGTAAAAAGTAATCGTACCATCTTCCAAGCCTTCCAAAAGGTCCAACTTGTATTCGTCTCCCTTCTGTTGGAAATAGCCTACCGCATCTTTCTTGGAAATTTCCTTGCGGATATAATCTGACTTGAGTCTTCCCAACTCAAGCATTTTGTTTTCAATTTTCTCCAACTCATCCCCTTCCAACTTGTGGTCCCCAAAGTCAACATCGTAGTAAAAGCCAGTTTCAATGGAAGGCCCAATGCCTAACTTCACTCCAGGATACAAGGCTTCCAAAGCCTCTGCCATCAAGTGTGCCGAGGAGTGCCAAAAGGTACTCTTGCCATCGGTATCGTTCCAGGTTAGCAACTGCAAACTTGAATCTTCAGTAATGGGACGGGTGGCATCGCAAACTTGTCCGTTTATTTTGGCTGCAAGTACATTCCGAGCCAAACCCTCGCTGATACTTGCAGCAATCTGTAGTCCGGTAATGCCTTGATCGTAGTTCCTCACCGATCCATCGGGAAGGGTAATCTGAATTTGTTTGGTCATCGTGTTTTTTTTACTGCCTTTACAAACAGGCTGTGGTTTAAGGTGCAAATATGCACAAAAGCGAGTCCCTACGGAAAAATTTGAGGTGGAAAGCAGGAAACTTCCTTATAAAATTACCTGAGCACTGATTTTGACATGGAAAGGTCTCGCCTCAGGCTGATCCAGATAGGTCATGCGGTGAAAGAAATCCACCCGGAAAAAGCGAAAGATATTTTCAATTCCATAGCCTAACTCCACATAAGGTTTACTTGGATTCAATTGGCCAAATGTGCGGTGTTGATTAAAAATGTTTTCTTCCCTAACTCCACCCATCAAGACGTTCGCATTACCTACCATTCTCCAATTCAATTTCTTCAGCAAGGGAATGGAATTGAACAGAAATCCTTCAAAAGATTGGCGGTAGCGAAGGCTTACAAACCGATCGGAAGCAAACTCATTAAAATTCATGGTATTGAATGCTGCCGTGGTGTAAAACAAAGTTTCGTTACCCAAGTGGTTTTTCAACAATGGATAAGGCACCTCACCCCATATTTTTCCAGCATCTATTTCGTAACGCCCTACTCCCAAAAGCCCCAAATTGATTCGATGGTAAACGTAAAAATTCAACTTGGTATAGTTTAAATTAGCCCCTAGGCTAGGAATTCCTTTCGTATAATTCAATTCTACTATTGGCCATTTGATCGATCCAAGGGAGGCTCGGGTGTTGTCGTTGATCAAAATCACCTCATCCCGACCATATCGGATACCTGCTCGGATTTCTGTGGCTTGGAAACTGGTTTGGGGTACCCCACCCTCCTTTTCTAGGTAATAAAACTCAAATAGCGGATCAAATTGACTTTTGTTCAAACTCGAAGTAACCAAGAAGCCCTTGAAGAATTCCCGCTGGAAAGTGATCCGTTGATTGGTGGAAACAAAAGGTCGACGCAAGGTGCCAAAACGGCTAGCTGCTAAGAAAATTGAATTACCCTCCAGGTTCTCCATCTCCAAACCAACCTGATCTAGTTCTCTACCTACTCGTACACCCAGCGTAGTCCAATGCTTTCTCGAGAGAATCCAAGTAGAGGCAAACTTGTACTTCCAGCGCTGATCCTTCGTCCCATAGGCCCCATAGCCTTCCACTAGGAAGCGATTGGAAAAGGAATAGTTGGTTCGCATACCAAAACCAAAGCGAAGCCCTTCCACATTATTGTAATTCCCAAACTCAGTCCAAGGGCCTAAATCCAATTTTTTTACTGGCAAGTATCCGGTAGCAAAAAACTTAAGAGATTCCGAATAAAAACGGATAATAGGAATCCTTTTTAGCGTATCCACCATTTGCAAGACAGCCAATTCCTCCTCACTCAAAGGATCTGGTCGTCGATCTTTCCAATAATCTGCAGAAACTTGATTGAAATCGGGTTTCAAGACCACCGCCTGGTCAAAAAAGGAGGTTTCCAAGGCTTGATTTACCACAATGCTATCCGTTGCGGTGTAAAACTTAGCCAATAGGCCCGCCGAATTATCCGTCAACTGACCGATTTTAAGCAAGACCCTTGTTTTGGAGGGCATCAGCGCTCCAGCAGTCGTAGCAACAAGTTCTTGTTGGATTTTGATTCGCTCCACAAAGTTGAGGTTAGCTGCTTTGGGAATCGTCAAATCGACCTGTTTGAGAGAATAATCTGACTTCTTGATCCAAATCGTCCCAGTGAAGGCAAGATCTTGCTCCCGACGAGGATACACCTGGAGTTTGTAGCAACTATCCTGTCCTACCAATACATCTTCTAACAAGTCGTAGTCGTAATAGGCCTTCCATCCATCTGCAATGGGGGAAATAAAGTCCTTGTTGAGGATTTGTAGCCAATTACTGTAAAAATTATACTCCTGAAATACAGACCCGGTAATTTGTGAAGTAGTGGACCCATCCGTGATCCCCACTCCTGTCACCTTGGTCTTTTCAATGACTTCTTTTCGCAATTCGGGATTGTTGCGGTAGTAAAAGGAAGAAACCGTCTCCGAAAAAAATACAGGCAAGATCTTTTCTCCTTCATCATTGGTTAGTTGCCGTATGCTATCCAATACAGCAGTTACCGATCGTACAGACTTTCGTTGATTAAACTCCTCAGATAAGTTATCGATGTCAATCTCGATTTTGGTGTAATTTTTCGTTTGGTAAGCGTCTAGTTTGCGCTTATCGTATTCGTCCCTTTTGGCTACTGCCTGCCTGATCACTTCAAATGCAGGGTTTTCTCCAGCTTCAAATACAAAAGTTCCCAACTCAAATGCCACTGGCCAGAGTTGAAAATTGAGCGTTTGTTCAGGATTCTGCGTCAATACCTTAGATTGGGTGGTGTAGCCGAGATAGCTAACGCTAAGGCTATCTCCGATCGAACTTGTTTTTAAGAAGTAATTTCCTTCAAAATCCGTGGTGGTTCCTGAGGTTTTTCCCTTTAAAAATACACTTGCAAAAGCAATCGGATCACCTGTTTCCGCATCGATTACCTTTCCTTTTAGCGTGTACTGCGCAAAGGAACCCGAAGCGATGAGGAAAAAGAGACCTAGAAATAAAAATCGAAGCATGAGTCGGTACACGAATCCACGAATTAAAGGTTCAAAGTTAGTAGATATTTTCGAGTCGGTTTTTTTTCTTCCCAACCTTCGTTAGGATGGTTTCAAGACGTTTTTTGATGCGATATGTTCAAAAAGTAAAAACAAACCTTTCACCAATCCCCTCAAAACTTATATTTGTTTCAAAGTTTTTCGCAAATGCTATACGATGTTGTTTTAGTGGGTGGTGGAATTGTAGGACTAGCCACCGGGTACAAATTGATCAGTGCCCGTCCTGACTTAAAAATTGCCATTTTAGAGAAAGAAAGCCAATTGGCCAAACACCAGACAGCCAATAATTCAGGAGTAATCCACTCTGGCCTATATTACAAACCTGGCTCTTTGAAGGCCATCAATTGCATCAAAGGCTACCACGAACTGGTCAACTTCTGCAAGGAGGAAAAGATCCCCTACGAGATCACAGGAAAAGTTGTCGTTGCTACCCGCGAATCCCAACGCCCCCTCTTAGACATGCTTTTGGAAAGAGGCTTACAAAATGGCTTGACCGGCACACGGAAAATCACGCTAGACGAGCTCAAAGCATACGAACCCTACTGCACCGGCATTGGAGCTATCCATGTTCCACAAACAGGAATCGTGGATTACCTGCAAGTGGCGCTAGCCTATGGACGGAAAATCATGCAGCAAGGAGGAGGGATTTTTCTCGATCATAAAGTATTGGAAATCAATCAAAAGGACTCCATTAATTATATTGAAACATCAAAAAGAACTTTTCAAGCGAAGCTGGTGGTCAACTGTGCAGGATTGTACTCTGATAAAGTAGCTCGTATGAACGACGAATCCATCAACGATGTCAAGATTATTCCTTTCCGAGGAGAGTACTTCAAACTCAAAAAAGAGCGGGAGTACTTAGTCAATAACTTAATCTACCCTGTTCCTGATCCCAATTTTCCCTTCCTAGGGGTACATTTTACCCGCATGAAAAAAGGGGGCGTGGAGGCAGGACCCAATGCTGTATTGGCATTCAAACGAGAAGGATACAAAAAAACCGATGTCAATTTTGCTGAATTGGCTGAAACCTTGAGTTGGCCTGGCTTCCAAAAAGTTGCAGGCAAGTACTGGAAAACAGGTTTGGGTGAGCTGTATCGCTCCTTTTCCAAATCAGCATTTACCAAAGCGCTTCAAGAACTGATTCCTGAAATCCAAGAAGATGACCTTGTGGAAGGTGGCGCAGGTGTACGCGCTCAAGCCTGTGACCGCACTGGAGGACTTTTAGATGACTTTGCGATCCGCGAATCAGAGTTTGCCATCAACGTACTCAATGCACCTTCTCCCGCCGCTACCAGTTCCCTCTCCATTGGAGGCACGGTGGCTGAAATGGTGCTCAAGCGATTCTAAACAAGTATTCCAGGACTTTTTTCCATCCTTGGGTAATCAATTATTCTTGGGTCAAAAATTCAAGAAGACGGTATTCGGCGTAGTTAAACTCCGATCCTGGAATGGTAAATCCCGTATGTCCACCTCGCTTTGGCATTTCCAAGAAGATATGGGTGCTCCCATGGGCAAATTCTATGGGATAGCATTCTTTACCCAATAATGGGTCATTCGCGGCGTTCAAGATCAACGTGGCAATTCGAATATCTTTCAAGCGCGTATGAGGACTCGCCTGCTCGTAAAAGTCGGCTGCATCCGCAAAGCCATGGATTTTGGCCGTATAATGCGTATCAAAGTCATCAAAATCACGCACACTAGGTAGTCTTTCCAGGTCAATCAATCCTGGATACTGCTTCCCTTTGGCCTCCATTTTCTTCTTCAATTTCCCCAGAAACTTTTGATTGTAGAACCGATTGACTGGACGCCGAAGGGTGGCTGCACTGGATGGCAAGTGTACTGGCGTGGAGTAAACTGCCGCTTTTTTCAGGATTGGGGAAACATCCTCCCCTTTCTTGCCTAAGTAATTAAGGGTTTGAGCCCCTCCCATGCTGATTCCAGCCAAGAATAGTTCACTGTACCGATTTGATGAAAGTACATGCTGCACCACTGTTTCCAAATCATGACTAGATCCATGGTGATACAACACAGGCTGCAGGTTAAGCTCACCCCCACAGGAACGATTGTTCCAAACCAACACATCGATGCCCTGCTGGTTAAATAATTTGACCAAGGCGCGGGCATAATGCCTCTGCGAGTCCCCTTCCAGCCCATGCGAAACGATTAAAAGCTGTTCTCCTCCAACACGTGACCAGTCCAAATTCAAAAAATCACCATCTGGCGTGTCGATTTTTTCCCGTTCATAGCTGACGCCTTCAATCTTTCTCCAAATACTTGGAATGATCGTTTCGAAGTGGCCATTTAGGTAAAAAAGCGGCGCATTGGTATAGGATGAAGGAAGTATGGGCATGGAAAAGGTGTAAAAACTTCAACTCAACTTCATTTTTTGTTAACCTAGAAGTTGATGTAATCTACTAATTTTCAATTCATTAATGTACTCATAGAGTTAAAGGGGATTAAATTTGAAAAAGAAGGCGATGTATATTGCCATTTTTTTTTTGCCCTTTAGGATCCTTTCACCCATCTAAACTCATCCGAGCAGACTTTCCTGCCAAGTATCCTGTAGTCCAGGCCGCCTGAAAGTTGAACCCACCCGTGATCCCATCGAGATTTAAAACCTCTCCTGCAAAATAAACACCAGGATGAAGTCGGCTCTCCATAGTTTCTGGATTGATATCTTCCAACGCCAATCCCCCAGCAGTGACAAACTCCTCCTTGAAAGTTGTTTTCCCTTGCATGACCACAGGGTAGCAGAATAAACACTGCACCAACTTGTTCTGCAGCTTCTTCGGCAGCTGTCCGAAAAGCTGTGCTTCGGAAATTTCGGCCTGGATGCAGAAATGCTCCCACAGCCGTGCAGGTACCCCAAAAAGTGGATGTGAATAGACTTTCCGATTCGGATGAAGTTGCGCATAGTTGCTGAGCTGCTCTGTATAGGCTTGCTCACTCAAGTCCGCATTCCATTGAATAATCGCCCGCGCTTTGTACTGCTGCTCGTACAGCCAATCCGCACCAAAAGCCGAAAGCTTAAGCACTGCAGGACCACTGATACCCCAATGTGTAATGAGAATCGGACCTCGGTAACTAAGTTTGGTTCCCTCCAATTTCACCACTGCATCCCCCATGGACACACCCATCAATTCACGAATGGGTTCCTGTGGAGTATTGAAAGTAAAAAGTGAAGGAATAGGTTTTATTAAATTGTGATTCAAATACTTAAGGTAATCATATGCACTTAAATTTGGATGCCCACCAGAGGCCACAATGACCTTGGAAACAACTACTTCTCCCGAATCAGTATCTAGCACATAGCCTTGATCTTTCTGCTTTATGGATTTAATTCCATTGGAAACCTTAACCTGTACGCCAAGCTTTTTGGCTTCTTCTTCCAAGCAGGTAACGATCGTTTGTGAGGTATTAGATTTGGGAAAAACCCGTCCATCCTCTTCGATTTTCAAGGGTACACCTCGTGATTCAAACCAAGAGAAGGTATCCGGAATAGAAAAATGCTGAAATGCTTTCTTCAAAAACTTTTCTCCTCTGGGGTAATTTTTGACCAGTTTGGAATTTTCCATAGGTCGGTGGGTCACATTGCATCGTCCCCCACCTGAGATTTTCACCTTAGAAAGTAGTTTGGGGGATTTTTCAAAAAGCAGTACCTGTATCCCAGGTCCACTGGCATGGATTGCTGCAAAAAAACCCGCAGCACCACCTCCAATTACAGCAATGATCACGTAGAATGGATTAGTTCAACTTCAAAAATCAACATCTTTTCAATGAAGCGAAAGGGATTGCTCCTATTTTTTGTGGAATTAGAGTACCTTTTTTGAGCAGTAGGCGAAGCAAATGAAGAATATTTTAGCAGAAGTCTTGCTTTTTTCTTGAAGGAACGATTTACAGTTGCTTACTTGCTGAAAATTAAGTCGTCTTGAAAGTTTTTGCTTCAACCCTTTTCCTGCTACTAGGCCTACAAGGATTCCTTGTTCTTGGTGCTAGTGCACAAGTTAACTTAGGACAAACGGACCGCTGGATGAAGGGCGCTTTGGCTGCTATGGAGCGTAGTGACTACCAAACAGCCAACTCTATCTTTCGAAATCTAATCGATTCAGGGCTTCCGCTTCCCGAAGAGATGCCCTATTACTTTTCAGAAACCCTTTTTCATCTTGGGCAATACGACAATAGTCAGAACTTTGTAAACAAATACCTAGAATTGACTGGATTTAGGGGGCAAAACTACGAATCTGCAACACGACTCAAGGAAAAGCTAAAGGTACCTCTGGCCCAAATTATAGCTTGTGAATTTTGTGATCGGCGCGGATACCGCTACGAGAATTGCACGACCTGCCAGGGTAAAAAGCAGATCGAACAAGCCTGTTCCTATTGCAGGGCCAAAGGAGTGGTAGGTTGCAGCCGCTGTGGAGCCTCAGGAATGATTAAAAAGGTGAATGTCTTTAACATTGTAGATTTTTACGAATGCGAACGCTGTACTGGAAAAGGCCGCTTGGCTTGTCCAAACTGCAATGGCAGCGGGAAAGAAGTGAGTGCCTGTAAAGCCTGTGAGGGTAGTGGAAAGGCCGCATCTACTGCACTATGCAACCATGAAGCGCATACGCACACCGAAACAGCAAAGATTTAACTTATTGGGACTTACTTACAGTATTTTTCCAAATTCTCGGCAGCACCTGGATAATTCAGCGCAGCTGCTAATTTGAAGTCCTCACAAGCCTGTTTTGTTCTATCCAAACCTATCTTTAACAAACCGCGATTCAAATAGGCCTGCCCAAAATCCTTATCGACTTGGATGGCATTGCCATAGGCTTTTAGGGCGTCTTCAGGCATACCCAACTGGTGTAATGCTCTCCCCTTCAAGAAAGAAGCTCGAGCTGGAGCACCTGGAATTTCTTCAGCTTTGGTGGCATAGAGCAACGCACTTGCATAACTTTTCTGCTCAAGTTGAATGGTCGCTAGGCTAAGCAGCACTTGGAAGTTTTTTGCATCCAGGTTGAGTGCCTGCTCAAAGTCTGCTTGTGCCTCAAGAAATTTACCCAATTCTTGGAAGGCCCTACCTCTACCGTACAAAAGATCTATATCTGAAGGATTGGTTTGAAGCGATTCTGTATAGCCCGTCACTGCTGCGGAATAATCACCCTTGTTGAAGGCGTAATCTCCTGAATTGATATCAGGAGACCCTGAACAAGAAAAAAAAGCAATTGCTACAATTGGAATTAATAAATACGTACTGCGGTGGATCATGCCAATTAGTTATACCGCAACGTTATTTTCGCGAAGCGCGTCATTTAAAGAGGTTTTTAGATCAGTGGAAGCTTTTCGCTGCCCAATGATCAAAGCACAGGGAACTTGGTAGATTCCAGAAGGAAATTGCTTTGGAATCGTACCTGGAATCACCACGGAACGTGGAGGCACAAAGCCTTTGTATTCCACAGGTGAAGGACCTGTTACATCAATAATCTTGGAACTTGCTGTCAAGGTCACTCCTGCCCCAATCACTGCTTCTTTACCAATACGAACACCTTCTACCACAATCACTCGGCTTCCGATAAATGCTCCATCCTCAACAATGACCGGTGCTGCTTGTACCGGCTCGAGTACCCCTCCGATCCCTACTCCTCCGCTCAAGTGTACGTTTTTTCCGATCTGAGCACAGGATCCGACAGTAGCCCAGGTATCCACCATGGTTCCAGAATCCACGTATGCACCGATATTTACATAGCTGGGCATCATGACCACTCCCGATGCAAGATAGGCCCCATAACGAGCCACCGCATGCGGTACCACGCGCACACCCTGTGCAGCATAGTTGGTTTTTAACGCCATCTTGTCGTGAAATTCAAAAGGCCCTACCTCAATGGTCTGCATTTTTTGGATGGGGAAATAAAGAATCACTGCTTTTTTAATCCAGTCATTGACGATCCAATCACCAGCTTCTGTAGGAGCCGCTACCCGGAGCTTTCCGGTGTCCAAGTCAGCAATTATGCTTCGGATAGCTTCTTGGGTGCTAGCCTCTTGAAGCAGTTCACGATTTTCCCAAGCATGTTCGATGGTAGATTTAATGTCCATGGATTTTGAATTTCTAGTTGCTCCCACTTTTTGAGGAAAGCAAGCGGTTGAATTTTGAGAACGCGAATCAAAGAAATCCCTAGGGAAGTTCATAGGATTTTTTGCAGAAAGAGCAGGAAAGGGTAGGCTCTTGATTGAGCAGATCCATCTTTAAAGTTCCTTCACTTTTTCAAACTGCCCCTACTATTTTTTGTTTGCGCAACTCGGTCAATAGAAAACCTACGTATTGAACTCATTGCATTTCCCAACGGGCAAAAGTGAGTACTCCAACCAACCAACTCGGGAAAAGTATCGAGCCGTACGCACACCTTCGAAACTCCGATTTACAGGGCAAACTTTTATAGGTGTGGGTGGGATTTCTACCCATTAACTGAAAAAGTGTGTGGACTAGTGACCAGAAGTTCTCTCCGGTCTCAGGGTGATTTTAATCGATATTGATCTAAGCTAAGAATTTAGAATTCAATTAAATAGCCCATTATTTAGATTTGACTAGTTTTTTATTCAGTTTATCCTAAATCTGAAACCCACAGCAAATTGGAGTTTTCCACAGTCATTTTAGATTTATACAATTTTTTTTTTAGATAACTCTAATTTTATTTTTATATTTGACTCATTATTACCTTATACCATGGAATTAACTACCGCAGAAGAGAACTACCTCAAGGCCATCTACCACCTATCGGAAGAAGGAAAAAAAAGCGTATCCACCAATGACATTGCTGCCGCAATCCAGACAAAGCCTGCCTCGGTGAGTGATATGCTCCGCAAGCTCGGAGAGAAAGAAGTGATCCAATACCGGAAATACTACGGGCTCCAAATCACGGAACTTGGAAAGCGACTTGCACTGCAAACCATTCGCAAACACCGATTGTGGGAAGTCTTCTTGGTAGACAAATTGCATTTTTCTTGGGATGAGGTACACGAGGTAGCGGAGCAATTGGAACACATCCAATCTACCCTACTCATCGAGCGTCTAGACGCTTACCTAAATTACCCCAAATTTGATCCCCATGGAGATCCCATCCCTGACGAATACGGGGATGTTCGCTCCAGACCTCGTATCGCATTAAACGAAATGAATATCGACCAAGGCGGGCAAATCGTGGCGGTCAAAGACAGTTCTGCAGCTTTTCTCCGCTACCTCGACAAGGTCGGTGCCTACATCGGTGCCCGTATCAAAGTACTCGACAAGGTAGAATTTGATGGTTCAGTGGAGATCTTGGTCGATCAGAAAAAGACCCTCTTCATGTCCAAAGATGTAGCCAGCAACATTCTCGTTCTTCAATCATGAAAAGTGCAGCACACATTTTTTTAATTGCCCTTCTTTTTTGGAGCTGTACCTCCGCTTCCAAATCTACGCGCACCAAGCCTTTGATCGTGGCCACCACAAGCATCTTGGCAGATGGGATACAGGAACTGGTAGGCGATCAAGCTGAGGTGGTAGCCCTCATGCCTGCAGGTGTAGACCCACACCTGTATAAGGCTTCTGTGCGTGACCTAGATCTCCTGACTCAGGCAGATCTGGTGGTCTATCACGGGTTGTACCTGGAGGGAAAAATGACTGAGATTTTTGAAAAGCTAGCCAAGCAACAGGTTCTTATAGATGTTTCTAAGGGCATCCCAACCAATAAACTCATCCGATCCGGTCCAGAATCACACAGTGTCGACCCCCATGTCTGGTTTGACATTTCCCTTTGGTCAGCTGCCCTGGCCTATGCAAGCCAGGAACTTCAAATCTGGCAGCCATCTTGGAAATCGCAACTTCAAACAAATACTCGGACCTACATGGATCAGCTTGATGCCTTAGATCAACGCACCAAGGCGCAGGTGCAGGAACTGGTACAACGCAAACAGGTCTTGGTAACTGCTCACGATGCATTCGCCTATTTTGGCAAGGCTTACGGACTCCAAGTGTATTCCCTCCAAGGGCTTTCTACTCTGAGTGAACCGGGATTGCGGGACCTCACCGAATTGATCACTGTCATTCAAACCTACCGAGTGAAAGCCATTTTTGCCGAACAAACCATATCCCCCAAGGCGCTTCAGGCCGTAGCACGAGGCGCAGCAGAAAAAAATCAGGTGGTCAAACTAGCCGGTCCCTTGTACACGGACAGCCTTGACGCACCGAATACCCCTGCTGGAACCTATATCGGCATGTTTGAAACCAATCTACAACTTATCTACAGCCAACTTCTCCCATGATCACACAGGTACCCCAACCCGTCTTAGAAGTGCATGACCTTACGGTGAGCTACGACCAGCATCCCGTACTTTGGAACGTGGACCTTAGCCTTCCAGCAGGTCAATTGATTGGCATCCTTGGTCCCAATGGAGCAGGCAAATCCACGCTTATCAAATCCATCATGGGCTTGATCCCCCCCACTTCCGGCTACATCAAGATTTTTGATAAGCCGCTACAAGAAGTGCGTACCCGAATTAGCTACGTCCCCCAGCGTGAATCTGTGGATTGGAATTTTCCCGCATCCGTCTTAGATGTGGTCGTCATGGGCACCTATGGAAAGTTGGGGTTGTTTCGCCGTCCCGGCAAAAAGGAAGTGCAAGTGGCCCAAGATGCCTTGGAACAAGTGGGCATGACTGCCTTTGCCAATCGACAGATCTCCGAACTCTCTGGCGGACAGCAGCAACGCGTGTTTATTGCTCGAGCACTGGCCCAGCAAGCGGATCTATACTTGATGGACGAGCCTTTTGCAGGTGTGGACATGGCCACCGAAACAGCCATTTTTCAGTTGCTCCAAGACATGGCCCGAGCTGGCAAAACAGTCCTAGTGGTCCACCACGACATCCATAGCGCGATGAACTTCTTTGAATGGGTGATCATGCTCAACTTGCACTTGGTGGCTTCCGGCCCCAAGGACCAGGTAATGACCGAAGAGCTACTACGAAAGACCTATGGTGGAAAACTCAACCTACTCACTCAGGTGACCGATTTGATTCGAAAGCAAGATTTCAACCCATTGAAAAGCTGACATGGAAGACTTTCTGTACTTCTTCACCTTTCAAGATCCCTCCATCACTTGGGTGGTGCTTGGCATTACCCTGCTGGGGATTGGCTCGGCCTACGTGGGGACCTTCTCCTTTTTGGATAAAAAGGCATTGCTAGGTGATGCCATCTCACACGCAGTACTTCCTGGGATTTGTCTGGGTTTTGTCTTGGCTGGAGAAAAGGACCCACGCTACATCGTCACAGGAGCTTTTTTATCGGGTGCCTTGGCTACCTTTTTGTCTTCCTGGCTGAAGCAAAACACAAAGCTGAGTGAGGATAGCATCATCGCCAGCATCCTTTCCGTATTTTTCGGAATTGGCATTGTAGCCTTGACTGCAATTCAAAAATCCGGTAATCCAGAAGTTGCCGGACTCAATTCCTTTATTTTCGGTAATGCCATCGGCATCGCTGAAGCCGACCTTTTCCTTTACGGTGGGTTGTCCTTGGCCATTCTGCTTGTGCTGAGCCTATTTTTGAAGGAGTTTCGTTTGATGGTCTTCGATCCTGGATTTGGTAAGGCCATAGGTTTCCCAATGAAGGGTATTCGCTTTGTCTTCAATGTCCTTCTGATCCTTGCCGTGGTGATCGGTATCCAAGCCATTGGCGTGGTCTTGATGGCTGCCCTATTGATCACCCCAGGAGCGGCAGCCCGCTTTTGGACGGACCGACTACAGCCCTTGCTCCTGCTTGCCGCCTTCTTCTCCATTCTATCTGGGATCTTAGGAACCTATATTTCCTTTGTCCTGCCACAGATGCCCACTGGCCCTTGGGTAGTGGTATTTCTTTCTTTGATTGCTCTATTGTCCTTTATTTTTTCTCCCAAAAGCGGTGTAATTCGACGCTTCCTAGCCCGAAGGAGTTACCTCAACAAAACCCACCGGGATCACTTGATGAAGGCACTATTCAAAGCCAAGGAAGCCAACCGAGAGGTGCTCAGCTTGGAAGAAATTCACGCCCTGTATCCTTTTCACAAAAAAGAAATAGCCCATTCCCTACAGGTACTTACCAAGCAAGGACTAGTGCTACAGGATTCACAAGGCGTTCGACTCAGTCCCCAAGGTACTTCGGATGCGATGCGAATTGTCCGTCTCCACCGCTTGTGGGAAGTTTACCTCAACGAATCCATGAACATTGCCCCTGACCACGTGCATGAGTCTGCCGAACAAATGGAGCACCTATTGACTCCGGAATTGGAAGCACTGCTTGAGCAGCGCCTCAACTATCCTACCCTTGATCCTCACCAAGAAACAATCCCCAGAGAATCCCATGACGCTTGATACCAATGCCCTACTGATTATCCTCACCGGAGCCTTAATTGCGATCTCCTGTGGGTTTCTGGGCGTATTTCTCCTGCTCCGCAAAATGTCCATGACTGGTGATGCCATCTCGCATGCTGTACTTCCAGGTATAGTGATCGGGTTCTTCGTGTCTGGAAGCCAGCGCAGTTTGGAAGTGATCATCGGAGCAGGCCTACTCGGCATCCTCTCCACCTTGATGATCGATGCGCTACGCAAAAAAGCCAAGGTACAGCTCGATGCTTCCATTGGCATCACTTTCACGCTCCTATTTGCAATAGGAATCATCCTGATTAATCTCTTTGCCTATAAAGTAGACCTCGACCAGGAATGCGTACTCTATGGAGAGATCGCCTACCTTCCCATCGATCTTTGGATTACTCCAAGTGGGCTCAATTTGGGTCCCCGCATCACCTGGTTGGCCGGGCTCAACTTCTTCTTGGTTACTGGATTTATCTACCTGCTGTTTAAGGAATTGTCCCTGACCAGCTTTGATGAGCATTTTAGTTCGGCCATCGGTATTCCTGCCAAGGGTATCAACCTTGCGCTAATGAGCATGGTCTCTTACACCACGGTATCTAGTTTCGAATCCGTAGGAGCGATTTTAGTAGTCGCTTTATTAGTAGTTCCCCCTTCTACCGCCTACCTCTGGACCAAGAGTTTGATCCCCCTACTACGACTTACTGCAGCCTTAGGAATTTTAATTGCCATTTTGGGATACTATCTTGCCTACTGGATTGACAGTTCCATTGCAGGCATGATGGTGGCGGTGGCAGGTGCCTTCTTCTTTGGCAGTGCCTTGATTAAGGGCAATTGGCCATTGGGTCTCCGTGGAACTTCAAAACCCAGCCCTGCGTTTGACTCTTGAATACCTCGCTATGAAATCATTTTCACTCGTTTTGCTTCTGGTTCTGCTCAGCATGAACCTCCAAGCCCAAGATCAAATCCAATGGATGAAGTTTGAAGAGGCCATCGCTGCCAATGCAAAAAATCCGAAGATGATCTTGGTTGACGTCTACACGGATTGGTGTGGCTGGTGCAAAAAGATGGATAGAGAAACTTTCACCGATCCTCAGGTAATCGCGCATTTTCAGAAGAATTTTTATGCCGTCAAGCTCAATGCAGAAGACACCAAGCGGAGCTTTCAATTTATGGACAAAACCTTTACCGAAGCCCAGATGGCCGCTGCCATGCGGGTTAATTCGTATCCCAACTTTGTTGTGATTGAGCCCGGGCTACAAAATATCGCACAGCTTCCAGGCTACCGAGAGCCAGCAGCCTTCCTAGCAGGATTGGCAGAATTGATTGATAAAGCCTTTAAAAAGACCCCATGAGTTTCTCTCTTTCCGAGCGCGACGATACCATTATTGCCTTAGCCACCCCGCAAGGAGTAGGCGCCATTGCTGTCATTCGCATTTCAGGCAAAGACGCCATTCGTGTATGCAACGAAGTGTTTTTCGGAAAAAACTTGGAGGAGCAACCCTCCCATACCATCCATTTGGGTACGATTCGTGATGGGGAAAAAATCATTGACGAGGTACTCGTCTCCCTGTTCAAAGGACCTCGCTCTTTTACCAAGGAAAATGTAGTGGAGATCTCCACGCATGGCTCTTCCTACATTGTCAATCAGGTACTGAAGTTATTTGTCCGCAAGGGTGTTCGCCTGGCCAAGCCGGGGGAATTTACGCAGCGAGCCTTCCTGAATGGGCAGTTTGACCTGGCTCAAGCCGAGGCCGTAGCTGATCTAATCCATTCCGATTCCGAGAGCAGCCACCAAGCAGCGCTCAATCAGATGCGTGGAGGCTTTAGTTCCGAGATTCAAGAACTTCGTAACCAGCTCATTCACTTTGCTTCGATGATTGAGTTGGAGCTCGACTTTTCCGAAGAGGATGTGGAGTTTGTCAGCCGAGACGGGCTGCGCCAACTTGTGGAACGCATCCTACGGCTTGTAGAAGAACTAATTCTGAGTTTTGACTTGGGGAATGTCATCAAGAATGGCGTGCCTACCGTGATTGCGGGCAAGCCCAATGCAGGTAAGTCTACCCTACTGAATGCGCTGCTCAATGAGGAAAAGGCCATTGTCTCCGATATTGCGGGTACGACACGAGACTTTATTGAAGACGAACTGAGTTTGGGTGGGGTGATCTTCCGATTTATAGATACAGCAGGTCTACGGGAAACCACCGACACCATCGAGGCCATTGGCGTGAGCCGGACGCAGGAAAAGATGCGTACTGCATCCTTGATTCTGTACTTATTTGACTTGAGCGATACCGACCTGGTTGAAGTGCATCGGGATCTGAATAAATTAGATAATCTAGGAGTCCCTTACCTTAAAGTAGGGAATAAACTAGATAGAGCTAAAGAAAATATAGTCAATAAATTACAGGGTAAATACCCGGATATGTTGTTTATCTCAGCAGGGAATAAAGAAAACTTGGAGTTATTGAAAGCACGCATCCTAGAGCTGGTCAATTTGGATAAGTTTCGCACAGGAAATACCGTGGTGACCAATGTGCGGCATTACGATAGTTTGACCAAGACCCGCGAGTCCTTATTGGAGGTACTGGGTGGCTTGGATCAGTTGGTAACCAACGACTTTTTGGCAATGGATATCCGCCGTGCACTCCACTACCTCGGTGAGATCACCGGTGAAGTGACCACAGACGATTTGCTAGCCAATATTTTCAGTAAGTTTTGTATTGGAAAGTAGGCCGCTAAAAACCCTTTAGCAGCACATCAACATTCATTCACTAAACCTACCGCTGAGAGGCTTTTGGCTGTTTTTTTTAATTATCAGACAGGGGTTGAGGATGATCAAAACAAAGGAAAATTTGGCAATTTACCTGTTGCAGTTTTTTAACCGAGGTGTGTAATCCGATCCTGCGGATTGTTGATAGTACCAGTTAAATTTACTCAGTTCTCACATGGGAATAAGAATCTCCATCCCATTTAAAAATCACCGTTGAATTGAGGTTTTGTGGGGTGCTAAAAGCGGTGCCTGGATCGTATACATCGAAAACACATTTGTATTCACAATTTCCAAGGTAGCTGACTGCAATGGAGTTTACAAGCATTCCCATACTTTCAGCTCTTGCAATTTGACCTTTTTCTATGTCCGACTCATGCCCTTTGCAAGCATCCTCACAACTGGATAAGAAGATTAGGGAAATTAAAAATGCCCCAAGGCTGGAGGTGAACTGATTCATGCTCGTTTTTGTGAAAATCTAATCCTATTCGTATGTCATTTCGGTTATGCCCCGTTTGCTTCTGTTGTCATTGGACTCAACCTGATGAATGAAACAAAATAACGCAATATGGTGACAAATCGCCAAGCAGTATCAGGAAACTTGTGGGTTTCTTACCCTGCTTCGTAATGTCACAACTTACACAAGTCTCATCCATTGTCTTTGCTGCTTGGCGGCTTCGCGTGAAATTCTTTGCTTATTTGTATACAATTTCCAACGTCTTGCTACTTGATACTAGCTACTTGATACTTTTAGTTCTCTCAACCAAATCCCCACTCAATACCGAGGAATACTTCAGCTTTTTCCGTAAAAAATAACTTTCGAAGTAGCGATACGAAAGGTGGCTAATGCCGGTGGTCAATCCCAGAATTGTACCCAAAGTCAGCGGATAGGCGATCCAGGTGGGCAAGGCCTGAAGGTCAATGACTGCGGGCAGTCCCTTCAACACCAGGACCACTGCAAACAAATGGTAGACATAAAGCCCATAGGACAGCTTTCCAAAATAGGTCAATACCCTGTTCTCCAAAGAAAGAAGCGACTTTGGATTGGTGGCGATATTGATGATCAGGCCACAGACCACTAGGGAAATCAGTTCGTCCTGAATCCAAGTAAAGGATTTAAAATCTATCCAATCCATTCCCATCAACACGAAAAGAACAAGTAAGACTGCCTGCAATACTCGAGAATACAGAAATTGGATGATGGCTTTTTGGTGAAAAACCAAGTAGGCACCAATGCCTCCCAATATCATGGCCGAGAAACGGGTTCGGATGACCAGCAATTCAAATTGACGATCAAGACTACCGGCATAAAATTTGAGAACCATATATCCGCCAAGTAGGAAGAGCATGATCCAGAGCAGCTTCCGCTTGAACTGGACCACATACGGCCAAAACAGGTAAAACTGCTCTTCTACCGCCACGGACCAAAGGATATTGGCGAAGGGAACGGTGGGCAAGTACACAAAAGCCACATTGGCAGCCAACCCCAGAAACAGCAGCAGTCGAGGCAGGGAATCTCTCATGTCCCTAGAATAAATGGGCACTTGAAAGAAATCCATGTGGGGAATCACAAAAAAGCCAAGCACCAAAATCAAATAGTACAATGGCCATATCCTCAGGATCCGCCGCAAATAAAAGTGTCGGATACGAATCGGAGCTTCTTGCTGCTCTTCGAGCAGTAAGTAAGTGATCAAAAATCCACTCAGCACAAAGAAAATGCTCACACCAAAGGCACCTAGATAGGCGCTGTAACTATTGGCCCAGAGTGTCGGGTAGCCGAGGTAACTTTTAAAAAGTTCCGTATGGTCGACGATGACAAGGAACGCTGCGACAAATCGAACCCCATTTAACCCCGGAAATTGGATTTTTTTCATTTGTAGTTCGAAATTAAGCGATTCAAGCTTATTAATAGGCAATCATTTTAGATAGATCCAAAACTTGGACATCTTCTTTCTGCAGATTATTTCAATTTTTTCCTCTACTTCTACCAAATTTTTTTAGGACTTTAGCATTCCTTCTAACTTTAAAAATTGAAATTTTAGAGCATGGTAATTCCTTTTTTTAACTATATTTTTGAGTTGCTAACGCTACAATTATGAAAAAATCTAACCTCACACAATTCCTTTTTGGAATTGCATTTCTCCTAGGATTTCAACTCCAGCTTCAAGCCCAATCTTTTGCAGCCTTTGACCGCTACTTATCCAAAGAAGTGCAAGAAGGGAGACTTGTCGGGGTACATGGCATGGTCTTTCAGAACGGCAAACTAGTCTATGACCAAACCTACGGCCTTCGTGATCGAGAATCCAAGGATCCTTTACGCGGAGACGAACTCTACTTCATTCAATCGATGACCAAACCCATCGTGTCGGTGGCTTTGATGACCCTTTATGACGAGGGTAAGTTTCAACTTGATGACCCCGTGTCCAAGTACCTACCTGAATACGCCAATCTTCAAGTAGTCAACGATCCTACCAAAGGATTAGCCGCTGGTACCCACCCTGCTCCGAGTGCAGTTACCATCCGACAAGTACTTAGCCATACCGCAGGCATGAGCCATGGCATCGCCCCAATTGCGTACGACAAGGAACTATGGAATAATATCATCCTAAACGGAAACCTCAAAACACTGGCCCAACGAACTGAGGCACTAGCCAAAATACCACTTGCTTTTGATCCAGGAAGCAAATGGAACTACTCCTTTTCCCCCGATTTGGTGGGCCGACTCGTGGAAGTGCTTTCAGGAAAAAGCCTAGACCAGTACCTGCAAGAGCGTATCTTCGGCCCGCTGGAAATGAACAATAGCGGCTACAACCTATCTGAAGCCCAAAAGCAGCGCGTAAAGACCGTGTATTCTTACAGTGCAGATACTATCCTTAACCGTGCTTGGGGCCAACCCACACCCACTGGCAATACCCTATTCGCTGGTGTAAATGCACTATTTACATCTACGGCAGACTATGTACGATTTGGAGAAATGATGCTTAACCAAGGCGAATGGAACGGCAAACGCATTCTCAAGCCAGAAACGGTAGCGCTGATCACTGCAGACCAAACAACGAACATCCAGTACAGACTCACACCAAAAGACCCCTACACCGTACTTGGCAATGGCATCGTCACTGACGCGCTTGGCACGCTAAATCTAGAGCCTGGTCATGGCTTTGGTTTGGGTTTTGCCATCGTACAAGATCCAAAAATGGCCAATCGACACGCGGCAGCGAAGGGAGAGTTTTTCTGGGCAGGAGCAAATTCCACCCACTTTTTCATCAATCCCGCAAAGAAGTTGGTGGTGGTATTCATGACCCAGGTGGCCTCTGTAGGCAGCCCAAATCCTTATGGATTTTACTTTGGAAACGAACTGCGTAATGCGGTGTACAAGGATTTGAGATAATTTCGGCACAGAACCACAAAATTTTATTCGGTTTAGCCGGATGATGTGCTATCTTTAAGGAGCGATTTGGAAACCTTTGATTCGGATCTTGGTTAATCCTTTAGCCCTAAACCAACAGCAGCCCAAGCATGAATGTATTAGTCATTGACATCGGTGGTTCCAACATCAAAATCCTCGCGACAGGACAACCTGAGCGCATCAAAATTCCATCTGGTGTGGACTTCACACCCGGTCAACTCGTAGCCTTGGTTCAACAAGCAACAAGTGAAGCAGGTTGGAAATTTGAGGTAGTGACGGTGGGCTTCCCTGGCGTAGTTAAGCAGGGAAAAATCGTGTCTGACCCGGTCAACCTGGGTACGGGTTGGATGGGATTTGACTTTGAAAAGGCTTTTGGATGCCCAGTAAAAGTCATCAACGATGCCGCCATGCAGGCCTTAGGAAGTTACGAAGGAGGCAAACTCTTGTTTATGGGCTTTGGTACAGGATTGGGTACCGCTATGGTCTACGAAAACCTGATTCTACCCTTAGAAGGTGGACACCTCCCCTTCCGAAACGGCACTTTTGAAAGTCACGTGGGCAATGCCAACCTCAGCCAACTTGGAAAAAAGCAGTGGAAGGAACTGGTGCTAGAAACCATCGAACGCTTTCAAAACTGCTTCCAACCCGATGAAATTGTGCTCGGCGGCGGAAATTCCAAGCACCTTGAAGAACTACCTCCCAACTGCAGGTTGGGATCCAATAAAAATGCCTTTGCAGGTGGCTTTAAGTTGTGGGAGGGAAATTACCGATTTTAATACACCGCTTCAGCTAACTAATTCGCTTTAAACAGCATTCTGCAAAACTAATTCCTCGATCACAACTTTTATGGCTCAAGTAAACTCAGATGCGCTGGTATTTTATGGGGCTACCGGCGATCTGGCCTACAAAAAAATATTTCCAGCCCTCTACCTGATGGTGAAGCGTGGGCACCTTCAAGCTCCAATCATTGGCGTCGCGCGTGGAGATTACGACCTTGAAAAATTACAACTGCGTGCCAAAGAAAGTATTCAGCGCTACGGAGATTTTGAAGAAGAAATCTTTGCAAAATTCCTCCAGCAACTGGCTTTCGTAGGTGGCGATTACACCGACCCACAAACTTTCCTCCGAGTTCGGGAGGCCTTGGGCACTGCCAAGCATCCCACGCATTACTTAGCTATTCCACCCGTGCTTTTTCCAAGCATCATCGCCCAACTGGAGCAATCGGGCTGCGCAAAAGGAGCCCGCATTATCGTGGAGAAGCCCTTTGGAACAGATTACGCCTCTGCTCGGGATTTGAATAAGTTATTGCTATCTAAGTTTTCCGAAAGTTCCGTTTACCGAATCGACCATTACCTCGGCAAGAGACCGGTGAACAACCTGGTATTTTTCCGATTTGTCAACTCCCTCTTGGAGCCAGTTTGGAACAAGAAACACATCGAGTCCATGCAGATCACCATGGCTGAGGATTTTGGTATCCAAAGTCGAGGAGCCTTTTACGACGTGACAGGCGCCATCCGTGACGTGATTCAAAATCACCTCTTCCAAATCCTATGCAACCTGACCATGGAGCCGCCTCAATCCTTAGACAGCGAATCCATCCGGGATGAAAAGGTGAAGGTATTGAAAGCCATAGCCCCTCTCCGAGCTCAAGATGTAGTGAGAGGACAGTACCGTGGATACCACCAAGAAAAAGCGGTAGGAGAAAATTCCAAAACTGAAACCTTTGCCGCGATGCGACTCCATACCAATTCCCCGCGTTGGGAAGGGGTTCCCTTTTTTATCCGCGCTGGAAAGCATCTCCCGGTTACTTGCACTGAGATTCTCGTGCGCTTCAAGCACCATCCCTCTGCTTATTCCTCGATCGCATCCAAACCCAATCACATTCGTTTTCGCATTAGCCCAGACGTAACCGTAGCCTTCGGCATGCTGATCATGGCGCCAGGAGAAGACATGGCTTCGGTACTTTCTGAAGTACAAGGCAATCCCACTCCTTTTCCCAATGAAAAAGATGCCTACGAACGTGTATTGACCGATGCAATGGCGGGAGATCCTACACATTTTGCACGCCAAGACTACGTAGAAGAAGCCTGGAAATTGGTGGATGAGTACTTACATGCCGACTCTCCGGTATTTGACTATGCCCCAGGTACTTGGGGACCCGAGGAAGTGAATGAACTGATCTGCCCTACTGGAGGCTGGAACAATCCTACCCTGCCCAAAAAATGAGTATGAAAACTGAAATTTTTCCCTCAGCAGATCAGGTTGCCGAAGGAGCTGCAACATACATTGAACAACTTATTCGGGAAACACTTGTCCGTAAAAAATCCTTTTCCATGGCCATCAGTGGAGGACGTACCCCCTGGGAAATGCTGAAAATTCTATCCAAAGCCCCCCTGCCTTGGACTCGTGTCAACCTTTTTCAGGTGGATGAGCGGGTGGCGCCAGATGGACATGCTGACCGCAACCTGACCCAGTTGTTTCAGGTGATTGAAGGAAGCCCTCTAGTCACTCGCATGCGGATTTTCCCAATGCCAGTGACGGCGGAGGATCTGGATGCTGCTTCTCAGGACTATTCCAAATTGATCCACGAAATCACCGAAGGAGAAGGTCTCGATCTCATTCACCTCGGTATGGGGAGTGATGGACATACGGCCTCACTTGTTCCAGGAGATGGAGTGTTGGATGTGACCGTTCGAGAAGTGGCCTGCACGGAGCAACTCTACCAAGGGAGAATTCGAATGACGCTCACCTACCCCATCCTCAATTCCGCCAAGAAAATCCTTTGGATCGTGACCGGTGCCGAAAAACAAGAAATGGTGCAGCGCTTGCTGAAGCGAGATACTAGCATCCCTGCTGGATCGGTAAATCAGGCAAATGCACTCCTTATGGCGGATCAAGCGGCCTTCGGCAATTGATTGGACCGAAATCTAGAAGCTCTAGCTGATTTTTTGCTAAAAACAGGAATACTCGGATAGCTGTGATGGATTAATGCCTAGTTCCTTCGGCTGTTTTTTTTATATTTCAGAAAATTAGGTTCATGCTCACTCGCTTTACCCAAGCCCAACTACGTCCCGATTCGGTAGCAATCCTTGATGCTCAAGGAGCGCATACGTACGAAAGTCTATGGAACAAAAGTTCCCAAGTTGCCCAGCAACTGCTAGGTGGAAGATCTGATTTGGGACAAGAATGCATTGCCTTTATGGTATCGCCAGGGATGAACTATGTGGCCACACTTTGGGGCATCTGGAAAGCCGGAGGTATTGCTGTTCCACTTTGCCTCAGTTACCCATTGCCTTCGCTAGCTTATGTAATTGAGGATACACAAGCGTCAGCATTGGTGCTTGAACCTACTTTTCTTGACCTGCTACAAGATTATGCGCTGGAGAAGGGTATTCCACATCACCTGGCGGAAGCTCTGCAGGTAGGACCCGTAGTGGCAACGTTACCTGATATCGCCCTGGATCGCGGGGCCTTGATATTATACACTTCTGGTACGACGAGTTTGCCTAAAGGAGTGCTTTCAACTCATGCCAACCTAGAAGCACAAATCAGCACTTTAATTGCTGCCTGGCACTGGAACTCCAGCGACCACACACTCTGCTTACTTCCTCTTCACCATGTACATGGATTGGTGAATGTGGTCTCCTGTGCACTTTCTGCAGGGGCGACGCTACAATTTCTCCATCCCTTCCAAGCCGATACCGTGTTTTCGATTTTTCTAGAAGGTAAGGTCAACGTGTTTATGGCTGTGCCTACTATTTATTTCAAATTGATTGCTGAATTTGACTCGTATTCAGAATCCAAAAAGGAAGCACTGCGCAGCTGCATGAAAGCCTTCCGACTGATGGTTTCTGGATCTGCAGCGCTTCCTGTATCGGTGATGGAAAAATGGAAACAGGTATCCGGCCATACCCTTCTGGAGCGCTATGGCATGACTGAAATCGGAATGGCCATCAGCAATCCCTACCAGGGCGATCGCCGTGCGGGATATATTGGTACTCCACTACCAGGCGTCAAGGTACGTTTGGTAGACGAGGAGAATCAGGAAGTAGCTTCAGGACTTTCCGGGGAAATCCAAATCCAAGGACCTGGAGTTTTTGCAAAGTATTGGGGAAAAGTGGAGGCTACAGCAAAAGCATTTACGGAATCAGGCTGGTTTAAAACAGGAGACATCGCGGTCGTTGAAGAAGGCTATTTCCGGATTTTGGGTCGAGACTCCATCGACATCATCAAGTCTGGAGGCTATAAAATCTCAGCTCTTGAAATTGAAGAAGTACTCCGAAGCCATGAGTTGGTCAAAGACTGCGCGGTGGTCGGGATTCCCAATGAGGAATGGGGAGAATTGGTGGCAGCCGTGTTGGTACCTGAAACGGAACTGGATCTCACAGAATTAAAACACTGGTTGAAAGAACGACTACCCAACTACAAATCGCCCAAAATCTACCAAATACTAAGCGACCTGCCCCGAAATGCGATGGGAAAGGTGGTTAAAAATGAATTGAAATCGATCTTTTCTTCAACAACCTAAACGAAAATCCAGATGATCAAAGGACTTGCCTTACTCGCTGCTTGCTTTCTGCTTGGTATGTGGTGCGGCGCACTGCTAGGCACCTGGCTTGGAATTGACGCCAATGTCGGCGGGGTGGGATTTGCGATGGCTTTTTTGCTACTCAGCAAAGAGTATGTGACGAGTAAAGGTTGGTGGAATGGGGAGGTCGCATTTGGGTTAGACTTCTGGAACAAACTCTACATTCCCATCGTGATTGCCATGGCAGCAAGTTTGAACGTAAAATCTGCCGTCTCTGCTGGTTTACTCGCATTATTAGCGGGTACCTTGCCTGTGCTCCTCGCATTTGGAGTAGTGAAAATTTTACTCAAGCAAGTAAATCCAGAAAAATGAAGGAACTCGAAATCATACTGGACAAGAATGGATTGATCGTCGCCTTCCTCTTTGTAGGAATCCTTACTTGGGCCACGGATGTATTTTCCAAAAAGGCCTTGAATGGACGCATTCCGGGTTCAGCCTTGGCCATCGGACTGGCTTTGGTGTTGGGCTACTTAGGGGGCGTTTTTGCGGAAGGCGAACAAGGACTAGCTGACCTCTCCTATTTCAAGGGCTTATCGATTTTGGGAGGCTCCATGTTTCGTGATTTTGCCATAGTGGCCACAGCTACAGGTGCTAGCTTCCTACTGATCCGCAAGAGCGGAATGCTAGGATTGGTTTCCTTAGTTCTAGGCATTGGGCTGTTTTTTGGGTTTGGAGTGGCCTTAGGCTGGATGATGGGTTACCGAGACGCAATAAGTCTCTGCACCATTGGAGCTGGAGCTTGCACCTACATCGTAGGTCCAGTTACTGGAGGTGCCATAGGTGCTTCCTCCGAGGTCATCGCCTTGAGCATAGGTACGGGAGTGGTCAAAACCATTGCCGTAACCATTTTAACTCCTGTATTGGCCAAATGGATCGGCTTAAACTCTCCGGGAGCAGCCATGGCTTATGGGGGCATCATGGGAACTTCCAGTGGGGTAGCTGCAGGATTGGCTGCTACGGATCCTACCTTAGTTCCCTATGGAGCAGTCACTGCCACCTTTTACACCGGCTTGGGCTGCCTGATTTGCCCTTCTTTGTTTTACCTGATACTATCCACCTTGTTGGGGTGATGAAAACTAACATTCGAAAAATGAAACCATTCTTCCATACATATCGAATAATCCTTGGCTTGCTACTCTTAGTAAGCATACAGGCTTGCCAAAATTCAAAGACCCCGGAAAAGCAGGAACCTGCTCCCTTGGCTATTGCTGAGATCGAGCAAGAGATCAAAAACTACATCTCCCTTACAACCCAGGAAAACGGGGGCTTTTTCCCCGTAAAGGACGAAAACCACGACTTGAAAATGAAGTTGGTGCGTGTGCATACCGAATACCTGTCCAACTTGGGTCCCAACAGCCACTTTGCCTGTGTGGACTTAGTAGACGAAAGTGGAGACGTGTACGATGTGGATTTTTTTATGGAAGGCACACCTGGGAATATGAACATTACCCAAACTTCCGTGCATAAATTGAATGGTAAGCCTTTTTACAGTTGGAAACAAAAAACAGACAAAACCTGGTATAAAATGCCACTAGAGCAATCAGACAACACCCTCCTTGGCGTTAAAGAAGGAAAAGACAGTTTCGAATTTTACTACACCATCACGCTACCTATACTTACCGAATCGGCAGAAATCTGGGTTCCTCTGGCACTATCGGATGCATTTCAAGAAGTGAAAATCTTGGAAAAGAAGCTTCCTGTATCCAGTAAAGTTTTGAAAGACGCAGCAAATAAAAATGAGGTGGTGTACATGAGCCTCGGCCCAGAGCACAGTGGAAAGCAGATTTCCATTTCCTATGCGGTGTCGCGAAGTGAAAAAGGACCTTATGCCGAAGCCTTACCCGATCCCTCTGTCTACCTGAAAGGAAACAAACTGATGCCCGTAGGAGGCCGCTTTGAAGAAATTGCGAAAGAGGCTTTAGGAGAAAAAATCAAGGAATCCCACTTGATTCAAGCACGGAGATTATACGATTACATCATCGAAACGATGCGTTACATGAAATTTGGAGACTTTGGACGTGGGGATTCCAACTATGCCTGTGACTCCAAAACAGGAAATTGTTCAGAGTTCCACTCCTATTTCATCTCCTTAGCCCGTTCGGTAGGTATACCTGCTCGATTTGCGATTGGGGCATCCATACCTTCTGATCGCAACGAAGGGGGCATGGATGGGTACCACTGCTGGGCGGAGTTCTATGCAGACGGCAAATGGTGGCCTGTGGACATCAGTGAGGCCAACAAGTACACTGCCTTGGCTACTTACTACTTTGGAAGGCATCCCGCGAATAGAATTGAGTTTACCCGAGGAAGAGATCTAGAATTGAATCCTGGTCCATCTGCTGGACCAATCAATTTTCTGGTGTACCCCTATTTGGAGGTGGACGGTAAAGAAATCAAAGCCCCTACGACCTTTACTTTCCAGCGAAAGTCATAAAAAAAAGAGCCTTTTGGCTCTTTTTTTCTTACTTACCTGAAGTGCTATCCTTGGTTGGATGCTCTCCACCTTCAGGATGTTCGCCACCTTCTGGATGTTCTCCTCCTTCAGATTGCCCAGCAGCTTGTTCGGTAC
>CANGUK010000023.1 GCA_947457095.1 Cyclobacteriaceae bacterium
CCTCTTTTTTCCATTCCTCACTGAGCTTTTTCAACTCTTCCTGCACCAGTTTGTAGTCTGGGTGCTTGTTTAGAATGTATTCAGAATCGATGTATCCAAACTTTTGGGCTGCCAAAGGTCCAGAATACAGGATAATGAAAAGCAAAAGTACAATTTTGAATGATTTATTCATGCGTTCTTTCCGTTTTTGGATTGACTCAAGCGAACAAAATTTACGCTTTTCCTCACATAAATTAGCAAACGCTGAGAATTCCAAAAGATTATCTGAACTGTTGGCCAATCGTAAAGTGGAATTGAGGTCCACTTGGCTTCAAGGTGCCTGGCATTGGGTCAAACCCATATCCCCAATCTATACCCAACAGACCAAATGCAGGCATGAATATTCGAGCACCTACCCCCGCAGATTTTTTGAGGTCATAGGGGTTGAAATCCTTGTAATCTCCCCAGTTGTTACCCGCTTCCGCAAAGGTGAGCAAGAAGATGGTAGCGGATGGGTTAGGAGATACGAGGAATCGAAGTTCCATCACATACTTGTTGTACACCACACCACCATAAGGATCGGGATCAGCAGTACCGCGAGTATTTTTACCTGGGGTTATGGTTTGGTTTTCATAACCTCTCAAGCCTACAATCTCTTGGCCTAAGGCAAAGTTGTTGAAGTTCATGCCATCACCCCCCATCACAAAACGCTCCAAAGGAATGATGCCGAACTTGTTGCCGTAAGATCCCAAGAAGCCCATGTGAGCGCGTGCGCTTGCCACAAACTTAGAGGAACCAAGGACTGGGGTATAGAAGGAAGCATCAAACATCCATTTGTGGTATTCCAACCACTTGTATTTTTCCTGGTCTCCGGATTCTTCGTTTAGGGACCTGTTCAGGGAAGTGTAAGGAGGCGTCAAATTCATCGACAAGATGATGTTGGAACCTTGGCGTGGATAAATGGTATTGTCCACGTTGTTACGTGCCACTGTTGTATTTAAGATAACACTCTTCGAGTTGCCCGTAGGATAGCTCAATCCAAAAGAGGTTCCAAACTGATTGAACTCGTAGTTTTGGAATTGAAGGGAATTACTGATGCTGAAATAATCATCCGGCCAAGTGATACGCTTGGAAAGACCCAAGGTGACGCCCGTAATTTTAAAGAAGCCCAAATCTCCCGCATTTCCTTGATTGAAGTAATCTACCTGTCGTTGCACAGAATGGTTGAAGGCGAAGCTTAGGGAATTGGGCTTTTTACCACCAAACCAAGGTTCACTCAAGGAGAGGGAATAGTTTTGAAAGGCTTGTCCGTTAGCTTGTACACGTACTGAAAGTTTTTGGCCATCTCCAACTGGAAGGGGATCCCACTTGTCGAAGTTGCCAATGTTCTTGATGGAGAAGTTGTTGAAAACCAATCCTACTGTACCTACAAATCCAAAGAAACCTCCCCATCCCCCAGACAATTCAATCTGGTCATTGGGACGCTCTTCCAATTCAAAGATGATATCTACGGTAGCACTTTCAAAGTTTGGCCGAAGATCTGGGTTGATTTTTTCAGGGTCAAAGTACCCTAAGGTGGAAAGCTCTCGGATGGTACGAACGAGCAAGCTTCGGTTAAATTTCTGACCAGGAAGAATACGAATTTCTCGCATGACCACGTGATCTGAAGTCCGGTCATTGCCTTTGATGCCGACGCTATTTACCGTCACTTGTGGTCCTTCAAAGATTCGCATTTCTAGATCAATGGAATCTCCAGTCACATTGATTTCTACCGGATCAATGTTAAAAAATAGGTATCCATTATCCTGGTACAAGGAACTCACATCGTCTCCCTTTTGTGGGTCGTAGTTGAGGCGCTTGTCTAGCTTTTCTTTGTCGTAGATATCTCCTTTTTCAATCCCAAGTTTTGCTAGAAGGACAGCGTCTTCATGGATGTAGTTGCCGGTGAAGGTGATGTTTCGGTAGTAGTACTTGCGTCCTTCTTCCAGGGAAATATCTATGTTGATTTTATCCTCGCCGAATTTGTAGATCGAGTCTTCCAAGATTTTTGCATCTCTAAAACCCTTGCTGTTGTAGAAGGCGATGGCCTTGTCTTTATCCGCGCGGTACTCCTTTGGATTGTATTTTGATCCGTTGAAGAAGTTCAGTTTGAAATTTTTGTTGATGTAGCTATTTACCTGTTCGGAGGTAGCAACCTGGCTGTTGAGGAGTGATCGCGTGATGCTTTTTGCATCTGCATCGGTCAAGCGGCTGTAGACATCTTTGAAAATGGCTACTCGAGCATGCTCTTTTGTTTTCTTTAGTTTTCCTTTGAGTGCGCGATCTGTGATTTCATCGTTGCCATAGAAAGCGATTTCATTGATTTTTACTTTCGATTTAGGGTTGATGTCGAAGCGAAGTTTTACGCTATTAGGTAGCGTAGTGTCTCTGTCCTGAATGATTTTTACTTCGGTATTGAGGAAGCCCTTGTCTAAGTAATACTTTTCAATGTTTCGTTTGGCGGTGTTGAGGACGTCATCTCGCACTACTCGTCCACGGATATTGACTTTGTCTCGTAATTCACCCTCTTGGGTTTTATTGATTCCTTCAAATTCCACTCGGGAAAAGCGCGGTCTTTCGGTCAAATCTAGGAGTAAGTAAATATCATCCCCTTCGATTTTGGTAACCAAGATTTTCACGTCTCCGATAATTCCTTGGCCCCACAATTTCTTTAAAGCGCCTGAAATCGCCTCGCCAGGAACATCGATGCGATCGTCTATCTTTAATCCCGATAGCGAGATTATGGCGTTTTCATCCAAGGTAGATAGTCCTACGGCCTTTATTTCAGCAATTCTAAATTTCTGGGGTTTGGCATAGTTCAATTCCAAAATGTTGACTGGTCGTGTGGAGGCATAGCGGCTTTGGCCCAAACGAATTTGAGCGATGGCAGTTGCCGACCAAATCAAACAAAACAGAATTAATAAACTTCTTTTCATTACTACTTAAGGTTTAACTTGTTCGCCGGTTTTTCCAAACCTTCTTTCTCTCTTTTGGTAATCTTCAATCGCAGCAATCAAGTGTTCTTTTCTAAAATCAGGCCATAGGACCTCAGTAAAATACAATTCGGTATAGGCCAATTGCCAGAGGAGGAAATTACTAATTCGGTATTCTCCACTGGTTCGAATCATCAATTCAGGATCAGGGATGCCTGCTGTATCCAAATGATCAGCAAGCGTTTGTTGGGTAATTTCTCCTGGGCTTAATTTTCCTTCGGAGACTTTTTGAGCAATGCGTTGTGCGGCCTTGGTAAGTTCCCATTGCCCACTGTAGCTTAAAGCCAGATTCACGGTTAATCCTGTGTTTGCAGAAGTTTGTTTCATGACTTCTACAAGCTTATCGTATGTGGATTTGGGTAAGCTTTCCAAATCACCAATTGCGTTGAGCCGAACGTTTTTTTTCATCATTAGCTCGGTCTCTGCAACGATGGTTTGTACCAGCAAATCCATAAGGGCTTCTACCTCTTCTTTTGGGCGAGACCAATTTTCAGTAGAAAAAGAAAATAGGGTTAAGTACTTTACGCCCAGTTCACCAGATCCTTCGATGGCTTCTCTGACGGCTTGGATGGCATTCCGATGCCCAAATATCCGCATGGCGCCCTTTTGTTTGGCCCATCGTCCGTTGCCATCCATGATGACGGCAATGTGTTGCGGTATGTTGTTTCGGTCTATAGTTTCCTTCATTTCAGCGGCTGGGATACCTACTTTTTTGGAGGTACAAAAATGGGATTTCTTTTTCAATAAATCCTCCTAGACCCCAATTAATTAATCCGTATAGCACCTCGCTTTGGTAAGGGTGTAGCTCAGCGTCAGCCCTAAAGAATAGTACCAGTCTTTGGTATATGGGTTGCCAAAACCATCAATTTTAGCAACTGCTGGTGAAGTTCCTGGTGTTGGCAGGGTACTCACCAATTTGTCCAGTTCGTCCGAAGTGGTGGGCCTGAAACCAAGCTCTATCCCAAGGGTCAACTGATCCGAAAGGAGGTACTTTACGCCACCCCCAAAAGGGATGACCAAAGTGCTTTTGTTTTTATCATCTACTCCCTTAAACAAGATGTAGCCCAGCCCAAAAAAGGCGTAAGGTGAAAATTTAAATTCACTCTTATGATTGACATAATCCAGGAAGTTAAACTCCATCAACGCCGAAAACTCGGTGACGCGGCTATCAAAAAACCAATTTCGATTTAATGCCACTGGATCAATCGGTCGTAAAGTGTCTTTCGCCATAAGTTCGGCGACACTTACCCCTACCCTTAAACTCCACACATTGTCAAAATTTCTCTTGCCAAATAACGTTCCTTGAAGGCCAGCTTGGCCGGGGTCAATCTTTCGAATCATGTCACCTGAATAGACGGAAGTTCCCAAACCCCCACCCACCTCATAACTCTGTCCAAAAGAGGAGTTCTTTGAGGCGAATGTTAGGAAACCTAGCACCACTAAGAGACTGAAAATCTTAAAATTGACTTTATTCAAGACGATGCAAGTTATAAACTACCTAACGTATAAAAAACGAGGCCTGGTATGAAAGGGGTTAATTAATGTTAAGCTTTGAGAATCAGTTTCTCATGTCCAAACCCCAATTTAATTTTTGGCGCAGGGTATCAAAGAAATGGTAGGAAGGCAATTTCACCAATTTTGCGGAGAAGGACTCCTTTTTCACGCTTAGCTTCACCTCCGAACCTATGGAAGTGGATCTAGAATCCAACGAGATCATGAATTTATCTGTACGGCCTTCGATCTCAAAACTGATTTCGGCCTCGTCCGATACGATAATTGGGCGAACATTCAAGTTGTGCGGACTTACTGGAGTGATGACAAAATTTTTGGCCCCAGGAGTGATCAATGGGCCACCACAACTTAAGGAATAGCCGGTAGATCCAGTAGGTGTGGCAACAATCAAGCCGTCTGCCCAGTAGGAATTGAGATACTTGCCATCGATGTAGGTATGCACCGTAATCATCGAAGAGGTATCTTTTTTGTGGATGGTAAACTCATTCAGTGCAAAATTTGTCCCTTGAAATAGCTTTTTACTACTAGTTAGGGACAATAGCGATCGGGATTCGATTTGGTAATTGCCATTGGCGAGTTGGTCGATCGCATCATCAATTTTATCCGTGGCCACTGTGGCTAGAAACCCTAATCTACCCGTATTTAGTCCTAGGATTGGTATTTCTTTTTTTCCTACCACACAGACTGAATCGAGCAAGGTGCCGTCGCCACCAATGGAAAGGAAAAAGTCTAACCCATCAAAGTCTTCTGGATTATTAAGCAGCCCATAGGAGAGGGGCGTAGTACTTAGTGATCGGAGCTGCTGATCTAAACTTGGAGTGAGGCAAACCGAAATTCCAAGCGATTGAAGTTTCTCAAAAAGCCTCCAAAGAATCGGTAAAAATTCGGCTTTTAAGGACAAGCCGTGGATTGCTACCCGCATCGTTAAATGTCTAAAAACCGGAATAGATTACCAATTCGCTCCTCATCGGTACTTTGTCCAACTTCCTCTTGTGCGTAGTCCTTTACTTGGTAGCCAAAGCGAAGCAAGGTAGCTTTCACATGTCTACTATCGGGCTTGTCGAGCTTGAGGGTTACTTCCACGGACTGGGAATCCATTGGATCTGTGTTGAGGAGGCAACTTAAAATTTTGCAATTTTCGGATTCCACAAGTCTGGCTATTTCAGAAAGCTGAAAGTCATTCATCTGCAAGGAGATGACCAACACTGAGCCTTGGGAATTTATCGAAAAGTTATCTGCATAAGCAGTAAGCGCATCTTGGGTAGGGACTACTCCAAGGTAATGCTGCTCCCGATCTTGGATAGCTACCCATTTGGCTTGATGCTCGGTAGCCACACGGATCAAATCATAGAAATGCTGGTCCGCATATACCCAGCATGTAGCACATTCCAGTTCCACTTGGGCTATTTGTACGTCCAAATGTTCTTGTTCGAGGAGGATTTCATCTTCCACAAATCCTAAAAACATCCCTCCTTCCACTACTGGTAGTGTAGTTAATTCCAGGGACTCCATTTTCTTCAAGGCTGAACCCACAGGATCAGAAATGAGAATCGAAGGAATGAGGGGGTGGATAAAATCTGCCGCTTGCATGAATGAAAGTTAGGAAATGAATTCATAACTCAAAACGCTTTTGTTGGCGATCTTGTTCGGGTTGATTTTTTAGCCGAACCAAGCGAAGAAGTTTTGAGTCAAAATCCCTAATAAAATGCCAACAGCCACAATGATTGGGGAAGACACTTTGGTGAATTGAAGAAGGGAGTAGGTTCCAAGAATAAAAAAAATATTCACGGTATTTGGCTCCAGGGGCTCAAAAAGCAGGTAAGCAGCTGCGATCAGCATGCCGCAAGAAACGGCATTGATGCCTTCAAGTGCAGCTCGTACTGGGCGGTATAGTTTGAGTTGATCCCAAAAGCGGATGACAAAAAAAATTAAAAAGATTCCAGGAAGGAAGATTCCTGCGGTAGCAATCAGCCCTCCAATCACAAATCCTCCTAATCCAAAATCCCGCATGGAAAGGGCCCCAATGTAGGAGGAAATGGAAAAGGTAGGGCCTGGGATTCCTTGGGAGATGGCATAGCCAGTCAGGAATTCTTCCGAACTCAGAAAATGTTTGAAATCTACAAATTCGGTGTACAAATAGGGGATCAACACCTGTCCACCACCAAAAATAAGGCTGCCATTTCTGTAAAAATTTTCGAAAAGCAGGATGGGTTTGTATTGGGTTAGGGCCCCTGCGAGTGCAGCGACCACCAATACTCCGCCCCATAGGTAGAAATTACTCCATTTGATTTGGAAGGATTTGTCTTCAGCTACCTTAGGTTGATTTTTGTACTTGATGGAGGTACTCAGGCCCCCGAAGAGGAGCATGATTGGAAAGATGTAGGGAGAACTATAGAAAAAGGAAACAAACGCCGAGAGCAACATCAGCACGATGGCTTCGGGGGTTTTGATCATTCTGGTGATGGTTTTCTGTGCTGCAAAAATCAAAAAACCGATGGCCATTGGCTGAATAAACTTTGCAAAACCTAGGGCTTTGGGACTATTTTCTTGTAAAAAATGAATCAAGATTGCTGCCAAAATCATGGCAATGGTCGCAGGAAGGATCCAGACGATGAGTGTCAAATAGGCTAGGCGTGGGCCCCCTACTCGAAATCCTATGGCAGAAATTAATTGAGTAGAGGAGGGGCCAGGGAGCATGCTACAGAGTGCATTCAATTCCCATAGCTCCTCCTCTCGGATGTATCCTCTTTTTTTAACCATCCGCTCCAGCATCATGGCAAGCAATACTTGCGGCCCACCAAAAGAAGTCAGCGAGAGGGTCAGGGTATCTTTTAAAAAGACAAGAAATCGGACCTTCCGAATGGACATGCTATTTGCGCAGGCCTAGTTCACGAAGTCTCTCCTCCAAAAATTCGCCTGCAGTGATGTCCGGAAACTGCTTGGGACTGGCATCAGTAATGCAGCTTTCAAGGCAACTGAGGTCCATTTCAGATCTTGGGTGCATGAAAAACGGAATGGAGTACCTGCTGGTGTGCATCTTTTCGCGTGGAGGGTTCACTACGCGGTGGATGGTAGATTTCAATTTTTTATTGGTCAATCGCTCAAGCATATCCCCTACGTTGACGACTAACTGGTCTGGAAGTGCGGTGATAGGAATCCATTTTCCATCTCTACGGAGCACTTGAAGACCATCTGCACTGGCTCCCATTAGCAAGGTAATCAGGTTGATGTCCCCATGTTCTGCCGCGCGTACTGCATCTGCAGGTACTTCATCTGGGTTTTCAATGGGGAAATAATGAATTTGGCGAAGAATGGAATTGCCATGAACCACCTTTTCTTCAAAATATTCTTCCTTCAAACCTAAGTTTAGAGCAATCGCTCGGAGCATTTGACGCCCTGCATTTTCCAAGGTTCTGTAGGCTTCTAGTGCATCGTCTTTGAACTGTGGAAGTTCTTGAGGCCAGCAATTTTCAGGATACTCTGCTTTGATAGGATCAGCATTTGGGATGTCACCTAAGTCTTGACCTACATGGTAAAACTCTTTCAAATCTCCCGTATTTCTTCCTTTTGCATGTTCTTTGCCTTTACCTGTGTACCCTCTCTGGTACCCAATTTCTGGCTTTTCGTACTGCGCTTTGACTGCGTCAGGAAGAGAGAAAAAAGTAGTGATGGAAGAATAAAGCCGGTCTTGTAGGGCTTTGCTAAGTCCATGATTTTTGATGGCTACAAAACCAATGTTTTGATATGCTTCTCCAAGTTTGCGTACAAATTCAGCCTTTTTCTCAGGATTGCCAGCGGTGAAATCAGCTAAATCCAAACTCGGAATTTCATCGAACAAAATTTCCATTACTGCAGTAGTTTAAGTGGGTATTCCTTTAAATTCTTCAAAAATAAATATCTTTAAACTCAATTTAGGCGATTCCATGAATAAAATCCTGATTTTACTCCTATTCGTTTGTTTATGGGTCAGTTCGTGTTCCTCTGATCGCAAAGAAACAAAAGAATCGACCCAAGTTGAGGCCAGTGATTCCACTAATCGGGAAGCAGTAGCAGGCCCAGTAACATTTCTTCCAGAGGACTCTCTTGCCTTTTTTCCTGATGCAATTTTGGAATTGAATACCCCACTTGGAAACCAAGTTTTCAGGCCTGGTAAAGTGCCTTTCGAATTTAACGTAAAGAATTTTGCAATTGGAAAAAATGGTGCCTCTTCGCCTCGACTTGCTTTAATTCTGAATGGGGGCGATCCAGAAGCATATTCTGCTCCTGTTTTTCAGCGTGAACTTACCCGGGGAACCTACCGCAGCGTGGCATTTTTGGTGGATGACAAAGGACTAGCGTTAAAAAGTTTTGGCAATTACGTGGATCGGGATTTTTTGGTGGGGGATTCCCGACCTTTTCCGTATTCTGCGGAGCCCTATTTGGCGGTCAACTTGCCTAGAAACCAACAAATCATTCGCGCAGGTGAGGACCTAATTCTCGATTTTTTGGTTCTAGGGGGAGATTTAAAACTGGATGGGTTGAAGGTGAAGGTCTCCATCAATGAGCATACCGCGGAACTCAGTCAAGTAATTCCGATGCGGGTGTCCAATCTTCCAAAAGGGGACTATCAAGTTAACTTCAAGTTGCTTCGAGTAGACAACAAAGAGTTGGAGGGCCCTTTCTCAAGCAGTAACAAGACTATCTTTGTTCGATAAGTTGCTATCTTTGGGCGATTAAATCCCTAGTTCATCATGCTTTTAGTTCAACATATCCGAGATCATTACGATCAAGTCCTGGCTGGTCTCAATAAGCGAAACCTAAAAAATGCCGCTTCTGCATTGCAGCAGGTATTGGCTTTGGATGATTTGCGCAAATCATCTCAAACGCAGCGGGATCAACTTCAAGCTGAGGCCAACACGATTTCTAAGGAAATTGGGATCTTGATGAAGGAGGGAAAAACTGCGGAGGCGACAGCTGTAAGGGATCGCTCAGCCCTCCTAAAAAACCAAATCAAGGAGTTGGAAGAGCAGCACGAGCAAGCAGAAGAAGAGTTGAAAGCCCTGCTCTATACCCTTCCTAATGTGCCTTATGCAGCAGTTCCCGCTGGAAAATCAGCAGAGGACAACGAAGTGGTACTTTCTCACGGAGAAATTCCCGCCTTATGGGATGGTAAATTGCCCCATTGGGAATTGATAAAAAAATACGACATCATCGACTTTGATTTGGGGGTAAAAATTGCAGGGGCTGGATTTCCAGTTTACAAAGGGAAAGGAGCGAGATTGCAGCGAGCCTTGATCAATTTTTTCCTAGACCAGGCCTTGGCTGCTGGATATGTAGAAGTTCAGCCTCCCATCTTGGTAAATGAAGATTCGGGTTACGGTACTGGGCAGCTACCCGACAAGGAAGGTCAGATGTACTTTGCCAATGAGGACAAACTGTACCTTATTCCAACTGCTGAGGTGCCCATTACCAATATGTACCGGGATGTACTTGTAAATGCATCCGATCTACCCATCAAGAATGTGGGCTATACGCCTTGTTTTCGACGCGAAGCGGGTTCTTGGGGAGCACATGTGCGCGGCTTGAATAGATTGCATCAGTTTGACAAGGTGGAAATTGTGCAGATCACCCATCCTGAAAATTCTTATGCCACTCTGGAAGACATGAGTGCCTATGTGCAAGGCTTATTGCAAAAGTTGGAATTACCTTACCGTGTGCTTCGCTTATGCGGTGGGGACATGGGCTTTACGTCTGCAATGACCTATGACATGGAAGTGTATTCGGCAGCTCAAGAGCGCTGGTTGGAGGTGAGCTCGGTTTCTAATTTTGAAACTTACCAGGCCAACCGTCTCAAATTGCGATTTAAAGGGGAGGACAAAAAATCCTTATTAGCCCATACCTTGAATGGAAGTGCCCTGGCATTACCGCGTATTGTGGCTTCCATTTTGGAAAATAATCAGGAGCCAGATGGCATTCGAATGCCTAAAGTCTTGCACCCTTATTTGGGCTTTGATCGAATCTAAAGTTTGAAATAATTGTAAAAAGAAATGATGGGAGGTCCCCTTCTTCAAAAACAAAAAGCACCTGCATTAGGTGCTTTTTGTTTTTGAAGGGTCTCCTTGAACCGAATTACTGACTTTCTGCTTTGCGAAGCAACTGCTCATGCAAGGCGATTACCTGGGGAAGTAGGAGTTTGTTGTCGGTATTCTTTATCGAAAAATCTGCACGCTCATTTTTTTCTTCATCAGGCAGTTGCTGATCGATGATTTGATTGACTTGTTCCTCGGTGCGGTGTGGGTCACGAAGTAAAACCCGCGCCATGCGTACTCGCAGGGGTGAACTTACATTAATCACACAATCAAGTTCTTTTGCTGCTCCAGTTTCGAATAAGAGGGCCGCTTCTTTAATGAGGTATGTGGCTGTTTGTTGGCTTACCCAGTCCATGAAATCCTTTCTTACAGCGGGGTGAACCAGGGCATTGAGGGCGGCTACTTTTTCTGGATTGGAAAATACTGAGGCTGCCAAATAGGCACGGTTGAGTTCTCCATTGGAGAGGTAGGATTCAGAACCAAATGCCGCTAGAATCTTTTCTTTTAACGGTGAGTCATGATTCATGAGCCATTTGGCTCGGTCATCCGCCGTGTAAACGGGCACGCCAAGTAAGGAGAAGAGTTTGCAGACGGTGGATTTTCCAGAGCCAATTCCACCGGTAATGCCAACAAGCAAGGGGCGAGATTTACTCATAGATTAATTTGAACTGAGGAGGAGTGATTTTTACCTCCTTCAAAAAGTTTGGATTGGGGCTCACTTGGATCTGAAGTGTACTATCAGAGCGATTTCGATTTTTATAATCGAGAATAGCATCAAATTCTAAGTCCTTAAGTTTGGATAAATCAGCCTCTTGAATCAAATAGCTTAAGACTGGAATCTGTTCCTCATTGGCAAGTTTGACGTTGGCAGGGAAATTAAGTTTTTTGATTTTGAGGCGCTTGTTCCCCTCTAGGTACGTTACAATTGAAAAGCTAACTTGAATTTCCGTTTGCTTGAGTTGAACAAGGTTCCCCAATTCTTCCTCTATTTCTAGTGGAACCTTACCGGAAAAATTCTTTGCAATTTTCTTTGCATTCAGCACCACGGGGAATTTCCCTTGGTAGCTCTCCAAAATGGATGAGGGTCCCGTCACTTCAAGTTTGTCTGGGTTGAAGGAAACCTGCCCTTCTAGTGCTATATTTTTATCCAAAGTGTACCCAGCAGAGTCTAATTCGGGAATCAAGGTTTTGGTGACAATTCGATCGATTTGGTAATGGATTGTGTCACCTAATACATTTTCAAGTAGGGTGGGGGTGATGAACTCTCCTAGTCCCCTTTTCAGATCTGCTGTAAGTAAGTAATTTTTTTCAGCAGGAGATTTTATCAGGATGGGATAAGCTGTTGAGCTAATGTTGAAGTACTTACGCAGGAGATCCCAACCATTGCCGGAAATTTGGATTTGAATGCTTTTTGGGAGCGGCTTTACGGGAACGTAATTTTTTTGATCGTATTCCCATTGTACTGGGTAATCTACGATGGTACTGTAATTGTCTTTATTGAGTGCATTTAAAACCCAAAAAGTGGTAGCCGCTGCAATGCAGAGGACTACCACTTTTATATTGGAGAGTTTTCTTTTGGATATTCTCCAAGGGGATTTTTTAGAATCAGGCAAGGGATTACTTGGTTGGACTTGATTTTTTGGAGAAGTCAAGAGAGATGGCTGACTTTTCGACTTTCACCTTTAGCCCCTTGTCAAGTTCCAGTAGGACGGTTTCTCCATCCACACTATACACTTTTCCATGGATGCCTCCGATGGTCACTACATCATCTCCTTTTTTTATTTCTTCAATAAACTTCTTGGTTTCCTTTTGCTTTTTCTGTTGCGGTCTGATCATGAAGAAATACATGATCAAAATGATTGATCCGAATAGAAAAACTTGTCCAAGAATACCGCTACTGCCTACAGCAGCTTGAGCTAGAATAAATATATACATAGCTTATTTTCTCACAGGGCCTGCTGGAGCAGCTCCGCCAGCCGTTTTAGGGTTTACATTTCCTGTCATTCGAAGGCGAGTAACCGATGGATTGGTATTCGCTTGAATGGTTACTGTAGGAGACTGCGAACCAGATTTTGCTGCAGAATTGAAAATTACTTTCACAAAACCAGTCTCTCCTGGCTTAACTGGGGTTTTAGTCCAATCAGGGCTCGTACATCCACAAGAAGCTGTGATGTTGGAGATGACCAATGGAGCTTGCCCATTGTTGGTGAAGTTGAATACGCGTTCGATTACTTTTCCTTCCTGGATGGTACCAAAGTCGTACTCCATTTCAGAAAATTGGAAAGCACCTAATGTGCTTGGATCAGCATCGGTAGCAGTTTGGGACATGTCCGCAGGTACAGGCGTATTAGCACCCTCCATTGAGGCAATTTTTTCTTCTAAAGCCTTGATTTTTTCTGCTTGGTCATCTTTGCCTTGTGAGCAAGAAGCTAGCAATACCACTGAGAGGGCGATGGCGCTGAGTAGTCTTGTTTTCATATTAGTTTTTATCTTGATTTATTTGGTCAATTAGTTTGTTTACATCATTTAGGAGATCTTCTGCTTTGTTTTTTGCTTCAGAAATCACTCTTTTTCCTTCGGATTTTGCTTCGTTGAGATGCATTTCTTTTCCATCCACCAATTCATTGATGAGGTCTTCAAGCTCCTTCTTGTATTTTGACAGTTTGAAGGAGAGCTTGTCTCGTGTATTTGCACCGGTGTCTGGAGCAAATAAAATCCCTAAGGCTGCACCTACTCCCGCGCCTACGGCGAATGCGAGTAACGTATTTGTTGTCTTGCTCATGGTTTACCTATTTATTGTCCAAGAGACCTCGTCCACTCTTGCGGATTTGACCCTTGTCCGTTAGTTCTTTTGCCAACACATCCAGCAGGCCATTCACAAATTGCTTGCTTTTTGGGGTGCTGTACGTTTTCGAAATATCAATATACTCGTTGATGGTCACTTTTACAGGGATGCTTGGAAAATGAATCATTTCCGCAAGCGCCATGGAGATGATGACTTTATCTGTAAAAGCCAAACGTTCAATGTCCCAGTTTTTTGTTTTTTCAGCGATAAGTGCCTTACTACTTACGTCGTTAGCGATGGTGAAGTTAAAAATATTTTCAAAAAATTCTTTGTCCTCCTCCCAATTCATTGCAATTTCTGGTAACGGTTCCGCCAGAGTAGGTTCTGGAAGGGAAGCATTTTTCAACACTTTCGCAGCCAGGCTTCGTACTACCGATTTATTTTCGGTCCAGTTTAAGTCCTTCTCTGAGAAAAAGGCCAAGATTACCTCATTTTTAAAAATGATTTTTTTAAGCAGATCATCTACTACCTCAAAATCTTGATCCAAACTAGGGTTTGCAAGGGAAAGGTAGTGCTGGTAAGACTCTGCGGGTTTGATATATTCCCGGAACCACTCTTTAATTTCAAGTTCAAGTTCATCCAAGTTTACCCCATTTCGGCTCAGAGCAGTCTGGTATTCTGGAGATTCTCGAAGACGCTTCAATACTTGGTTGTTTGCTAAGTTGAGCTCATTGCCAAAGGCTATGGGCGTATCTCCTGCAAGTTTTTGTTTTTTCTCCACCTCTTTGCCTACGTGTTTGGCAAAGGCCTGAAGAAGTTCGATGGCCAACAAGTAAAGCTGGGGAATTCGTTCCGCCGAAACCACCATGTTTTTCAACAAAAATTGCTGGTCTTTCTCGTTCGCTTCGTGAACTTGTTTTAATGCCGCTAATGCAATTTTTTTTACTTTCTCACCTGCGTCATTGGGAATCAATTTTTGGCCTTGATCCACATTCTGGGCAAAAATTTGGATGGCTTCTTCAGCTTCTTTGGAAAGGGCAGCCTTGTCTTGAACCTCCATGCTGTTGAGGTCTGGTAAAAAAGACTCTCGTATAAAGTCTCTGGCTAAATTGAGATTGGATCCTTTGCACTGTTCATAAGCATATAGATTCTGAAATGCTTTGACTCTAAGGATTCTTCTGTTGAGCATAGGGTATGTAAAGAGTCACAAATATAAGTAATTTGATGGGTCTTGTTCGCATCGGAATTGATACAAAAAAGCCACCGAAGACTCTTCGGTGGCTCCCAAATTTTTTAGAATCGCTGCTTAAAAAGGAAGTTTAACTCTTCCAATAGCTTCAATTCTTGCTTTAGCAGCTTGAATAGCCGCTTGCTGAGCCGGGATGTTTTGTTGCTCGGAGGCGTTCAAAATGGACAAACAGGTGTCGTAGATTTTTTCTGTTTGTGCAAAAACGGTTTCCTCTAGGTATTCTCCGTAGTATTCCGCCCCTACGTTGATGACCCCACCCGCATTGATTAAGAAATCTGGTGCATAGACAATTCCTTTTTCCATCAAGATTTTGCCATGTTTGGCTTCGTCCTCAAGCTGATTGTTTGCTCCGCCTGCAATCACCCGGCAAGTCAAGCGATCGATGGTCTGGTCGTTGATAGTGGCACCGAGTGCACAGGGTGCGTAGATGTCCATCGGCATGTCGTAGAGCACCTTGCTGTCCACCACAGTGGCACCGGTTGCGGCTGCGACTTCTTTGAGTTTGTCTTCAAAAATATCCGTGATCATGAGTTCAGCACCTTCTTTCACCAGGTAGTTGAGGAGGTATTTACCTACTTGACCTACCCCTTGAACCCCTATTTTCTTTCCCTGAAGGGAGTCTGTACCAAATGCTTTCTTTGCTGCAGCCTTCATGCCCATGTATACTCCATAGGCAGTTACTGGAGAAGGATCCCCTGCGCCGCCCTTGCTTTTGGGGAGTCCTGTCACGTGACGGGTTTCCAAAGCAATGTATTCCATGTCGGAAGTTTTCATGTTGACATCTTCAGCAGTCACATAGCGACCGCCCAAGCTCTCTACAAAACGCCCGAATCGGCGCATAAAGGCCTCTGATTTCAAGCGTGGATCGCCAAGAATAACTGCTTTGCCACCTCCCAAATTCAATCCTGCGAGTGAATTTTTGAAGGTCATGCCTCTTGAAAGGCGCAATACATCTCTGATGGCTTCTTCTTCAGTAGCATAAGGCCACATGCGTGTGCCGCCCAATGCTGGGCCTAAGACGGTGTTGTGAATTCCTATTAGTGCTTTGAGGCCAGTAGCTTCATCCTGACAGATGACCAACTGCTCATGATCCATGGTGGTGATTTGTCCAAAAATTGAACCCTCACGGATGGTTTCGGTTTCATTAATCGCTAACATCTGAAAATAGCTTTTTAGAATGTGTTATATTTGGGTTAAAACTTGGATTTTCGTGGACACAAAATTAAATACTTTTATCAGCTTACAAATTTTATTCTGCCAAATTTTATACAAGAGCATTATTAAAAACTTAGATTTTATTTCGTGAAAGAGCTCTGGAGAATCAACAAATATTTAGTCAAATACAAGGGATTGTTGTTTTTGGGAATACTCTTTACGGTGATCTCAAATATTTTCGTAATTATTCCTGCCCAACTCGTGCGAATTGCCATAGATTATGTGGTTGAAAGTTTTGCACTTTTCAATCCTTTAACGAAGGGAGGGCTTGGGGATTTGGCTCGCGACTATTTTTTGGAGTCGGTCTTTATTTTTGGGATTTTGATTTTGATCATGGCCCTGCTGCGTGGCTTCTTCCTCTTTTTAATACGTCAGACGCTCATCATCATGTCTAGAAAAATTGAGTACGACATGAAAAATGAGCTCTTTGAACATTTTCAATTTTTGCCTTTAAGTTTTTACAGAAAAAATAGTACCGGCGATTTGATGGCACGTATTTCAGAAGATGTGAGCCGTGTGCGAATGTATTTGGGCCCTGCGATCATGTATGGACTCAACCTGTTGATTTTATTTCCTTTGGTGATTTCCTACATGATTTCGGTCAATTTGGAACTTACCTTGTATTCCTTACTGCCCCTCCCAATCCTCTCCTTAAGTATCTACTATGTCAACAATCTGATTAACGCCCGTTCTGAAAAAATCCAGCAAAGCCTTTCGCAGCTCAGCACCTTTGTTCAGGAAGCATTTTCAGGAATTCGCGTGTTGAAGGCATTTGTTCGTGAACAGGATTCTGCTTCCGAGTTTGACAAGGCAAGTGAAGAGTACAAGCATCAATCTATTGAATTGACTCGGGTAAATGCCTTGTTTTTTCCCTTGATTATGGCCTTAGTGGGAATTTCCACGATCATCACCGTCTATGTAGGAGGAATGATGGTCATTCAAGGAGAGATTGGTTATGGCGTCATTGCCGAGTTTATTTTGTATGTCAACATGCTCACTTGGCCTGTGGCTTCGCTAGGATGGGTAACAAGTATTGTCCAGCGCGCTGAGGTATCCCAACGACGGATCAATGAATTGCTGGATCAAAAGACGGATTTGGTGTCGGTGGAAAACCTAGAGTCTACTCTGGCAGGGGCACTTGAAGTAAATCACCTCTCCTTTGTCTATCCAGATTCAGGGGTACAGGCGCTTCGAGACATTTCATTTTCTATAGCAGCGGGACAGACTTTAGGAATAATCGGTACCACTGGTTCGGGAAAATCTACCCTGGCCAACCTACTCATGCGCATGTACGATGCCAGCTCAGGGGAGATATTGGTGGATGGAAGGCCCATCCAGCAGTATTCGCTCGCAAGCTTACGCAGTCAAATCGGGGTAGTACCTCAGGATGTATTTCTTTTTTCAGATACCATTGCCAACAACATTGCTTTTGGCTTGGATCAAGCCAACCTAGATCGGATTACGCAGGCCGCAAAGGATGCGGATGTCTATCAAAATATCCTAGATTTTCCGAAGGGCTTTGAAACGCTTCTTGGCGAACGGGGAATCACCCTATCTGGAGGTCAGAAGCAGCGGGTATCCATTGCACGAGCCATTGTGAAGGAACCGAAGATTTTGATCTTGGACGATTGTCTTTCGGCTGTGGATACCAAGACGGAAAATGCCATCTTGAATTCCCTCCAAAAAATCATGAAAAACCGTACGTCCATCATCATCTCACATCGGGTGTCTTCGGCCAAACTTGCCGATCAGATTATTGTTCTCGACGAGGGACGAATTGTAGAGCGAGGAGATCATGGGGCCTTGATGGCTCAAAAAGGAGTGTATGCTGCGCTCTTTGAAAAGCAAACTCAAGGGGGAGAATCCATCGAGGAGAGTACCCATTGACTATCAAACCCAGTTTCACCATCCAGAATTAGAAGGTAAGTAGCCAAGTTTAGCAGTGATTTTTGCCCTTGTTGAGATAGTATTTTTTTGGAGCAGAAGGCGGCCTTAGCTTTAAGAAAATGTAGCATAAAAAAACCCTCGCTCAGCGAGGGTTTTTTTTACTTTTCTTTGAGGGCATCGCATCGATCGTAGCTTGGGTCGATATCAATAAAAATATCTTCTTTGGCAGTGACAAACCATTTGCTCAGCACCTCATCTTCTTTTCTGCGAAGGGTGGCGGCTTTGAGCTTTTCGTAATCATCCTCCAGATTAGCCTTATGTGCTGGGTAGCGGGCCTTGTAGAAGAGGATACGGACCTTGGTACCTTCTCTAGGGTCCTCAAATCGAATCGGAGGAGTAATGTCGCCGATCTTCATGGTATCGATGGTGAAGTAAAGCACTGGATCTTCCAAGGTACGTAGGGAAAGTCGGTTTGAGGTGGTCGCAGGATCCGTAAAAAATCCACCCGCATCCGAGGTAGTTCGATCTTGGGAATACTCCTTAGCTGCCTTTGCAAATTCTATTTTTCCAGCCAGAATTTCTTTTTTCAAGCTATCTAAGTAGCGTTCGGCTTTTTGAACATCTTGTTCTGTGGCACTGGGGATTCGTAGGATGTGCCGCGTATTGAAGGTGCTCCCTTTGATTTCAAGTAACTGGATCAGGTGAAACCCAAATTGGGTTTCTACTGGGTCCGACAGTTCCCCCGGCCGTAATCCCAATGCTGTAGCCTCGTATTCTGGAGCCAATTCCCCCCTTCTAAAGAAGCCTAGGTCACCACCTTGTGCGGCCGATCCGGGGTCTTCCGAATTCGCTTTGGCAAGTTCTGCAAAGGTTGATTTTCCAGAGCCAATGTCTTGTTTGAACTGCTTTAATTGTGCCAGAATTTGCTCCCGTACTTGTGGGTTGGTTTCTGGTTTGCGCACAATTTGACCCACTGTCGCTTCAGAGGTGAATAAGGGAAGGGAATCCTTTGGTATGCTGTAATAAAAGGCACGCACTTCAGCAGGAGAAACAGAGATGCCTTCGGTGATGGTTTTGCGCATTTTCTCCACAATCAGCTGCTCCCGAATGACATCCTCAAGTTCAGCTTTCAATTGGTCAGCAGTCTTGCCGTACATTTCGGCGAGCATGGCTTCGTCTCCACCAAACTGTTGCATGACCATGCTAAAACGATTGTTGGCTTGGAGCATGACTTCTGCATCTGTGACGATAACCGAATCGATCTCAGCTTTAGCCACCATGAGTTTATTGATCAATAAACTTTCGAAAACAGAACATCGTGTAGGCGCTTCAATACCTTGTTGGGCTTGAGAAAGTGCCTCGAGGTAACTCTTCTGGACCTCAGATTCAAGTACAATGTTGTTGTCAACCTTCGCAACAATTTTATCAACCACCTGACCAGTGGCAGTTTCTTGGGCATGAGCTTGTCCCAAGATCCAAAATGCAACTAGGCTCGGAAGAAGTCGGTGTAGGAATTTCATAGTTTTTTCTTTTTCGGAGAGTCCGAATGGGGAGAATTATTGATTCAGAGCGGCAAAGGCCTTTTCTTTTACCCCAGAATTGATTTGTATGGGATATTTTTCTTTCAGTCGCTTTAGGAGGGCTTGGTCCAGAAAAGCTTGGTAATCTCGAATGACTAGACCCCTTGCTTCTTCAAATTTTCGAGGTCCAGGTGGATAAATTTTTCCCACAATAAGGACATAAGGTACACCTTCTACAACCAACTCTTGGTAGGATTGATTCAAGTCTACCTTAGAAAGAATAGGATGCGCTTCATATTCAAAAGTTCCCGATTCGGTTGCGTAGGCAGTAGGAAAATTGGCGCGGTAATCTGCTTCGAAGGAAGCGAAGCTGTCTGAATTAAAACCTTTATTTTGAAGCGATTTGCGTGCATTTTCAAGCTTAGAGGCATCGTTGACCTTTACCAAATAAGCCTGTACACGAGTCTTCCACTGGTAGTTTTGGATGTTCTTTTGGTAAAATTCTTGCTGTCCAATACTGTCATTCAATCCTTTTTGCCATACTTCTTGGTTGGTCAGGGAAAACATCAAAATCCCATCTCTATATTCTTTGAGTAGCTTTTGGTAATCCGAATTGTTTGCTTCCAAATCTTTTTCTTCGGTATCCTCCAAGGTTTTGGTTACAAACTTATCTAACCAGCGATTAAAGAAGGTGCCTGATCCCTTGGGAGTCACTTCTTCCGCTTGCATAAACTTCCACAAATCCCCAGCAGCATAGGAGCTGTTGTTGATCGAAAAAAGTTGAACTCCTGCCAACCCTTTTTCTTGCAGCTGGATGCCAAAGGAGGTTAGATCTTCGGATGTCAGCGTTTTGGAAAGTTTAACTAACTCAGCCTCATTTTCCTTGAACCCATACCTCGCTTTTTGCATGGCAATGACTTGAGATTGGATCATGCCAGATTTGGAGTTACGCAAAATTTTGGATTTGATCGTTTGCTCAAGATCCTCATAGGATTGCAGCGATCTTTTTCCTTCCAATCGTAGAATATGGTATCCGTAGGGGGTTTTGAGTGGTGGGGAGATTTCACCAATTTCTGTCAAGGACAATGCCGCCATTTCAAACTCTGGAATCATTGTTCCTACTCCAAACCATGGTAAAATACCTCCGGCTTCCTTGGTGGCAGGGTCTTCCGAATAGAATTTTACAATTTCTTCCCAGCGGGTATTCTCTTTTTGTATTTCCGAATAGATGTCAGAGATTCTTCTTCTTGCGTTTTCTTCTTGGCTGCTGTTCGCAGCATCGAAGCGCACCAAAATGTGGGAAACTTGTACCTCACCTGGGTTTGATTGTCGATCTTTTACTTGAATGAGATGGTATCCAAAATCACTCAATACGGGATCAGAAATACTCCCAACGGGAAGCATGTAGGCAGCTTCTTCGAATTGTTGGACCATTTGTAGCCCTGTAAAATACCCGAGATCTCCCTTATTCACTTTGGCAGAGGGGTCATCGGAGTATTCCAGTGCCAAGGCATTGAAATCTCCTCCATTTTCAAGCTCTGCTTTCACTTTCAATGCCATCTTGAGCATGGAAAGACTGTCTTCATTGCTGGCATTTGGAGGCAACTGGAATAAAATGTGGCTAGCTCGTACAATTTCTTGCATTCGGCCATATACCTTTCTTAATTCCCCTTCCTCTACCCCATTCTTAATCAAAAATGGGGCAATAAGCGTTTCCTTAAAGCTTTCGAATTCCCGCTCAAATTCTACCGATTGATGAAGTCCTATGGACTCAGCTTCCGCTACTTTCAACTGGAAAAGTAAGAATTGATCGAAATTAGTTTCAAACTCCTCTCTGCTTAGTGTTGCCGCAGCAGGATCAACTTTTTTTCCCTTGGTGATCAAATACAGAAATTCCTCTTTATCTACTTCCTTATTTCCGAGCATAAAAAGTACCTCGCGCTGTTCCTGAGCACTAGCTGCAGGGCTGTAAAAGCCCAAAGAGGCGAAGAAAAGAAAGGTGAATAGTGCCGAAAAGATTCGGTGATTCATTGGTATAGAGGCCAAAGTAAGGTTCAAAGGTACAAATTTAGTAACATTTCAAGGGTAAAGCAGCATTTCCCAGCGTATTAACTTCTTTTAGGGCCGAAAATTTTTAATTAATCTACAAATATTTTTTCCGTTTTTGGATTCAAACTCGATTTCATCCATGATTTTTTTGACCAAGAGGATCCCTATGCCCCCTTTTCGCTTCTCTTCGATCACTTGACTTAGATCTGGAACCTTGTAATCCAACAGGTTGAAGGCATCCCCTTTATCTGTAATTTCTACGATTATTTTTTTGTTCAATTCCTTGACTTCCAAGTGAATTTCTTCCTTGGGATTGCAGGCATGCGAATGGATAATCAGGTTGGCACAAACTTCTTCAACTGCCAAAGTTACTTGGTGTCTATCCACCTCCGATAGCTTGAAGATGGCTTGGTTCTGCTGCAAAAAGCTTCTCAATTCAGCCAATGCAGCAGTACTGCAGGATAAATTAAGTTTATGATTCATGCTGGGAGGCGATTGCGGTGAGCTTATCTGGTACAATGGAGATCAATCGATCTAGTCCAAGAATTTTGAATACCTCTCCAACTTGATCATTCAACCCGAAAATTGCAAATCGAATCCCTTTTTCTGAAAACTCATCGAGGTAAGACATGAATACACCCAAGCCCGCTGAAGAGATGTACCCCAGCTCTTTCCCATCAATTAATAAAAAGGAGGCGCCTTGTTGGACCACTTCCTGAATGGATTGGTCTAGAAGCACGGAATTGCTCGCATCTACCTCACCAATTAGGCGGAGGATATCTTTATTTTCTTCTTTTATTTTCTCAATTCGTAGCATGATTTGCTCGTTTATTCGGGGTGGGTGAATTTGACCACCAACAGGGAGTAATCATCGTCAATCATTCCATCTCCTCCCACAAATTGGTGGAGAGAATCGATAATTACCTGCTGTAAGATGGATGGTGCTAGTTGAGGATTGGCTTCAACTAAGTTTTTTAATCGTTCGTAACCAAACTGTTCGCCTTTCTCATTTCTTCCTTCGAGAATTCCATCTGTGAGGAGTACCAAAATGTCTCCCTTTTGATAGTTAAATGTCTTCTCGTGTACGTGGTTTTGGTAACTTGGGTTTCTCACAATTCCCAAACCAAGCCCTTCCATTGAAATGAATTCTGCAGTTTTTTCTTTTGCCTTGTACCAAAGGGTAGGAATATGCCCTGCTCTAGCATGGCAAAATGTTTGGGAATTGGTGTCAATTTCAAAAATGGAAGCCGTGATAAAGTGATTTCTTTCCAAACACTTACTTAGCGCAGCATTCGCTTTTTTCATGAATTCAGCTGGCTTCAAGCCCAGTTGGATTAAGCTTTGGAATACCCCTTTCATTTGGGCCATGTGAAAGGCAGCAGAAGTGCCTTTACCAGATACGTCTCCCATGATGACTACAAAATGAGCTGCATCAACTTGGTAGGTGTCGTAATAGTCCCCGCCCACCTCATCCGCGGTGTTGGAATAGGCACAAATCTCAAATGAGTCTGGATGATCGAGTTCGAGTGGCAAAAGAGCCTTCTGAACGCGCTGCGCGATTTTTAACTCTTCTTGATAGCGTTCGTTGGCAATGGCTTGATTGAGTAGGCGATGGTTTTCTACAGAAATACAGGCCTGCCTTGCAAAGGTTCCGATGATGCTCATCATCTCCTTATTGAATCCTTCTTTTACTTCCTTGATCAGTATGATTCGTGCTACAATCGATTTGTTGACTATCAAGGGAACCAGTAGCGCAGATTTGTACACGTCATGGTTGAGTCGAACCGTTTGGGCCTGTTCCGTGGATGGACTAAGGGTCCAAGACTGGGTTTCTTTAGGAATCAGGGCAGCAAGGGCTGTTTGAGTAGCCTGATCCAAAAGCCGGAGGGGATGTTTTAGTTGGATTTGCTCTTTGGAATTTAGTTCGATCCAAGCGCCATCCGAATAGGAAGCACTGATGCAAGAATCAAGCAAAATATCTAGCACTTGTTCCTCATTATCTTCCGGTTGAATAGATTGACTGAGTTTTTGAAAATTAATAGCCTCCGTTAATTTTTGTTCAAAAACCGAAGAGGTGGGCAAGTTGAAAAGGGTTACCAAAAAGCTAAACAGGCCATAAGCAAATACAAACCCAAACAAGGCCATAATGAACAGGTTGTCTGTGAGGTTGATTTGCAGGATAGCCTCATTTCCATAGGATAGCACTCGGTAAAACAGAATTCCAGAACTCAGTAAAATGAGAAAAAGGAACAATAGGGTTTTCCATTTCTCCTTAAAATTAAGGTAGGGGATCCATTTTAAATTTACGGCAAGCCGGATGGAAACTACCAATAGGATGACCAATCCAAACAGAAAGCTGTAATCAAAATTGTTGTGGTTGAAAAACACAAAAAATAAGGCGCCCAACATCGAAAGCTCAAACACCCGCCATTGTTTGACTACCTGCTTATTCTTTTGGTACAGGATCAAATGCCTCCACAAGAGTGTGGTAGAAATCAAGAAAGCACTTGTCCAAGCAAAGTTGATATGGTAAAAAATATTGTTTAGAAAAGGGTCTGTCCCAATTTTACTCTCCCCTAATGTGAGGTAAATCAGTTCGGTGAGCAGACCCGCGCCGGCAGCAAAAAGGCCATTTGAAACTCCCCGCCAAATAAGTGTGAGAAAATCTGCCTGCCGATTTTTCCAAAAAATATGGCGATAGACCAAATACACAAAAAAGAAAAATAGGATTTCTAAAATCCAGGTAACCTCTTCTGAAATTCCGGAATCGAGGTTATTGATCATCCCAAAAATCCGAACCAAGTCTACCAATACCAGAGCAAGCCAAACTAGTATGGCCAGCAAAAGGCTAATTCTGCCAAGAGGAAGTGAGGGAGTCTTGATCATGGAGTTACCCTTCAAAAATAGGGAATGTCGACCAATGAAGCGCTACTCGTGTCTACCCGAAATCGGGGAGAATTGTTAAATCTTTCAAAAATTTTAAAGGAAGACGACATCGTCTACAATTCCCTTTCCTACTTCGGTTTCGATGAGGGCAATCACCTTGGATTTATTGAGTTGAAGTTCTTTTTTTACAGGACCAGACGTAATTTTCACAAATAGTTTTTTGTCCTTGATGTACAAGTTTCCCGTACGGTCGGCAATTGTTTTTCCCATCAATTGTGGCCAAGAGGCGAGCAGAACTTTTTCCTGATAGGTATCTTCTAGGCGGTAAGACTTCAATAAGTCTTGTAAGGCTTCCCCCAATGGAGTGGCATCTTTCTTTCTAGAGTAGGTCATGGGGTTCAATAAAAATTTCGGCAGCAATGCTGTCTGCGAGCAACTTGCCTTTCCGAGTTAAAGTTAGCGTTTTCCCCTCGACATGAATCATGCCAAGGGCAGTTAATTTAGTGATCGAAGCTCCCTTGATTTGGAGGAGATCAAATTGGTATCGCTCCGCCAAATTAGCAGTATTTAATCCCCAGCTCGTTCGAAGGCTAGTCAGGATTTCTTCGTTGATCAATTCTTCTTTTTCGAGTACTTCTAACACAAAGGGGAGCTTTCGAGCGGCCAAATTTTTGATATAATTCGGGTTAGAAGGAGGATTGTAGCCTCTTCCATGACCATCAAAGGAATGAGCGCTAGGTCCGATGCCCAGGTAGGGAACCCGTTTCCAATAATTACTATTGTGAATTGCTCCTTGATTAGGACGGCTAAAATTGGAAATTTCATACTGCAGGTATCCTGCTTTTTCACATTGCTCCTGCAGCCATTCAAATTGCTCCGCTACGAATTCTTCTTCTGCAGGGATAAATTTTCCTTTTTTTGTCCAATTCCCAAAGGTGGTTTTGGGTTCAACCGTCAGCGAATAGGCTGAAAGGTGGCCAGGGTCTAGCGACAATGCTTCTTTCAGGTCTTTTTTCCACAGGCCATGATCTCCATGGGGGTACCCATAAATTAGGTCAATGGAAAACTTTTCAAATCCAGCCGATCGAGCAAGGTGTATGGCCTGCTTTGCTTGATTGGAATTGTGAGCCCGATTGTAAGCGGTAAGGATTTCATCTTGAAAGCTTTGGATTCCCAAGCTAAGGCGGTCAATTCCCAAGGATTTCCAAGTGGTTAAAGCCTTGGTATTTAGGTCGTCCGGATTGGCCTCTAGGGTTACTTCTAGTTTTTTCCCTGGAAAAACACGAGCTACTTGATTCAGAATCTGTTCCAAGGCCGCCGCAGGCAGCAAGGAGGGTGTACCTCCCCCAAAGTAGACTGTATCCACAGTTTCGCCTTTCAAGTAGTCTTTTCGGAGCTCCATTTCCAGGATTATTCCTTCCACAATTGGAGTAATCAATTGAAGATTTGTTGAAAAATGAAAGTCGCAATAGTGGCAGGCTTGTTTGCAAAAGGGGATGTGGATGTAGAGTCCTGCCATAGGGATAAAATCTTGAGTAAATATAGCGGATGTTCCAATTTTAGTCCTTCAACTTTGATGATTCGGATTCTTTTCATTGAAGAACCAGTAAAAATCATTTGGAGGCTGTCTTAGGATTGCTGAGTTTTGTAAGTAATAATTGAGGCTAAGACATCACCTTTTAGGGTTTACATAGGGTACATTAGTCCACTTTGAACAGTTTCAATGCGAAGAATTTTACTTCTTTTCTTATTTCTATTCTCTTCCGCGTGGGCAACTGCTCAGGTGTTGGAAAATTATGAGGGAAGGTGGGCAAATGCATCGGAACAATCCTTGGTAGGATCTATAGGTCAAAAAGAGGTGGTTTTGGCGGTAAATTCTTTTCCTCAATCCTATTTCCAATTTGAGGTACCGGCACGCTCCACCATTTTTATTGATGGAAAGCTTTGGGGATTGATCTCCAATGACACCACTTTCTTTATTTCTACCGCTTCATTTAAGCGAGAATTCCGAAAGGATAGTTTGCTTGTGACCGTAATCAATGATCGGATGCAAGTGGGAGAGTTTGGGCTCCAGGTAACTAAAGTGGCCACAAATGCCCTAGAGAAGGAGCAAGTGGATTTGGAAAAGCAATTTTTGGCGCAACAGAAACGCACTCCAGTTCAGCCCTTGAAAGATTTCTTTGCCCTATCTCTTTTTGTGATACTAGGTTTGGCGGCGGTTTATCGGCGTGTATATCCATATTTATTAGGGGTGTTGCTCCAGCCTTTATCCGTGATCAAGGCGGAAGATTTTTCAGAAAGTGGAGGACTCCAAAAAGTATTTTCGTTTGACATCCTTCTTTACTTGTTTCTGGTATCGATGATGCTTGCTCAGAGTTTAGTCACGGGTATTGTGATTTTTAGGCCCGATTGGATTGAAAACTGGATTGGGTTCAGCGCCTTCTCCTTGTTGTTTTTTTGGTTGCTTGCCTCAATTTTGATTTTGTTACTCACCATTTTGAAATTTTCCGCCATCAAGTTGGTGAGCTATTTGTTTGAGCTTGGCAAATCAGAATTTGCACACTTTTTTTACCTCCTAAGACTCATCACTTTTGGCTTTGCGGTTGTTCTAGTGGTCACCACCTTTTTTACAATTAATGATTTCTTTGAATTAAAGCTGGTGTTTACTCAGCTGATGAAGGGTGTCTTTTGGGTTTACCTTTTGGGAGTATTTGGACTTTTCTTACTCATGATGAATAAGTTGAATTTTAAGAATTACCATTTATTTACTTACCTTTGCCTAGCGGAAATAGTACCTTTTTTGGTTTTGACCAAATGGATCTTGGTACTAGTCCAGTGATGTGTTGAACGTAAAAGGAACTCCTAGCATGAGTGCAGCTCCAAAAGATCGCTATACCCCAGTAAAAAGCATACTGGTCTCTCAACCTAAACCTACCGAAGCCAATTCACCTTATTTACTGCTTGCAGAAAAATATAAGCTGAAAATCGACTTTAGGCAATTTATAAAGGTGGAGCCTGTTCCCCCGAAAGAGTTTAGAAAACAAAAAATAGACATCCTAAAACATACGGCTATCATTTTCACGAGCCGAAATGCGATTGATCATTTTTTTGCGATATGTAAGGATTTCAAAATTGAGATGCCTGCTGAAATGAAATATTTCTGCATTTCAGATCAAACGGCTCACTACCTTCAGAAGTACATTGTAATTCGAAAGCGCAAGTTATTTGTAGGCACCAAGACTGCAGAGGACTTGTTTGACTATTTCAAAAAACATAAAAACGAAAAATACCTATTCCCATGTTCGGATATCCGTAAGGATGACATACCCGGGTACATGGAGAAACAGGGAATTGCGTTTACTGAAGCAATTATTTACCATACCGTAGCGGCAGATTTATCTGATTTGGCAGATGTCAAGTACGATATCTTGGCATTTTTTAGCCCCTCAGGGATTAAATCTTTGCGTCAAAATTTCCCTGATTTTGTTCAAGGGAAAACTCGTATTGCTGCCTTTGGCCCAACAACAGCACAGGCTGTACGCGATATGGGGCTGATTTTAGACATTGAAGCTCCAATGCCAAATGCCCCGAGTATGACAGGCGCCTTGGAGTTGTTTATAAAAAAAGCCAATAATTTGTAATTCTTAGAATCATTTTCAGTGGATTCTCAGTTTAAATTCCAAGACTAGTTTAAATTTGAGGACTTCACAGCCAAATGAACAGAAAAAGCGACTTGGTTATTTTTTTTAGGGCAGCAGGATTTCTGCTTCTGCTCCTTGCATCGACTGGGGTCTTTGCACAGCAAATCCCTCAGTTTACGCAGTATTTGTATACGGGTAACTTTTTCAATCCCGCCTTAGCAGGTAAATCTGAAGGTCTCCAGTTTTCCGCAATCCATCGCTCTCAGTGGCAAGGCTACACGGCTACAAGTGGAGCGGGTACTCCTCCCACTACACAGTTGATTACCCTTCAAAATAGAGTAAAAAACAAAAATTTTGGGTACGGGCTTACTGTAGTTAACGATCAACTTGGAGCCACATCCA